>JBIPNL010000104.1:0-4181 GCA_044373255.1 Candidatus Planktophila sp. | reverse complement strand
AAATGGGGTGCGGTACCACGTGCGCTACCGGTTGATCCAACAGAGCCAAGACGTTGTCCAGCCTTTACCGCTAAACCAGGTTGAATATCTTTATGCACAGAACGAAGATGCGATCCGTAATATCGCACGCCATCAACACCGATAAGTGATACAGATAGACCGCCACGAGTAAGTCCAGCGTTGATTTTTCCAGACCACGTATCTTCACGATTGACTTCATCGATCACACCATCAATCGGTGCAACAAATGCGCAACCTGCCTTTGAGAGAATATCCGTCGCAGCATAATCATGATGTGCACGGGCATAATCAACTTCACACCCTCTAACCGGAAATCTATAGACAGGTGCTGCTTGGGCACCTATCGGGGCAAGGCAGGTAAGAAAAAGTGCAAGGGAAATAGCAACGCGGATTTTCATACCCTTAGGTTAATGCGCGACGGTCGAGTTTTGCCGTAACTGCCATGTGAGGGACAGTGAGCGCCCACACAACAACAAGGGCCATCCAGAAGAAGTCATCGTTAAATTCTTGACCACGAATTGCAAGAATGGCTGCAATAAAAAAAGTTCCTACTAAAGCAGGAATTCCCGGGATTACAGCTTTAAGAAATGCTGATCGAATATTTCCTGATTCATATGCGCGCTGTGAACTCTCCAGCGATAGTGTCAGACGGGCGGTATGTCTCATCGCATGCCAACACCCGAAATAGAGTGCAAAGGCAATGAGAGGAGGAGTAAGTAGAGCTAAGGCGAGCAATAATCCGATATCGACTGCTTCTCGAATTCGCTTCCGGACAATTAACCGTGCAATCGAGATACAGGCGATCGTGATGACTACTGTGAGAATTTCCTGGTCATACCCTTGATGCCAATCAATGAGTGAGGGATTTACCTGGGCCAGAGCATCTGTACTTGCGCTATTGACCAAAGGAATAAGCACTGGAATCGAACCGGAGCTGAGGGCATAGATTGCGCGAGGAAGTCGCACCGCAACTGGCTGTCTACGATCAAGCTCGCTAATGAAGGCGGCATCGCCGATTCCAAAATGCACGGCGCTCATTACCAAGACAAAGATGAAGCCGACAACGTTAAATTCTAATATTGCAATGACAGCCACGATCGCAATGAGAACGTAGACAGCGATAAAGCCAGCCATTACAAGCGGGCGTGACTTGGGCAAGGTCACAAGGTGATCGAGTGCTCCATGTGGAATACCTATTGCTAGGGCAGCGATTGCAATGACAACTTGCCATTGCATAGAACTTTCTCCCAATACTTGCGAGAAGATCAGCGAGAGGATTATTCCAGCGAGGATTGCGACACTTGAAAAATTCCTGATGCCTTCGAAGAGTTTCACCTCACCAGATTTCATGTCTAACCCCCTTGTAACCAACCCTACCAAAGGGGTTTATGAGAAGATTCGGCGTGGCTAAATTTGGATACATGGCGATGCTCGCCTTTACCGTCTTTGGTTCTTTCTGGCTCGAAGTCGTCTTAAAGACTGGTGTGCTACGTCGCTGGAAGAGAGCTTTGATCAGCATCCTTCCCGTAAGTGTTGTTTTCATCATCTGGGATGCATACGCAATTTCTCAAGGTCATTGGTTTTTTAATCCAGAGAGAACGCTCGGAATCTACGGTCCATTCAATATTCCACTCGAAGAATATCTCTTTTTCATCATCGTTCCGATGGCAGCGATTTTAACTATTGAAGGTGTGACAACCGTAAAACCTCATCTGCGTGAAAAAGAGTTTGGAAAGGATGAGAAATGATCTATAGCGATCTTGCAATAGCGGCAGTTCTCATCGCAGTGATAGTCGACTTATTTGTCTTTAAAAACTCGCTACTTACACGCGCTGCCTTTTGGATCTCTTACTCAATCATTCTCCCCTTCCAGTTAATGACGAATTGGTGGCTCACCCATTACCGCGCCGATGGGAAAGCAATCGTGATGTACGACGAAACTGGAATTATCGGAACTCGCATCGCCGCCGCCCCACTTGAAGACCTCCTCTTTGGTTTTGCCCTCATCCTTTCCACCATGGGGCTCTGGGAATTCTGGGGCAGACGAGGATTTCAGCGGGAGAAAATCACAAAAGGAAAAGTTGTAAAGGATTAATTGCAGTAAAGTTCGGGCAAGCCCCATACGGGACGGTAGCTCAGTTGGTTAGAGCCCCGAACTCATAATTCGGTCGTCGTCGGTTCAAGTCCGACCCGTCCCACCACAGCACCAGTGAGTTAGAGCTCGATCATTCGAAAATCTATATTTTTTGGTGGACGAGTGCTGTGACGAACCTTTTCTCTCAGCTGATCGTCAACGGCTACCCCTAAATGCTGCGCTTCCAGAATTGCTTGATGCTCAAACCAGATAGCAACCAAGGTCGTCTCACCTTCTCGAATCTGCGCAAAGGTGCGAGTGAATATCTTTGCCAGGAACTCGAAGTGTCCTAGCTGTAGCGCTGCTTTCGCGGCGGCCAAATCTATTCGCTCGCTTGGAACCCTCGTTGATAGCAGTTCTGTGTAAATTCTCCACAGCTCCTCATAGTTTTCTGCCTTAACCAATAACTGCAGGTACTCCTCATAAAATGCATCGTGTAACTTTGCGCCAAATTTATCAATTGCTTCTCCGTACAGTGACAACGCGGACGATAGGTTTTCGCTATCTCTTTCAGCAATCGCTAGATTACGTAACGCCCATGGAGATGGGTTGAGTTGTAGAGAATTTTTCCAACTCTCGATTGCCTTTTCACGTTCTCCAATTTCGTAGTGGTAATTTCCAATATGTAGCGCGCTCAACCAGTTTTGGGTGCTCTGTTCTAGGAGCGGTATCCACTCTTTCTGGACCATCCATGATTTTGGGGTAATCGTTACACCATGGTCAGGATAGTTGCCGGTGTTGAGGAGTTCCATCCAGTCAATGATTTGTTCACTCTCTGAAGGTTCAAATCGAAGCCCTGTCGGAATTTCATACCCAGAACTCTTGCGCCTCTCTTGTTCCAGAAAGCCCCAGTTGCTTCCGTGGAAGAGAATCTCTTCTGGTTGAAGAGCAATGAGTTTTTCCAATCGTAGGTTTTCGCTTTCCAGCAAATCCTGTGGAATTGCCTCTTCTATCTGCTCTTCAATCTCTACTTGAGCGGCCGACCATTCCTTATTCAATAGCTGTTGATTCTCTAATTTTTCAAAGCTACCGAAGAATTGCGTAAAGGTAATCTCTGAATTTGCCGGCATTTGATAACCATGGAGTTGAGTTGGGGCGAGCCCTGCCTGAAGTTCTAGGTATGGTGAAAAATTGGGCGAGGATGAATCAGATAAAAACTCTTGCCAACCACGACCACCAACGTGATTACCCCAACAAAACATCTTCTTGTATCGCAACGTTGCGGTACTGCGTTCATAAAACACGTGGCCATCCTCATAGAGAATGGACTCCCATGGAAACTTCATTGATGTGGGATTTTGAAAGAAGTACTCGTTGGCAAATGGAAAGTTCTGTGGAAACGAAAGGTCTGTGTCAGGCACGGTTGGTAGGTAAGGTAATTTTCCGGTCCCATAACCGGCAAAGCCTTGATCTACAAAGATGACCTCGTCTGTACTTCCAAAGACACGTGCTTTCGGAGTTTCGCGAACTGCAATATTTGTCCACCAATACATAGGTGTGGCTTCAGATCGATCGTTAATGATTCGAACATGCACTCTTAAATTCTTGGCTCCTGGTGGCAAGTGGCAATCAATTGCCCAATAAAAATTACGAGTTCTTTCATAATCATAAATTCTGATGAATTCATCGCCAGCGTCATCGGTTAGTTTTGCGATATGAACAGGAGCGCAGGTTCCAAATGTATGGCCGTACTGCCCCATATTCCATTCGATGCCGCCTGAAAACCAAGCGTTAAGGATAGAAAGATTGGCAAATTGCAGGATCGGATTAGTAAAGAGAAGCTCCTGCTCATTCTCTTTACTAAAAAGCGAGTAGAGCCGCCCACCGAGTCCAGGTAAGAACGTCGCTCGTAAATGTTCATTTTCAAGTACTACTGTCTCAATATCTTTTTGCGCCAATTCACGCGTGTATCTATCTTGCCAGCGGTGTGGAAGATAAATCTCTCCGGTCTCATATCCAACTAAATGGCTCTGTTCTGCAGAGAACTCATTGAGGAACTTTACGGAGCGATCCCTCTTCTGATTTC
>JBIPNL010000103.1:0-4183 GCA_044373255.1 Candidatus Planktophila sp. | reverse complement strand
AAACCTGAACACGGCTCTTGGAACCTTCGATCACGCGAACGTGGATCTTGAGCTCATCGCCAGCGCGGAACTGTGGGATGTCCTTACGCAATGACTTGGCATCAACGGCATCAAGAATGTTCATTTTCGTCCTCAGGTTTCTTTTCTATCAATTCGGCGCTTACTGTGTAGCAGCGCAGACCGCCTATCTTGCCACATAAGGGGCCTTGAGCGTAAATCGGGCGAGAGGGGCTAGATCTCTACGCGTGCGAGCGCTTCCTGTAGCACCGGAAAGAGGCCAGGGCCGGCCGCTACCGTGAGCTTACGTTCACCATCACCACGATGGGCAACGTGGGCTCCCGCCTCAGTAGCAACGAGGGCACCTGCTGCCCAATCCCATTCTTTGAGGCCATGTTCAAAATATCCATCGAGTGCGCCCATCCCTACATGGCAGAGATCAACTGCTGCTGATCCCATCCGCCTAATGTCGCGCGTGCGCGGAAGAAGCGACGCCACCATTGCAATCTGTATAGCGCGGTCTGCCACGTCATAGGCAAATCCAGTTCCAAGAAGTGCGCGATCGAGTGCAACATTGGATGTGCAGCCAATCTTCTGACCGTTATGAAATGCACCGCCTCCGCGAATTGCATACCAGAGCGAATTAATCGTTGGTGCTGCAACAACTCCAACAAGTGATCCCTCTTCATCGCGCGCGGCGATGCTGACATTCCACCCTGGTAGGCCGTAAAAATAGTTGACCGTTCCATCGAGTGGATCGATAACCCACGTGATTCCAGAATTGCTAGGACGGGCCGCGCCTTCTTCGCCGATGATTCCATCATCAGGTCGTGCCCGCAGAATAGTCTCGACAATAAGTGCCTCTGCCTTCTCATCCATCTGTGTAGCAAAGTCGATCGCGGTGGACTTTTCTGTCAGATCAAAGTGGGAAGGGCGCTGCATGAGTAGCTCCCCTGCTGCGATCGCCACGGATTCTGCCAATTGATGTAATTCTGAGGCGAGCCTGGAAGTCTCTGGGGTCATATCCTGACTTTATCGGATATTCTGCCGCACATGAGTGATCTGCGTTTAACGGGCAAGAACCCTGAAGGCACCCACCTCACACTCACCGATGCTCAAGGGTCTGAATTCACGGTGCGCATCAGCGATACGTTGCGAGCGACAGTTAATCAACCACGTTTAACTGCTGTTGAAACTTCGCAAGAAGCAGAGAACATGAGTGTGAAAGAGATTCAACGCCGCCTTCGGGCAGGCCAGACGATGGATTCCATCGCACGCGACGGACACATCAGCGTCGATAAAGTTGAACGATTTGCTGGACCAATCTTGCAAGAGCGTGTGTATATCTTGGATCAAGCTTTTCTTGTTCTCCTCCGTAAAGACAGTGCGCGTGATCAAGAGACATTTTTAGAAGTAGTCACCTCGCGCCTTGCTCCACGTGGAGTCGATAGCGATTCATTGTCATGGAACTCATGGCGACTCGATGACGGAACATGGACTATCGATCTCACTTATCCGAATCGCGATGGTCAAGGACATGCCACCTGGAACTTCGATCTCAACCGCAGATTAATTGTTGCAACAGATGAAAATGGTCGCTGGATGCTGGGACAAGAGCCAGCAGCGCGCACAACGAATCCAGGACTTGTGCACGCAGAACCAAGCCATCCTTCGCGCATTGTTGACTCGATTCCTGAACCCGAGCAGCCACGTGAAACTCCACGCCTTGTCGCAATTCGTGACACACCGCGCGCTGAGGATCAAGCCGAAGGAATTTCTGGACGCGCAAAAGTTCCTTCATGGGATGAAATCATGTTCGGTCGAGCAACTGCGACACCGACTGATGGCGACGAACCAGAGGATGATCTCTTTAAATAAGTGAGCTAAACAGTGCGCGTTAACAGCGCAACTGTTGATTCGATCTCGCTTAAGCCCCCATGATGGCCAACCATCGAACCCTCTTTATCGGCGCGCTCTTTATCGAGAAGCACTAGCCCACCATGAGGAATTGCAATGAGATCTCCCATGCGATCAGAGGCATCGGCGCTGACTGCATGACCGAATAAGCCAGATGAAATTGCTTCTTCGCGGGTATTGATAAGCGCGTTGCTACCAAAGAAATCGCGCCAGCGCCCGGCGACATCTTCGCGTGCAGCGTGTGAATCTAAAGAGCCCTCTAAATAAATATGTCGCGCCCTAGGTTCACCGGCAACTGTGCGAACGCCTTGTAGAAGTTCGTTATCCACACCAAGAATTATTTTCTCTTGCACGTTAATCATGCCGTGATCGGCTGTCAGCCAGAGCCTTGTCCCCTTCGGCAATCGCGGAAGAAGATCGGCGAGAAATGAATCTATCCCAACCAGGGCAGCGATCCACTTATCTGAGCCAACACCATCGCTGTGGCCAGCAGAGTCAAGATCATTGACGTAGAGGTAGAGAAAAGATGGAGTTGCTTGAAGTCCAGCAACAGTTTTTTCAATGAGATCTGCTGCAATGTTTGCTCCGCTATACGTAGCACCGCGAAATACTGCTTGCGTAAATCCTGTTAACTCGTAACGTTTAGCAGCTACGTGCGTAACGGCGATGTTTTCTCGAACTGCCTGTTCAAACAAAGTTGGAAGCGGCTGCCATGTCATGGGATCCACGCGCTCATCCCATTTAAGGGCATTAAGGATGCGTCCACCACTTCGCGGTACTCGCACGGTATATCCCAACATTCCATGGGTACCCGGTAATTCACCAGTCATGAGAGTTGCAAGACTTGTTGCCGTTGTCGAAGGAAAAGGAGTGCGCACCTTTGCATGCACTGTGAGCGCTGAAATCGTTGGAATGAGTTCACGATAGGTTTCGATGACATCTGCACCAAGGCCATCAATCAGAAAGAGTAACTCTCGCCCCGATGGGCTCTGATCTATTCCTAGACGATCGTTGGTACCCCTGAGTCCAAGGGAAGCAAAAATCGAAGGAGTAATATCTGCCAGATGCACAGGTATATGTTCTCATGGGTATTGTTGCCACTGTGAGTATCCAATATTCGGCAGAAGTCTCAGCGGCTCTCTCATCAGGCTCACCAATCGTCGCACTTGAATCAACAATTATTAGCCATGGATTGCCTCGCCCCTCCAACTTAGCCGTCGCAGAAGAGGTCGAAGAGATTGTCCGCGCGCACGGGGCAACTCCTGCAACTATCGCAATTCTTAATGGCGTAGTTCATATTGGTCTCGAGAAAGATCAGTTATCAGAGATTGCGAACCGTGACGATATCTCTAAGGCTTCTATTCGTGATCTTGCAATAGTGAGCGCTCTTGGATTAAGTGCTGCAACGACAGTTGCTGCGACCTCGCATATTGCCAGTCTTGCTGGAATAAGAGTTTTTGCAACTGGTGGACTTGGCGGAGTCCATCGTGGGGCGCAAGATTCATTTGATGAATCGGCAGATCTTGGCGCTCTCGGAAAGCTCGACATCGCAATCGTCTGTGCTGGTGTGAAATCAATTCTTGATGTCGGGGCAACCCTTGAGCGTCTTGAATCTCTTTCTATTGGACTCGTTGGATATCAGACACATGCATTCCCTGGTTTCTATCTCACCGATTCAGGATTTACGCTCGAGCATCGAGTTGAAAGTGCGTCAGAGATCGCTGCCATCATCAAAGCCCGTCGTGAACTCAAAACAGATTCAACTTCTCTCATCGTTGCAAATCCGGTCAAGGAAGAGATGGATCGCAGTCGACATGATGCGATTTTGGCTAGCGGATTAGCAGGTGCTCGTGCACAAGGAATCACAGGAAAGGCAGTCACACCATTCTTGCTTGAGCATTTTCACACAGCCAGCCAAGGAGAATCACTCACAGTGAATATCGAGATCATTAAATCCAATAGTGCCTTAGCTGCCGACATTGCAGTTGCACTAACAAAGTAGTCACGACATGGGCATCAAGGTCTTCTGTATCGGTGATGTGATGCTTGATATCGTGGCACAGATTCCTACTTCACCGCATGAGCTTCATTTAGGTAACGACACTCGTACTGTTATTTCAACTCACGGTGGTGGTGCGGGCGCAAATGTTGCATCCTGGCTAGCCGTTCTTGGAAACGATGTCACGATGGTGGGTCGCATCGGTGATGATGCTGCGGGATCTGCCATTACCTCTGAATTTGATGCACTTGGAATTTCATATGGCGACAT
>JBIPNL010000014.1:0-17581 GCA_044373255.1 Candidatus Planktophila sp. | reverse complement strand
TCGCTGCTCTTTTGGCGATTGAGTGGAGTGACCACTTGCTCAATGAGTCCGATCTCGCGATCTGCTGCAGATTTGAAGGAGCGAAGGTGGCGCGGCTCGATACCGAACGCTGACATCTGAGCAACCGCTGTTGCAATAGCGAGTGAGTCTGCATCGTAGTGACGTCCCCGAATTGTGATCAGGCCGAAACTCTCAAGTTCAGTCAACGCGCTATCTGCGAGACCTGATGCGCTGACAAGCTCTTCTCTGGACAGTCGCATCTCTGAAGAAGGAGCAAAGTTTGCTGCTGATAGTTCTCCATCAACTGTGGCAAGACCAAGTGCTGGACGAGCGACTTTGTCGTTAGTTCCGGCTGGTTGTAACCCTCTATCCATGGCGTCGAGGTTTTCCTTGATGACGCGTAATGGGAGGTACTGATCTCGCTGCGCAAGAAGAACATAGCGCAGTCGCTCCAGGTCAACGCTGGTGAATTTGCGATAGCCCGATGGTGTTCGTTGCGGTTCGATCAGTCCTTCAGATTCTAGGAAGCGAATCTTCGAGATGGTTACATCTGGAAAATCACCGCGTAGCTTTGATAAAACCTCACCAATACTTAAGTAGGCACGGGCTGGAACGCTCATTACTTCTCCCCTATCGATTTTCTTTGTCCGGTGATGAAGACCAGGTGAAACTTGCCCACCTGTACTTGATCACCGGTCTGCAACTTATGCTTTTCAATGTTTTGAGAATTTATATATGTACCATTCAAACTGGATGAGTCCACTATTTCAAAGACTGATTCGCTCGAAAGAAAAGATATGGCTGCATGCTTGCGCGATACGGTCACATCATCAAGGAATACTTCGCTTTCGTGTGATCGTCCAATCGTGGATCCCTGCTTCGTAATCAGATAACGGGAACCTTTGGCAGGACCTTTAAGAATGAGAAGCATCGCCTTGTCGGCTGGCCCATTGAGAATCTGATCGACCGTCTCCTTCTCCGATTCAGAGACGGAATCCAAAAGCTCTGAGAGGAGCGCTGAGGCTGAATCTTGGACCGGTTCATTGCCTCCGAGGCGCAGGGTGGTGGTGAGTTCGGATTTACTTGGAGAATCCACAGTGCACCCATCCTCCCCGGCGATTTACTCGCTCAACATCAACTGGAGGCTGACACTAGATTGCCCCGTTGGATAAATCAAGCGGGATTTATATGGGCAGAAGGTCAGAATTTACGCGGTAATTTGACGATACTGCTCTGCAGAGAGCAGCGGTGTCGGGGTGTCAGAGACCTCAATATCGGCCAACCATCCTGCGCCGTAAGGATCGCTATTGAGCAACTCTGGCGATTGATTCAGGCCATCATTGACGGCGACAACTTTTCCAGAGACAGGCGAAAAGATTTCAGAGACGCTCTTGGTTGATTCAACTTCACCGCACACCTTGTCGGCGATAACCGCATCACCAATCTTTGGAAGCTGGACATAGACGATGTCTCCCAGTGCCGCTTGTGCAAAATCGGTAATGCCCATCCGAATGACAGTGGCAGAAGAATCTGAAACCCATTCGTGCTCTTTTGTATATTTGAGCGAATCCGGAATCAATGACATGGCGTTCTCCCTTGAGTTTTTCTCATCCCCGACAAGCCTCACACTCTAATAGTTTTTACGGCAGTCAGGAAGTATGAAACTCCCGTGGCTAGATAGAGAGCCACACCCCAGAGCGCAAAGGCCCATCCAAAGATGAAAGCTGCCGTACCGATCCATGAAGTATTGAGTGCAAGTAACAGAAATGGGAAGGCATAGAGAAGGTTAAAGGTGGCGGCTTTCCCTAAGAATGTCACCGTCAGAGGTGGTTTCTTCTTGATCGCCAAGATGGCGGCAATAACTGCCAGGAACGCATCGCGCGCAACTAGAACAATTACGAGCCAGA
This sequence comes from Candidatus Planktophila sp., assembly GCA_044373255.1. Classification (GTDB taxonomy): domain Bacteria; phylum Actinomycetota; class Actinomycetes; order Nanopelagicales; family Nanopelagicaceae; genus Planktophila. Next base: position 15,674 of record JBIPNL010000014.1, on the reverse strand, counting down.
GTGGAACCGCCTCACGAATGACTAAGACAATGAGTGTTGAGACGATATAAAGGCGATCAATCGTGGGATCCATAATCTCGCCCAACTTTGACTCTTGTCCAAGAGCTCGCGCGAGTTTTCCATCAAAATAATCAGTTGCTCCGCCAATTGCGAGAACAACAATTGCCCAGACATCAGATTCAGGAACAAGCGCTAGATAAATAAATAGCGGAATACCTAACGCCCGCAGAGCCGTGAGCCCATTTGGCCAGGTCACAATCGATGGTTTCTCTTTCTCGGCGTTCATCGCGCTATCCCTGCTCTTTATCTCGCTCTTTTACGCGAATAGCGACTTGAACGGGAGTGCCAGGAAATCCGAACTCTTCACGCAAGCGACGTTCGATAAATCGTCGATATGAGGCTTCAATCCAGCCACTTGAGAAGACAACAAACTTTGGTGGCGCAATACCAGCCTGGGTCGCGTAGTAAATCTTTGGTTGCTTGCCACCTCGCACCGGTGGAGGCGTTGCTCCGATGAGTGCTCCCAAGAAAGAGTTGAGTTTCGATGTAGGGACTCGACGCTCCCATGAATCCAAAGCAGTTCGTATTGCTGGAGCAAGGCGATCGCGATGCCAGCCGGTCTTCGCCGCTACGTTGACACGTTGTGCCCACTCCACTTGATCTAAGTGTCGATCTATTTCACGATCGAGTTGATCACGGCGATCTTCATCTACCAGATCCCACTTATTCATAACGAGTACTAGGGCTTTTCCAGCTTCCTCGACCATTGTGATGACACGCAAGTCTTGCTCTGAGATTGGTTGTGACGCGTCAAGAACGACGACTGCACACTCACACCTCTCCAGGGCAGCCTGCGTGCGCAAAGTTGCGTAGTAATCGGTTCCACTTGCTTGATTGGCGCGCTTTTTTAACCCTGCCGTATCAACGAATCTCCAGATCGATCCACCGAAATCAATAAGTGAATCAACTGGATCGCGTGTTGTTCCAGCAACGTCATCGACTATCGATAGCGATTCTCCCGCTAGTGCATTGAGCAAACTTGATTTTCCAACGTTGGGACGTCCGATCAAAGCTATACGGCGATAACCATCTTGGGCCTGTGCGCCACCCACTTCTGGCAATTCGCGGACAATTAAATCCAGGAGATCACCGCTCCCCCGACCATGCAGCGCTGAAACAAAGCAAGGTTGTCCAAGACCGAGATTCCACAAAGCATGCGCATCCGATTCATCCGAATCTCCATCAACTTTATTTGCAACAAGGATTGTTGGCTTCTTCGCTTTCCTTAGCTCTTGCACAAGAATGTCATCTTCATCGAGGGCTCCCACATGTGCATCGACAACAAAGGCGAGAACATCTGCCTCTTCCATTGCACGTTCTGCACCGGCTGAGACTTGAACGGAAATACCATCTGGTTTTGATTCCCAACCGCCAGTGTCCATGATGATAAATCTGCGACCATTCCACTCGCATTCATAAGAGACACGGTCACGTGTAACACCAGGTGTATCTTCAACGATAGCTTCTCGGCGACCGAGGAAGCGATTAATCAACGTTGACTTACCTACATTTGGACGGCCAAGTATTGCAACGATTGGCAACCCCAAGAGGTTTCTCTCTTTCAACAACTCCCAAATGCGCTCGATAGTTTCCTCAAGATTGAGCATTGTTGAATCTACGATCACCGCATCACTTGCTGTGCTTAAAGGTGAAATAGCGCGTGTGGAATCAACATGGTCACGTTCGCTTAAGGATTGCCCAATTACCTCAGCCCCGTGTTGGGCACCGAGTTCAGTATCACGTCGTAAGGCACGCGCCTGCAGATCTGCCGTTAAAAAGACTTTCATCGCTGCATGTGGGGCGACAACTGTGCCGATGTCGCGACCTTCAACCACGATTCCGCGGTCGGCCTTATCAATAATTTTTCGTTGCAGTGTCAGTAACTCCGCGCGAATCTGTGGAATGGCACTAATTGCACTCACCGCTGCAGTAACTTTTTCAGACCGAATCTCTTCTGTCAGATCAGTATCACCACAAAATATTTGTGGCTTGGTTGGGTCAGATACAAATCGAATCGGTGAAGTTTTCAATCCCTGAATAATTACGCGAGGATCAGCGCTATCAAGTGAGATCGATAACCATGTGACAGCACGGTAGAGTGCGCCCGTATCCAAATAATTCCAGCCTGCTCTTCGTGCGATTTCGCGGGATGTACTTGATTTTCCCGCTCCGCTAGGACCATCTATTGCTATGACGATCATCTACCGGCTCTCTTCATCAAATTTTAGGAAAACACCTAACGTGCAATCAAATCGTGCATACCTATTCTACCGAGAAGGATGAACCTTCCATCCCTGATCTTGCAGATGCGACATCACCTTTTGACCATCCTGAGGTGCAAAAGAAAGTGTGATCAAGCCCGTTTCTTGTCCTGGAGTGTGTTCAATCTGCAGATCCTCAATGTTGACCTGAATCTGAGCGCAGGATTCAATAATTGCAGCGAGCTGTCCTGGTTTGTCATCGATGACAACTGCTACGAGGAAATATTCACGAGACTGACCACCGTGTTTTCCGGGGATACGTGCACGCCCTCGTCTTCCTGATGCAATCAGTTCTTGCGTAACGGCATTCTCATCCAACCCTGCGACGATTGTGGAAAGGTCGTTTTGTAGACTTATCAGCAAAGGTCGCAACGCTTCTGCATTGCCACTGAGAATCTGACCCCAGAGCTCTGGATTTGAATCAGCTAAACGAGTCGTATCCCGCAGCCCGCTACCCGCCAATTCGAGGTCTTCTTGATGAGCCCTATTGAGTGAGCCGGCGAGCAGGGATGAAAGAATTTGAGGTAGGTGGCTCACCTGAGCTACGGCTCGATCATGGTCGGCGGCGCTGCGGATCATCAGCGCTCCCCCACAGAGAGCGATTACCTCCTTTACCTGCGCAAGCAGAGACGGATCAACTCCCTCTGAGATCAATACCCATGGACGGCCGATAAAGAGATCGCCCCGCGCAGACTCCGGACCACTGACCTCGCGGCCAGCCATTGGATGGGTCGCGGCAAAGAAGGCTGAGTCGAGGGAAGTTTTCGATACATCAAGTAGAGGTTTAGTTTTAATACTGCTGATATCCATAACCCTCAAGCCAGAGTTTCGAGATAATTCTTGCGAAATCACATCGGCGATTGAATCTGGCGGAGTGGCGATGATGCAGAGCTGTTCGACAGAGGTATGTTCACCGTCGCGGTCCTCGAGTAGGTCACGCGCTAGATCTTCAGCACGAGGGTCCGAATCTCTGATCGAAACCTTGACCCCAACCCCCTTAAGGGCAAGTCCTATCGATGTTCCTATTAATCCAGCGCCGACAATGCGTATATGAGTGATCTTTTCGGCCATTTTATTGGGCGATATCTCGTCTAAGAGCGGTCGCACCGTGGAGATAAATATGCGCAATCTCCTCGATTTCACGCTCAGTATTGCAGTGAAGCATCACTCTCAAAACACGAGGAAGGGCTCCTGGGACATCAATTTCTACGGCGCAGATAAGCGGCACTGATTGAAAACCGACCTCACGGGCATAAGCGGCAGGAAAGCCAGCATTGAGATCAGGGGTCACAGTGAGAATCACCGAGATCACATCACGCGGTGTGAGCGCATTGGCCTCCAAAAGAGCTAAAAGCAACTCCTTTGTCGCATCGGCCATCGCCGGGACGGTATTGGCCTCTAACTGAGTGGCACCGCGAATTGCTCGAACATGGCTCATGGGAAAAGGATAACCCCTAACCTCATCATGGCGCTCTTCTCTTTTTGCGTGTTTATTGATAAATAAATATCAAGACAAAGAGCTTTCTTTTACCGATGAATTTCAGCTTTCACTCAAAGACCGACGCATCAGTAAAACCATAAATATCGATAAAGAGACTTAAAGTAGGCCTATCGAGCACGGATTAGGAAGTGATTATCGATAAAACAATTTTGGCCAGTCTCTCACGTATCAAATCGATAAATTGCTTTAACGGTATATCTTTACTATATCTATAAATTAACTAATATCTAAAGCATTTCGTAGATTTGCCAATTCACCGTCATTGAGATCCCGCCATCGTCCAGGTGGAGTATCCCCCAAACTGATCGGCCCAAAGTTGGTACGGATCAGCCGCAAAAGCCGAAGGTCTACCGCCTCCATGAGTCGGCGAATAATGTGATAACGACCCTCATGAATACTGACCTCGATCCACTGCGGCGACAGGTGCTTGAAAGAGAGCACTCTCCCCATCCCATCTTCGAGCTCTATCCCCTTCAGCAAGATCTTGTCCACCCCGGGTGGGAGCTGTCCTTCGAACTCGATCAAATAGCTCTTGACCAAACCGTAAGAGGGGTGTGTGGCGCGGAAGGTCAAATCTCCATCATTTGTGAGCAAAATCAGCCCCTCTGAGTCCTTATCCAGCCGACCTACATGGAAGAGACGCTCCTTGCGGAAGTCAAGAAAGTCGGCGAGTGAAGGCCTACCTTCGGGGTCATACATCGTAGACAAAACACCCTTTGGTTTATGAAGAACTAAATAAGACTTAGTCAATATTGCTGTTATTGTCTCACCATCAACCATTACTTTGACCTTTGAGGTGTCAAATTTCGCTCCGAGCTCTCTAATGATGTGTCCGTCGACGCTCACCCGGCCATCTTGGATCAGTTCGTCGGCTCCGCGACGCGAGGTCACTCCAGCGTCGGCAATAATTTTGTTCAGGCGTGTAAGGCTCATGTGAAGGCTATCCATTCTCGACAGTCTTAAGGGGCGCCCTCAACTGGGCGTAGGGCTACTTTACTTGTGACAGGGGTGGTAAGGCAAAACCAGCTCTTAGATTTGGAGTGAGCGAGGGGCTAGCCCGGGATTAGTCGGTAAGGCTCTCCAGAATCTCATCAAGGCCATCGAGATCAGGCAGGTGCGGAGCCAAGGGCGAGAGATCATCAAGGGATTTAAGGCCTAAGCGCTCCAGGAAGTAACTGGTCGTCTTGTACAAGATCGCCCCAGTCTCATTTTCGACGCCGTACTCCTCCACCAGCCCACGATTAACCAGGGTCTTCATCACGGCTTCAACATTGACTCCTCGAATCGCTGAAACTCGAGCCCTGGACACGGGCTGGCGATAAGCGATGACGGCCAAAGTCTCCAAAGCTGCCTGGGTAAGGCGATTCTGCTGGCCATCGAGAACGAATTTCTCCACAGCCGGAGAGCACTCAGGGTGGCTGTAGAAGCGCCATCCCCCGTTGATCGCCTTGAGGGTAAAGCCCCGATCCCCGTACGAATGGGTGAGACGATTGAGAGCCTCGACGACGATATCGACTGGGACCTCCAAAACAGTGGCCAAGGTGAGTTCACTGACTGGCTCATCGACCACCATGAGGATCGCCTCGATTGATCTATCAACTTCTACATTAGACATTTTTATCCTCATTTGTCTCATCTACAAGCACTACCGGGATATCAAACTCGTCGGTGATCTCGATCTCGCCGCTTTCGGCCCCTGTCCAGCTGATCTGTAGCTCACCCAGGGCGATTACTTGGTTAAATCTGAGGTTGCCTTGGCGGTAAAGATCCAGGAGGGCGAGGAAGCGAGCCACCACAACCAAGGTTGATTCAGCCCCCACGCAGAGGCTTCTAAAGCTCATGCTCTTAGCCTGACGCAAGGCCTCGACCACGAGGCGAGATTGCTCGGTCACGCTCACCAACGGGTTGTGCAGGTGCTCAATCGCTACGATCGGAGGGGTTTTCGGCGTCAAGACGCGCTCAGCTAACGCTGCAAAGCGCTCAGCCCCAACGCCGATCAAGACCTCGGGCAGAAGGGCAGCTAGGGCCGGATCAAGGGCCACAACTCGTGGGAAGGACTTGTCGGCGAAGTCGATCATCTCCTGAAAGGAGGCGGCGATCTCCTTAAATGCTCGATATTGGAGCAATCGGGCGAAGAGAATATCGCGCGCTTCAAGCAGGGCAAGATCTTCTTCATCCTCTATCTCACCGCTAGGCAGTAAACGCGCCGCCTTGAGATCAAGAAGGGTGGCAGCGACTACGAGAAACTCGGTCGCCTGATCCAGCCGCCAGCCCTCACCCGAGAGCTCAAGTGAGCGTATATAGGAGATAAATTCGTCGGTGACCAGGCTCAGAGAAACCTCTGTGATATCAAGCTTATGTCGGGAAATGAGCTGAAGGAGCAGGTCAAAGGGTCCATCAAAGTTTGAGAGGTGGACGTTGAAGCCACTTTCAGGGGCAACCTGTTCAGCAGTTTCTAAAGAGATATCCACGGGTGCACGATACTTGTTTTTATCAGGCCTTACTTGCCGTCACACGCACTCCACGCGTAGAGTCTGCCTCAGGAAGAAAGAGGTTTCTCGATTGAGCGCTATATCGACAAAAGATGATGATGTGGTTACCACCGCCAGCCTCACCGGCGCTAAGGTCGCACACTTTCCAGTGCCCGCACCCATCACAGAGCACGGCAACGCACGAATAATCTCTATCTTCAACCAAAAAGGTGGCGTCGGAAAGACGACAACCACAATCAACCTTGGTGCTGCCTTGGCAGAACTTGGCCGTCGTGTACTTCTCGTTGATTTCGATCCGCAAGGCGGACTATCTCTCGGACTTGGCGTGAATGCGCATGCTCTTCCATTAGAAAATACTGTCTATCACGCACTTATGGATCCTGCTGCAGATATTCAACAGATCGTTCTTAAGTCATCTGTCGCTGGCCTCGATTTTCTTCCAGCCAGCCGCGACCTTGGAGCTGCTGAATCTAAACTTCCATCTGAGATTGGTGGACAACAATTTCTCAAGCGCGCACTCGCAACTCTCAAGGATGAGTATGACGTCATCCTTATCGATTGCCAGCCAACCATGGGTCAGCTCACTGTCAACGCACTCGTTGCATCACACGAAGTGATTGTTCCACTGCAGTGTGAGTACTTTGCCCTTCATGGATTTATCGAATTAAGCGGTAACATCGAAAAGGTAAAAAACTTCCTTAACCCCGAGCTCAGATTAATTGGAATCCTTGCAACGATGTACGATCGCAAGACACTCCATAATCGCGAAGTTCTTAGCGCGATTCTCGAAAAGTATCCCAATGATGTCTTTGACACCATCATTGCAAAGACCATTCGTTTCTCTGAAACAACTGTGGTCGGAGAGCCAATCACAAGTTACGCATCATCTTCAGGCGGCGCAGCGTCATATCGACGTCTTGCCCGCGAATTAATTGCACGAGGAGGAGCACGATGACCCGCAGAGCCAGTTTGCCAGGAGCAGATGAGCTTTTTAAGCAGAATAGTCCGGCACTCAGTGCAGTACGTGAAGTTCCAGTAGAGCCAACACCTGCTGTTGCTACTCCTACTGCAGCGCCTAAGGCGAAGAAGGGCGTGCGCTCAATCCCCCGTCGTCGCGTTGTCAGCGTTGATAAATCTCCTTCTGGACGTGAACGTCACGATGAGAAAATTACTGTTTATCTTTCACCGGATGAGCTCTTCGATTTAGATCAGGCACGTCTTTCACTCAGAGGAGATCTCGGTCTTGCCGTTGACCGCGGTCGTATTGTTCGCGAATCGATTGCGGTGATCATTGCCGATCTTGAGCAAAAGGGTGATCAAAGTATTCTTGCGCGACGTCTTCGCGGCATCTAATACTTACTGCGCTCTCGGGTGCGCACTGGCATAGCTCTGTCGCAATCGATCTATGGTGACAAGAGTATAAATCTGTGTTGTCGTCACCGAAGAGTGCCCAAGCAGCTCCTGCACTACGCGAATGTCAGCACCACCATCGAGTAAATGCGTTGCATATGAATGTCGTAGCGCGTGGGGGCTCACCTTGTTTTCAAGTCCACACGCCTTCGCTGCCTCACTGACTATCGACCAGGCACTCTGTCTTGAGATTCTTCCGCCGCGCGAATTCAGAAAGAGAGCCCCATCATCACGGTGTGCACGAGCAGCTAATGAAGGGCGTAAGCGAACGAGATAATTATCGAGAGCCTGTAGCGCAAAGCTTCCGATAGGAACAATTCTCTCCTTCGAGCCCTTACCGCGAAGCTTGATTGTTTGAATGGTCTCATCATCATTGGTGATCTTCGCAAGATCATTGAGATTTACTCCAATGATTTCAGAAACTCGGCCGCCAGTTGAGTAGAGCAGTTCAACAAGTGCGATATCTCGCAAGGAGTGAACGCTACTTAAAGATCCAGAGCTATCAATCAGAGCTGTTATTTCATCGATCGATAAAGCCTTCGGTAATTTTCTGGCTATGCGGTGAGAGATAATCTCCCCCGTTGGAAGATTGAGCGAGAACTCTCTGGCACAATAGATAAGAAAAGATTTCACTGTCGAATTAGTTCTGTTAATACTAGATACTGCCAAAGAGCGATCGCGGAGCGATACCTCGAAGTCAATCAACGTTTGAGGAGTTACGTTCTCTAGGCCAACGTTTTCGAGCTCCAGAAAAGCGAAAAAATATGAAAGATCTCGCGTGTAGGAAGAAATCGTATTTTCAGAAAGCCCGCGTTCGACGCGTAAGTGATCTATAAATGACGAACGAGCGTCTCTACCCTTGTGATTCAATTGCGGCCTGGATTAATCCGATAAATAGAGGATGTGGCCTTGTTGGGCGAGATCTCAACTCAGGATGGGCTTGTGTCCCCACGTAATATGGATGCACCGCCTTGGGCAATTCAACAAACTCCACAAGATCTAACTCAGTATTGAGCCCTGAAAAGATCAGCCCAGCATCTGAAATGACCTTGCGATATTCGTTGTTCACTTCATAACGATGACGATGGCGCTCAGAGATCGATGATGCGTTATACACCTGCGACACGATTGAGCCAGGCAAGAGTTCTGCCTGATAAAGACCAAGACGCATTGTTCCGCCCATATCGGCATCTCCGGAAATCACATCTTCTTGTCCAGCCATTGTTGCAATGACATGTGTTCCGTTCTCTGGATCAAATTCGGCGGAATTCGCATCTTTAATTCCAGCAAGATTGCGGGCTGCCTCAATCACCATACATTGCAAACCAAGACATAAACCTAGCGTTGGAATCCTCTTTTCGCGGGCGTATGTAAGTGCTCCGAGTTTTCCATCAATACCTCGAATTCCAAATCCACCAGGCACGCAGATGGCATCAACTTCTGAAAGAGCAGCTTCTGCTCCTGCCGGAGTTGCACACTGATCGCTGGGAACCCATACCAATTCAATCTTGGCGTTGTTGGCGAAGCCGCCTGCTCGTAGCGCTTCAGATACCGAGAGATATGCATCGGGAAGATCAATATATTTTCCAACGAGAGCGACTTTGATGTGATGCTTAGGCTGATGCACTTTAACTAAGAGATCATCCCACTCGCCCCATACAACATCATGACCACCCAAACTCAAGCGATCGACAACGTACTTATCTAAACCTTCGCTAAAGAGAACTTTAGGAATATCGTAGATACTCGGTGCATCCACCGCCGCAACAACTGCTTCAACATCGACGTCACACATCAACGAAATCTTCTTTTTGATTGAATCGGGAATAGGTCGGTCAGATCTGAGAACCACAGCATCGGGTGCAATACCAATACTGCGAAGGGCCGCGACGCTGTGCTGTGTTGGTTTCGTCTTTAGCTCTCCCGAAGGTCCGATGTAAGGAACCAAGGAAATGTGTAGATAGAAGACGTTATCGCGACCCACTTCTTGACGTAATTGCCGCGCTGCTTCAAGAAATGGTTGTGACTCGATATCTCCAACAGTTCCGCCGATTTCTGTAATGACGACATCGATATCTGGTGCTGCCATTGCGCGGATTCGTTCTTTAATTTCATTGGTAATGTGAGGAATAACTTGAACGGTTTCACCTAAATACTCACCACGTCTTTCGCGAGCGATGACGCGTGAATACACCTGACCCGTGGTGACATTGGCTGAACCATGAAGATTGCGATCGAGAAAACGTTCGTAATGGCCGATATCTAAGTCTGTCTCAGATCCATCATCGGTAACAAAGACTTCGCCGTGCTGGAAAGGGTTCATCGTCCCTGGATCGACATTGAGATAGGGATCGAGCTTCTGCATTGTTACTCGGATGCCACGTGAAACTAGGAGCCTTCCGAGGCTAGATGCTGTGAGTCCTTTGCCCAAACTTGAGGCGACTCCCCCAGTGACGAAAATATGCTTAGTTACATGCACTTGGCCCATGGAAGACAAACCTATCAGTAAAAAGCTACTGATTACGTAAGGCTAGGAGCTCACTCGCGTGTTCTTGAGCGCTGAGCGATTCATCAAGACCTGCCAGCATACGCGCGATCTCACCCACCCGGCCTTGTTCAGTGAGTTCAGTGACGCCCGAGGCGACAATCTGACCATCACTATCTTTTGCAACAACGAAATGGCGATCGGCCCACGCGGCTACTTGCGGTAAATGTGTCACCACAATGACCTGTGCATGTTGTGAAAGAGCGTGCAACCTGCGACCTACTTCGATTGCTGCCTTTCCGCCAACTCCAGCATCAACCTCATCAAAAATATAGGTACCCACCGGCGCTGATGCAGCAATAACAACTTCTAGAGCGAGCATGATGCGAGACATTTCACCGCCGGACGCACCTTTACCCAAACCAACTTTGGGAGCATCACGATGGCCCTGTATCGACATCGACACTTCATCGCACCCAGTTGTTGTGAAATCACTTTCCTTAAGAGCGCCGTTGTAATCAACTGTGAGTACATCTGCGTGGAAAATTGTGTGAGGCATTGAGAGTGCGGAAATTTCTTTTGTCACAAGTTCGCCGAGACTCTTCGCTGCCTTTACTCGCTCGCTACTAACAGCCTGGGCTGCAACAAGAAGCTTTGCCTTAATTTCAGAAAGTTCTTTCTCAATCGCCGATATCCGTTCCTGTCCACCAGAAAGGTCGGCAATGGTCTCCTTGGCATTTTTCACACGAATAGCAATCAGCGCCATCTCTTCATCTACTGATCCTGCGCCTCCCCATTTCTTTACAAAGCTAGCGATAGAGGCCTTGCGTTCATTGAGAAAATCAAGTCTTTGTGGATCCGCTTCGAGGCTAGCAAGATAAGAGGCGAGTGAGCCATGCGCGTCGTCGACCAGAAAGAAGCTCTCGGCGATCGATGACGCGATTTCATCAAGTGCGGAATCCTTCCCTTTAGCGTTCTCTAGGAACTTTCGTACTGTTCCTAGAACGGTCAGTGCGCCGGAGTCTTCATCGCCGAGAGCTTGGAAAGCCCCAGCTGCTGCAACACGCAAATCTTCAACGCTGGCCAGCTTTCGAATCTCATCCTCAATCGCTGCGAACTCATCTCTAACTGGCTTAAGCGATGACCATTGCTGAGTGAGCGCTTCCAGAGATGCAATCTGGCTATCGCGTTCTGATGCGTGGCTCAGCAGTGACTTTAACTTTGCTTTTAAATCGTTGTATTGCTGAAAAATTTCCAAGTAGATAGTGAGCTTGTGATGCAGGGGTGCGCCAGCAAACAAATCTAAAAGCTCACGCTGCCTCGTACTTTTTACAATGTGCGTATTGGCAGATTGGCCGTGAATTGCAATCAGTGGCTCGGTAATCTCACTCAGCGCTGAAGCAGTGACCGTCGTTCCAGATGCGGTCGCCTTACTCTTTCCATCGTTATTGACTGTACGAGATAAAATAATTGAACCATCTTCAATAAACCCGCCACGATCTTCTATCGTCGCTCTCAGAGATTCGGGAATCGAAAAAGTTGCTGATGCGACGAGTCGCTCACTCCCATGGCGAACCAAAGCGCTATCTGATTTCGAACCTAGTAAGAGAGAGAGGGCGGTAAGGATCATTGTTTTTCCAGCACCAGTTTCACCGGTGAGGACATTCAGTCCTTTACTGAGTTCGAGTGAGCTTGAATCGATGATCCCTAAGTTTCGAATCGAGATCTCTTCTAGATAGGAGCGTTCACTCACCACGCCATCCTTCGACTGGCAACTTAAACTTAGCCACGAGACGATCTGTAAAGAGTGTCTGCTTCGCGTGTGCGAGCAATACATCAGTAGCGCCACCAGTGATATGCACTCGATCGCCTTCGGCAAGATTGAATTCTCTGAGCGCATCAGCAGAGAGAGTTGCTTTTGTGGATTCTATTTCAACAACTATTTCAGATTGTGGCGAAATCACCATAGGTCGAGCAAAGAGCGCATGTGCGCTTATAGGAAGAAGCACTACCGCATCAAGGTTTGGCCACAGAATTGGGCCGCCAGCTGAGAATGCGTACGCCGTTGATCCTGTTGGTGTGGCTGCAATGAGACCATCGCACCCCCAACGTGAAAGAGGGCGATGATCTACTTGAACAAGTAGTTCGACCATGGTGCTCTCAGTTCGAGCGATGGTTACTTCATTAAGAGCCCAACCCGAAGTAATCTCGCTCCCTTTTCTATCCACTGAATAACTCAGAAGCATTCGAGGATCAATGGTGTAGCTCTTATCAACGACACTTGCTGCAACAGCCTCAAAAGATAATTTCTCAACTTCTGCCATAAAACCTACGTGACCAAGATTCACCCCAAGCAATGGAATTCCCCGAGGGCTTGAGATCTCGGCACCTCGTAAGATCGTTCCATCTCCGCCTAAAACAATAACTATTTCGGCCTCAGGAAGATCTTCAACCGCCACCTTCTGCAATCCATCGATCCTTACATCAGATGAGGTGGAACATAAAAAATCAGCTTTATTGAGCAACGACGTTATTGTGGTTGCCGCTTTGACTGCTTCATCGCGGGTGGCATTGATAACAAGTATCGCGCTACGAGTAGTCATTAGGACGGCCCCTTTTCAATTGCGATATCAAGTGCGGCCTCACTGATTGCAGGTGCGCCTCGTCTTAACCACAGGAAGTATTCAACATTACCTGCCGGGCCTGGCAGTGGACTCGCCGCTATTCCCATGGTGCCAAGACCAACATCGTATGCTGATTGCGCAACATCTAGGACGGCGCTACGTCTGAGGGCGGGATCGCGCACAACTCCACCTGCGCCAAGACGTTCCCTACCTACTTCGAATTGAGGTTTGACCATGAGCAGAAAATCGGCAGAAGATTTTGAAACAGCAGCGAGAGCCGGAAGTACAAGCGAAAGAGAGATGAACGATAGATCTGCAACAACGATATCGACATCATCACCTACCATTTCGCCGGTGAGATGACGAATATTGGTGCGATCTAATATCACAACCTTCTCGTTACTGCGTAACTCCCATGCCAACTGACCGTAGCCAACATCAACGGCGATTACTTTCCGAGCTCCTCTTCGCAAAAGCACATCAGTAAAACCTCCGGTCGATGCCCCTGCATCAAGACAGACTTTCCCTTCAATAACAACTTCGGTAAAAACATCCAGCGCTCCCGCTAATTTGTGTCCACCGCGAGAGACAAAGTCATCACGCTTTCCGGCAAGAACTATAGATGTTTGGGCATCGACTTGAGTTGCAGGTTTTGTTGCAGGAATTCCATTGACTAGCACTGACCGGGATTCAATGAGATCAGCCGCTTGTTCGCGAGAGCGCGCTAGTTCGCGACGAACCAGCTCTGCATCAAGTCGGGTCTTCATTGGTTGATATCTCTCTTTACCTTTACTGTGGCCTGAATCTGGAGTTAGAGACCGTCGATAGTTGAAAGTGCTTCTTGCAGTTTCCCGTGAAGCGCTTCAAACTTGGCTGAGTGCTCACTCAGATCACTCGAATCGATATTCGACAGCTCTGCTTTGACTTCCTCAACAAGGGTCAATTCACCGCCATCGATCTCTGTGCCCTCTTCTTGAAAATTACTCACTTCTTTGCCGCCTTCTTCTTAGCCGGTGCAGACTTCTTAGCCGGTGCAGACTTCTTAGCCGGTGCAGACTTCTTAGCCGGTGCAGACTTCTTAACCGGTGCGATTGCATCAACGCGAGCGACAAGGCGATCAAATTCCTCTCGCTTCACAAAACCCATTTTGAGAACCGTCGCCTCTACCTCATCATGAATCTTCGCCTTTAAAGAATCAGCACTTTCACGCGCCCAGGTGTTTATCGCAGCCGCAACCTCTTGTGGAGTTTTCTCACCATCAGAGAGCTTGGTGAGATAGGTCTTGAGAGATGTGAATAAATCGGTTGTCATTACATACCCTTCCAGGTAAGTGCTTAAAGGGAGTGGCATTCGCTACTACCTACTCCCCTAGAGTATCTACAATCGTGAGATCTCGGCGGCCTCAACTTGCCAGCGACTTGCAACTCCGGCGGGACCTGACCAGAAACGACGATGGATCGCTCCCGTAATCTCCACCCATTCGCCCTCCTTGAGGGTTAATGCGCTACGGCGCATCTTCGAACTCCACGCCGCAACATCGAGTGTATCTACTCCACCTCGTTCTGCTCGAGAAACAATAAGTCGGAACTCAACCACCTTATCTCCGCTAGGGAGTTCTTTCTCGACCGCTGGCGCCGAGACTCTTCCGCGCAGCAAGAGATCATTGAGCGAATAATCAAGTTCGGTATCGTCAATCTTTTTAGCAACTTTAGTTGATGTCATGATCTGCCCTCTTTCTTACGAGGCGAGAAATCTTCTCACTCTTCGCTGAGGGCGTGATCATGGTTACAGCCACCGACAAGAATCATTGCTCGGAATTCAGCTGTGGATGAAGATGGAGGTTACTTTTCAGCTCGTTGATCAGCATCTGTAACTTCGTCGATATCAATCTCTGCACATTGGCGAAACCATTGACGCGCTTCATCGGATCGGCCCGCACCAGCCAAAGCATCGGCGTAGGCATAATGCAGCCGGACAGACCACGGTTCATTTTTTACCTTGAGCTCTTTACAAGTAAGAGTAATGACCGCTGCATCCATTTCACCGAGATCACGTCGCGCACCTGATGCGACGATTCTCATCTCAATCTCTTCCGCCTTAGCAAGACGTGAAACTTCAGGAGAGCCGGCTAAGGCGAGAGCTTTCAGGGGTTTTCCAAGGCCTCTCTCGCAATCGGCGAGAACGGGCCACATTGATACATCACCAGAAATTCTATGAGCTGCGCGCAATTCTTTGAGAGCGAATTCATAATGACCGGCACGATATGCGGCATAACCTGCGCTTTCACGAACAACTGCGAGGCGACCGGCGTGATGCGCTGCGGCAACACCGTGTTTATGGGCAAGCTCTGGATCAACATCCATATAGAGATTGATGCATGCTAAATGTCGTGCAACAACTTTTGCATTCTCAGCAGAAAGGCTCAGTAACTCCGCTCGAACACTCTTCTCTAACTCTTCACCAGTAATATCCTCAGGGATATCTGGTTCAAAAATTCGTGGACGCACGCGTGATTGATCGCGTTCTACTGGAGCTGGTCTGAAACCGCGTGGATCACTGGCATCGCGACCGGCGCGCACATCGCGCGTTGCACCAGGGCGATCAGTGCGACCTCCGCGACCAGGACGTGAATTAGAAGATGGACGACCGGATGAAGATGGACGACCGGAGCCGTACGGTTTTCTCTCTTCGCTCATCACTTCTCCTTCACTTTCTAAAGTAAATATATCGGTGGTGAAAATAAAAAAGGGGCGCTTGCAATAAGCGCCCCTTTTTATAAAAGAAGTCCGGCAACGTTCTACTCTCCCACAAGGTCACCCTTGCAGTACCATCGACGCTGAG
>JBIPNL010000013.1:0-17668 GCA_044373255.1 Candidatus Planktophila sp. | reverse complement strand
AGGTCTTTGTGCGCCATCTGTTCGCGAAGCTTTCAATGGGGTAGAACTCTGTGATTCATTTATCGTCGACCCACATAAGTGGCTCTTTGCTCCGTACGATGCCTGCGCACTTGTGTACCGCAACCCAGATATTGCGCGCCAAACGCATACACAACATGCGTCTTATCTTGACGCGCTCCATGATGGCACGTGGAATCCGTCAGATTATGCGATTCAACTTACTCGTCGCACACGCGGTCTACCGTTTTGGTTCTCACTCGCTGCAGCCGGAACTGATGCATATCGCGATGCAGTCGAAGAGTCGCTACAAGTTGCACGCGATGCAGCCGTGTTAATTCAAGAACATCCCAATCTCGAACTTCTGCGCGCACCGGATTTATCCATCGTTGCATTTACTCGCAAGGGTTGGAGCAAGGATCAGTATCAGCAATGGAGTAATCAATTACTCGATGATCAGATCGGCTTTGTCACACCCTCATCCCACGACGGAAAGCCAATTCTTCGTTTTGCAATAGTTAATCCCTGGACGACGATCGCAGATATCAAAGCAATACTTGCTACGTTGTAAATCCCACAGTTTCTTGTAGATATCTATTACGATTACCCATATGTCAGCCCTGGAAAATAGTGAGAGCGTGAATTCTGGCTCTATCCATCCAGGATTGAGCGAGCTTGAATCCCGAATCCTGGAATTCGAACGCAGCTGGTGGCGCTTTGCTGGGGCGAAAGAGAGCGCGATTAAAGAGCTCTTCGACTTAAGCGCCCCTCGGTACTATCAAATTCTCAACGATCTGATTGATCGCCAGGAGGCCCTTGAAGCCTCTCCGATGCTGGTCAAGCGCCTGCGCCGCCTGCGCGAGGCCCGCACCAACGCTCGCACCACTCGCTAAATACCTTCTCGCTCTCCACGTCTGGCCCTTCGTTTTGCAGTCGGGAATAGAAGGCCGTAGATTTGGCGTTAGCACTCACGGGTCGAGAGTGATAAGTCGGCCCCTTGCAACGCACGAAGGAGCACATATCCATGGCAAAGCAGATCGCCTTTAACGAAGAAGCCCGACGCGGATTAGAGCGCGGAATGAACGTATTAGCCGACGCGGTCAAGGTAACTCTTGGACCTCGCGGACGAAACGTTGTGCTGGAGAAGAAGTGGGGCGCCCCAACAATTACCAACGACGGCGTCTCAATCGCCAAAGATATCGAACTCGATGATCCTTGGGAAAAAATCGGCGCAGAACTTGTTAAGGAAGTTGCTAAGAAGACAGATGATGTCGCAGGCGATGGCACAACCACCGCAACAGTATTAGCGCAGGCTCTCGTGCGCGAAGGTCTTCGCAACGTAGCAGCCGGCTCAAATCCAATGGCACTTAAGCGCGGAATCGAAAAAGCGGTTGATGCGATTGTCGCCGAGCTTGCTTCGATGGCAAAGAGCGTTGAGACAAAAGAGCAGATTGCAGCAACTGCATCGATCTCTGCCGCCGATGTCACTATCGGCGAAATGATCGCCGAGGCGATGGACAAGGTCGGTAAAGAAGGCGTGATCACCGTAGAAGAGTCAAATACATTCGGTCTTGAGCTCGAGCTCACCGAAGGTATGCGCTTTGATAAGGGATATATCTCTCCATACTTTGTGACCGATACAGATCGCATGGAAGCGGTTCTAGAAGATCCATACATATTGATCGCAAACTCAAAGATTGCAAATATCAAGGACCTCGTTCCAATGCTTGAAAAAGTGATGCAAGCTGGAAAGCCAATTGCGATCATCGCAGAAGATGTTGAAGGCGAAGCACTTGCAACTCTCGTTGTTAACAAGATCAAGGGAACATTCCGCTCAGTGGCTGTAAAGGCGCCAGGTTTTGGAGATCGTCGCAAGGCGATGCTGCAAGACATTGCAATCCTTACAGGAGCAACAGTTATTTCAGAAGAAGTTGGCCTCAAGCTAGAGAGTGCCGGCATAGAACTTCTTGGTCGCGCTCGCAAAGTTGTTGTCTCTAAGGAAGAGACCACAATTGTTGAAGGCTCCGGAGATGACGCACAGATCAAGGGTCGCGTCGCACAGATTCGCTCTGAGATTGAAAAGTCAGATTCAGATTACGATCGCGAGAAGCTACAAGAGCGCTTGGCAAAGCTTGCTGGTGGCGTTGCTGTTATCAAGGCAGGAGCTGCAACTGAGGTAGAACTCAAAGAGCGCAAGCACCGCATTGAAGATGCAGTGCGTAATGCTAAGGCTGCAGTTGAAGAAGGCATCGTTGCCGGTGGCGGCGTTGCACTCTTGCAGGCAGGAACAGCTGCATTCAAAAAACTTAAGCTCGAAGGTGATGAAGCAACTGGCGCAAAGATCGTTGAAGTATCGATCGAAGCACCACTCAAGCAGATCGCAGTGAACGCAGGCCTTGAAGGTGGAGTCATCGTCGAGAAGGTGCGCCACCTCGATTCAGGTCACGGTCTTAACGCTGCAACAGGTGAGTACGTCGACATGATCAAAGCTGGCATCATCGATCCAGTAAAGGTCACACGTTCTGCACTTCAGAACGCTGCATCAATTGCTGCACTCTTTATTACAACCGAGGCTGTCATCACCGATAAGCCAGAGAAGAAGCCAGCTGCTCCTATGGGCGGCGATGGCGGGGGAATGGATTTCTAATCTGATCCTCGCATAAGAATTACCAGAACAGGCTCGCGATTAACGTCGCGGGCCTGTTCTGCTTTATCCTTACTCCATGTCAATGTCGGCGCAAGAGATCGCACGTAACGCCGCAATTGCCGATGCCGAAAAGCCCGCGCAGGTTGGCGCCTTTATCTCAGTTGATGTAGATAGCGACAATCGCGTCTCAACATTTTTATTTGAAGCAGATCTTGCCGGTTATCAAGGATGGCGCTGGTGTGTCACCGTTGCAGAACTTGAAGATGGCGCAACACCAACTATTTGTGATGTTGTTGTACTTCCTGGTCCAGATTCACTGATTGCACCAGAGTGGGTTGAATACCGCGATCGCATCTTGCCCGAAGATATTCAACCTGGAGTAATTGTTCCGAGCATTCTTGATGACACTCGATTAGCACCAGGTGTGCACTCATTGATTCAGGATGAAGAGCTTGATCCTGCACAAGTTTTTGATTTAGGTCTTTCTCGTGCGCGAGTACTTTCTATCGAAGGTCGCGACCAGGCAAGCAAGCGTTGGTATGCCGGGGACAGTGGACCGAATGCACTCATTGCACAGAGTGCTCCAAAGCCTTGCCAAACATGTGGTTTCTTCCTACCGATCGCTGGTTCTTTACGCGCATCCTTTGGCGTCTGTGCTAACGCGATTGCACCAGATGATGCGCGCGTGGTTTCAGTTGATCATGGCTGTGGCGCTCATAGCGAAGCCACAATTAAGTAGCACCGCCCTATTAATCTGCGATAAACTTGTGTTTATTGTTTCTACCCCAAGGAGTCTCCAATGCCTACAGGCCGCGTTAAATGGTTTAGCCTCGAAAAAGGCTTTGGTTTTATCGCATCCGATGAGGGTGAAGATGTGTATTTAGCAGCAACGGCTCTCCCTGAGGGCGTTACAACAGTAAAGCCTGGAACAAAGCTGGAGTTCTCTGTAATTGATTCTCGCAAGGGACCGCAGGCGATGTCGATTCATATCGTTGATGCACCTGTCTCACTAGCCGAGAATTCACGAGTAAATAATGATGATCTCGCTGCGATGATCGAAGATACGATCAAGATTTTGGACAAAGTTGGTAACGGTCTACGTCAGGGCCGCCATCCATCAGGGCCAGAGGCAGAGCGTTTAGGTCGTGTATTACGTGGAATTGCAGGCCAACTCGAAGCTTAAATTCCGCTTCGACGATCGCGTCGTATTGAGTATCTAATACCAACGACGCCAAGCACTGCACCTGCAACGCATGCCCATACATACTTTGAATCATAATCAAGGGTAATCGCAACCATTCCAGCGATGAGCCATGCAATAGTTCCGATTGCTACAAGTATGACAACAGTTTTTATTGATGACTTCTGGACCATGCGACTATAATAACGTGTGTGCGTATCGATGAGAACGGAAATTGGCGTTCTTTCCGGCACAGAAATTTTCGAATTCTATTTTCAGCAAATGCTCTCTCTAATATTGGTTCATGGACCCAGCGCATCGCCCAAGATTGGCTTGTGCTAGAGCTGACAGATAACAATGGTTATTACCTAGGCTTAGTCACAGCAATTCAATTCGCCCCATTTTTGATCTTTACACTTCATGGCGGACTTTTAGCTGATCGTGTAGATAAACGCTTGCTTCTGGTGTTAACAAATACTTTTGGCGGATTATCAGCACTTGTACTTGGAATTCTCGTCTTATTTGGCAATGTCGAACTCTGGCATGTCTTTGCCTGCGCCGCCGTGCTTGGTATTTCAGGTGCGATTGATGGCCCGGTTCGACAATCATTTAACTCTGAAATCGTGGGAAACGCAGATTTACCCAATGCCATCAGTCTAGGATCTGCCAACTTTAATGCGGGCCGCCTAATTGGCCCTGCCGTCTCAGGCTTTCTTATTGCTCACTTTGGGACAGGTCCATCTTTTATTATTAATGCAACAAGTTATGTCACCGTCAATATTGCGCTTTTATCGCTGCGAAAATCCGAATTCTTTGTCCATGAAGCCAAAAAGACGCAGGGAACATTGCGCGAAGGGTTTGCCTATGCCCGCGCGCGACCTGATCTCTATGTTGTGATGATCGCCGTCTTCTTTGCCTCCACATTTGGACTTAATTTTCAAATATTTAACGCCCTTATGGCTCGTGGTGAATTCCTTAAAGGGCCTGCATCCTTTGGTCTTCTGGGCACATACATCGGAATTGGCTCACTCAGCGCCGCTCTGATCAGCGCTAGATTTGAAAAACAAAGAAACACGATGTTCGTCATAAAAACCGGAACGCTTTTCTCGATCTCGATCTTACTTCTCTCGATAATGCCAACATTTGAAATCTATGCAGCATGGTTACCATTATGCGGATTCTTCGCTTTGACGATGATGATTTCAGCGAACTCACTGATGCAGATGCACTCTGACCCAGCTATTCGTGGCCGCGTGATGGGAATCTATCTACTGATATTTATGGGTGGAACACCATTTGGATCTGTTGCTATTGGTTATTTGGTTGAAGCAATTGGTGTGCGCGAAAGTGTTGCAATCTGCGGCGGCATATCACTGATTGGAATGCTAACAATATGGATGTACTACAAAGATAAGGTCAAGGTACCAAAAGATATTTCTGTCGAAGGTGTACTACCGTCCAATTACGACTATCCACGCTAGCAAGACCACAACTGTAACTAACGAGATAATTCTCCTACTTTTATAACTCACTCTGAGATCCCTTCAGCCTCGTGCACTTTTCTCTGGGATACATTGGTCGGTATCAAGATAACCACAATAAATGCAATTGAAATAAGTACGGGCACCATGATGTAGGCACGGGATATTCCAAATTGGTCATCGAGGAGACCAAGTGCCAGAGGCGCTAATGCAATAGCAATTCCAGCTGCTAACGAACTGAGCCCGACCGCTTGATCTGGGCGCCCATCACTGAGTTCAATTAAGCGAAGTGAGGCCAGTGCGAATTGTGTAGAAATTCCAGCGCCGATAAGAAAGAGTCCAAAGATACTTACTGCATAGATATGCGAGAACCAGAAAATTGCAAAACCAGTAAATTGGATTCCAATAACGGTAAGTAATTGTTGATCAAGGTGCAGTCTGTAGAGGATTTGTCCCATGTACCAGCGACCTAGCGCCATACCGATACCAAATGCCAGCATGACAGTTGTGGCAGATGCACTTGTTCCGCCCACGCGCTCTTTAAAGAGAGTTGCAGCCCAGAAAGATGTAGCGAATTCGCTGGCAATACAAGCGACAAATCCCACCCAAGATATCCAGAACTTTAAAGACATTTTTCCTTGTTGGCGTTTTTGTTCTGCAGCTACTTGGTCAACATAGTTTTTATCTCGCACAAAGAGATAGACGAAGAGCGAGAATGGAATAACGAGAAAGAGGCCAAGGCGCCACTTATCTGGGTAGTTAGTAGCAATAGTTCCAATCAAGAGCGTTCCAGTAATGAAACCAACGGATGAAACAGCATTAGCCTGTGAGATTGTGATTGCTGCCTTCTTGCCAGCGTGGTGATTCAGCATTGTTAGGCTGCTATTAATAACAGTCGATGACCCAAATCCTGCGACAAAAATTGAGATCAAAGTTGTGGGATACGTTGGATAGAGAATAAATGCGATTAACCCGGCGCAGAAAAGTGCTAGCCCAAGCCAGGAGAGTTTCACTCGTCCAAATCGATGAGCTAAGCGAGAGTTAAGAGCTCCAGCTGCAATTGCTGCAACACCGAGTGCTGTCCCGTGAAGTCCTGCCTGTGCGCCAGTTGTTCCTTGATCTTCGCGCAATAAACCTTGGGAAGGGCCAAAGCCACCCAAAAACATATTGATGGCAACTGTTTGGAAAGCTACCTGCCAAAAAAATCTATCTCGAACGGCGCTACGCGGCATATTTATAGCTTGGCAACAACGTAATCAATGCATGCAGTGAGCGCATCAATATCATTTGGATCCACTGCAGGGAACATAGCAATACGTAGCTGGTTTTTACCAAGCTTGCGATAAGGCTCTGTATCTACGATTCCGTTGGCACGGAGCGCGGCTGCAACCTTTGTCGCATCGATTGAATCATCGAAGTTAATGGTTCCTACAACGTGAGAGCGCTGTGCTGGATCTACCACAAATGGCGTTGTATATGAGGTCTTCTCAGCCCAGCCGTAGAGTTTTGCGGCAGATGATGAACTACGTCCAGTCGCAAAAGACAATCCACCATTGCTATTCATCCACTCCACTTGTTCTGCTAACAACATGAGCGTCAGAAGGGCTGGAGTGTTATAGGTCTGATCAAGACGTGAGTTTTCAATGGCAATTCCAAGATCAAAGAAGGCTGGGATCCAACGACCTGATGCTTTGATTTTTTCAGAGCGCTCGATCGCAGCTGGGCTCATCAGGGCAAGCCAGAGTCCGCCATCGGATGCAAATGATTTCTGTGGCGCAAAGTAGTAAGTATCAAATTCTTTTGCATCAACATGTAGACCACCAGCAGCACTGGTTGCATCGACAAGAACGAGTGCACCATCTGAGCCAGCCGGGCGAGTGATTGGCATTGCTACGCCAGTACTTGTTTCGTTATGGGTGAGTGCATACACATCTACCCCTGCTTCAGCTACGGCAACTGGGTGTGCACCTGGTTCGGATTTAATAACGGTTGGTTCATCTAGAAATGGCGCTTCTTTGGCAGCGCTAGCAAACTTCGATGAAAATTCACCAAAAACCAAATGCTGTGACTTCTTTTCTATCAAGCCACTGGTTGCAATATCCCAGAATGCAGTAGAGCCACCATTACCAAGAATGACTTCGTAACCATCAGGAAGATTAAAGAGTGAGTGGAGCCCTTCGCGCACACGGTGCACAACATTTTTCACCGGCTTTTGTCGGTGTGATGTTCCAATGATTGATGTTCCACTTGAAAGAACTGATGACAGTGCCTCTGGGCGAATCTTTGATGGTCCGCAACCAAAGCGTCCATCGAGTGGCTTGAGGTTTTCTGGGATGATGATTTCTGCGCTCATAGGCCAAGACTACGGGTAGTAACGAGTGAGTACGAACTCAGAATCGGTGCTCTGCCTCTCATAGCGCAAGCGATCGTGAAGACGCGAGTAACGCCCTTGCCAAAATTCGATAGCCAGGGGCAGGACTCGATAGCCGCCCCAATGTGGCGGACGTGGAACGTGCGAGCCCTCGGGCCATTTCTGGCTGGCACCGGCGAAGCGATTGGCTAATTCTTCGCGCGATTCCAAAGGTTGAGATTGTGCACTCGCCCATGCACCAATCTGACTCGACCAAGGCCGAGTTGCAAAGTACTCATCTGATTGGCTCTCAGATATTTTCTGCACAAGGCCGCTAATACTTATTTGGCGCTCCATCGCAAACCATGGAAATAACAATGTGACTTGTTCATTGATTTCCATATCGTGGGCTTTACGAGATTGATAGTTTGTAAAGAAGGTAAATCCGCCCTCAGAGATATCTTTTAGAAGCACGGTGCGGGTAGAGATCTGTTGCTCACCATCGAGGGTGGATAAGACCATCGCATTTGCTTCAACAATGAATTCATTGGAGGCCGCCTCACTGAGCCAGAGCGAAAATGTTGACCAGGGATCGGCGGGTAGATTTTCAATACCCACATCCCCGTACGAACGGCGCATTGCCCTGATGGCATCGCGCGTCAGGCTCTGATCAGGGGATTGGTTCGTATTCCTGGCTTGGTCCATAGTTGTATCTAACGTCACTTTGACGCCCGCGTCATCTCGACGTGAGAATGGTCGCGAGCACCCCGCATTCGGGTGCAGAATTGGCACCGTAAACGAGCGCGCCGGCAGCGGTGCCAGACTGGAGCTACACCGTGTCAGATGATTTCAAGCCAGGACTCGAAGGCGTTATTGCATTTGAATCAGAGATTGCTGAGCCAGATAAAGAAGGTAGCGCTCTGCGTTACCGCGGAGTAGATATCGATGATCTCGTTGGTCGCGTCTCTTTCGGAAACGTCTGGGGACTTCTCGTTGATGATCAATTCAATCCAGGACTTCCAAACGCTGAACCATTTCCACTTCCAGTTCACTCAGGTGATGTGCGTGTAGATGTGCAATCAGCAATTGCAATGCTTGCACCAGCATGGGGATTCCAACCGACACTAGATATTTCAGATGAAGAGATTCGCAGCAACCTTGCGCGCACATCTGTCATGGTTCTTTCATATTTAGCACAAGCAGCGCGCGGAATTATCGCCTCACCTGTTCCTGAGTCAGAGATCGACAAAGCACATACGGTTGTAGAGCGAATGATGATTCGCTGGCGTGGAGAGCCTGATCCGTTGCACGTTCGCGCTATCGATGCCTACTTTGTATCTGCTGCAGAACATGGAATGAATGCATCTACATTTACCGCTCGCGTTATCGCATCTACTGGCGCTGATGTAGCCGCTGCACTGTCTGGTGCAATCGGTGCGATGTCAGGTCCGTTGCACGGTGGCGCACCATCTCGTGTTCTTCACATGATTGAAGAAGTTGAGAAGACCGGTAATGCTGAGGCTTACGTCAAAGGATTACTCGACCGCAAAGAGCGCTTGATGGGATTTGGTCACCGTGTATATCGTGCCGAAGATCCACGCGCTCGCACACTGCGTCGTACTGCAAAAGAACTTAATGCGCCACGTTATGAAGTGGCAGAGGCGCTTGAAAAAGCTGCTCTTAAGGAACTCCGCGAACGTCAACCAGATCGCGTCCTTGAGACAAATGTTGAGTTCTGGGCTGCAATTATTTTGGACTTCGCAGAAGTTCCAGCACCACTATTTACATCAATGTTTACCGCAGCGCGCACCGCTGGCTGGTCTGCGCACATCCTTGAACAGAAGCGCACTGGTCGCTTGATTCGCCCATCAGCACGTTACATCGGCAAGGCACCTCGTAAGCCGGAAGATGTTCTGGGCTGGGATGCAACGGTCGAACAACTGCATAAGTAGATTAACCCCCTCCGGAGGGGGGTTAGGAAGACTCCTCCGTACACGACTGCTTTGATAACAATTCGATAACGCATTTTTTAGGCGGCTCCGTACGCCTGGAATTGAAAAGTCCTACCCAAAGCGAAAGAATACAGGCCTCGGCGGCTGCTTCACCTCGGTCGAGATCACTTATGGGTTGCACCCTCGCAATTCATGTGAAGTCATGGAGGAATTATGAGTAAAAAGCGTTTTGGTGTTGTCGGCGTTATTGCCGCAGCAGCACTAGCAGTATCAGTGATGGCGGTTCCAACCGCATTCGCTGCGAAGAAGACAATCGTGATCTGGGCTGATGACACACGTGGTCCAGCACTAGAAAAGATCGTAAAGCAGATGGAAGCAGAAGTTCCAGGTTACATAGTCAGCGTGAAGTCATTTGCTTCATACGATGCACTTGGTACCGCATGGGACAAGGCAACAGCTGCAACAGGACCAGACATCATTCTTCGTGATGGCTCACTTGCAATCACCGGCTCAAAGTCCGGACGTATTCAGTCACTTATCGTCTCAACAACAACACGTGCTGCATTCACAAAGGCAGCTTTTGCATCGTTGACAATTAAGGGCAAAGTTTACGGAATCCCAACTGACGCAGACGTCACAGGCATGATCTACAACACAGCTCTTATGCCAACAGCTCCAAAGACAATCCAAGATATCTACGATTACTACACAGCAAACAAGACCTCAAAGAGTCTTTCAAACGGTGTGTGCTCATTTAACGGTACTTGGGGAGCTCAGCCAATGCTTACAGCACTTGGTGGAGGAACATGGGGATACAAGGGAACAACTGCTGATCTTTCAAAGGTTGTCTTCAACTCACCTGCATTCAAGTCAAATGCAAAGAAGTATCTTCTTGGTGCAGATGGTAAGACCAACGGATTCTTCTCATACGATGGATGCGATACAGCATTCAAGGCTGGCAAAGTCCCTGTAGCCCTTGTTGGTGCATGGAACATGCCAGGTGTTCAGAGTGCGGGAATCAAGTACGCATGGGGATCACTCCCAGGCCTTACTGCTGGAACTTTCGGAAACCAGTGGGTTGGATATGCAGGTGCTTACCTGACTTCATATGCAACTTCACACGGAGTTAAGGTTGGAGCTAACCAGCTTCTTAACCGTTTCTTCGCATCTAAAGAAGGACAGCTTGCATTCAACGAAGCACAGAAGGCACAGCGTCCACTAGCTCACATCGAGGCAGCAGCAGCAACAAAAGACGTTGATGCAGCAGGCCTCGGCCAAGCTTCACGTAACGCTGTTCAGCAGTTGAATGGTCCACTCGGCGATAAGACCGGTGGAGCTGACTGGTATGCAGTATCTGATGATGCCCTCAAAGATATCTTTGCTGGCAAGGATCTGAATACAACACTTGATAAGGCAGCAGTCATCTTGGCTAAGAACTTTGCGAACGCTGCAAAGGGCTAAACTGTAATCAAGCGATAGCAATACGGTGGGGGTTCGCTACATAGTGAACCCCCACTCGCTTTCATCTAATATTTTTTCAACAAGATTTTAATCTGAAGGGTAGCCATGTTCTACGCGCTCGTAGGTCTTCGTGGCCCGCTCGCTCTCGTTCTCAAGCTCGCCTTTCTAGGCGCAGCTGATGCTTTACTGATTTTCCTTTTATCTGCAGCGATCAATAAGAACTCATTCATAATCGCCGGAATTGTAATTGCCACTCTCATTTTTATTAATTATTCATTTATCACCAAGGGCTCCATCCCACTCAAATTTCTCTCGATCGGCTTAGTTTTCTTCACCATTTTTGTGGTGACACCGACTGGTTATACCGTCATCATGTCCACATTTAATTACCAAACTGGAAACGAAATTGGGAAAAAAGCCGCCGTCGTTGAAATCTTGAATAACGGACTTCAGCCAGATGAAGCAGGCACTACATATGATCTGCTACTTGGTAAAACTTCTAATGGAAAATTCGCCGCCATCTTATTTGACCCAGTCAGCCGAGATCTCTTCTTTGCCAATGAATCTGGGGTTACACCTACTACCGAAGATCAAATCACTCGAGATGCTTCGGGATATATTGTGGCGGCTGAGGGCATCACAAAACTCACTGATGAAGAGTTCTCAAATTTAGATTCAACAATTACGGCGCTGAGATTCCCTTTTGAAGATGGCTCTTTTGCCAATCCTCAAGCCACTGACTTAGCTGCTCGACTCGTGCAATCTTTTGCATACGATGAAGGCAGAGATCAAATACTTAACACCCAGACAAATGAAGTCTTTGTTAATAATGGCAAAGGAAACTTCGTGAGCGAATCAGATCCCACATTTAGATTAGATCCAGGCTGGCGGGCATTTGCAGGCGCTGATAACTTCAAATCGCTCATCCTTGATAAGAATCTGCGCGACCCATTTATCAAAGTTTTTATCTGGACAATCGCATTTGCCTTCCTGTCTGTGGGAACAACATTCGCAGTAGGTATGGCTCTGGCGATTGCGCTTCAGGACCCAATTAGATTTAGACGCTTCTATCGCGGCTTCTTGATTCTTCCCTATGCGATACCAAGTTTTATGAGTATTCTGATTTGGCGTGGTCTTTTCAATAAAGACTACGGAGCGATCAACTCATTATTTAACCTCGATATCGCCTGGTTTGAATCCCCCTGGCTCGCTCGCTTTGCCGTGATTCTTGTAAATCTTTGGCTGGGCTTTCCATATATGTATTTAATCGGAAGTGGAGCGTTGCAATCAATTCCTTCGGAGATTGAAGAGGCCGCTGCAATTGATGGAGCAACCGAAAAACAAGCATTTATTATTATCAAACTGCCATTACTTCTTCAAATTCTTTCCCCGCTTCTGATTGCGAGTTTTGCCTTCAATTTCAATAACTTCAATATTGTTTATCTGTTAACAGGTGGTGGCCCCACAAATGCAATTGATGGTGAAGTTGCCGGTGCAACAGATATCTTGATCTCATATGCATATAAGACTGCCTTTGGCACCAACTTCCAAAACCTCGGACTCTCTAGTGCAATTTCGATGGTGATGTTTGTGATTGTTGGCTCAATGTCGCTCTACACACTCAAGAAATCGAAAGTGTTGGAGAACCTATGAGCGCCAAAGTTGGTAAAAGCGATGCCTGGAAGCACATACTGGCTATCTCTCTCGTTCTCTTCACCGCTTTCCCAATCTATGTAGTCATCGTTACCTCTTTTGATCCAACCGGTGGAATTTCATCGAACTCTCTTCTGCCGGTGCGATTTAGCTGGGATAACTACATCTTGCTCTTCACTGACTCACGAGTCCCTTACATGGCTTGGATGAAGAATTCACTCATCATCGCCTCTGTTACCGCGATTACATCTGTGATGATTGGAGCCGCCGCTGCCTTTGCATTTAGCCGCCTCCGGTTTAAAGGTCGAAAAGTTGGTTTGAAATCTCTTCTGCTTATTCAAGTTTTTCCATCTTTTCTCTCTCTTTCAGCAATCTACGTGATGATGGAGCAGGTCTTCCTGGTAATGCCTGCTCTCGGCCTAGGAAGTATCTGGGGCCTTTATCTCATCTATATCGGTGGAGCTCTTGGCGTTAATGCATGGCTTCTAAAAGGCTTCTTAGACACAATTCCACTAGAACTTGACGAGTCAGCACGTTTGGATGGCGCATCAGTAACCCAGGTTTATTGGCTGATCTTCTTTCCGCTCGCAGCTCCTGTCCTTGCGGTGACCGCAGTCCTTTCATTTATCGGAACCTTTAATGAATTCGTTCTTGCTTCTCTCTTCTTGCAAGATGTCGAGAATCGCACTGTAGCTGTTGGTCTTCAGCAATTTGTTGGCGGACAGTACGAACAGACGTGGGGACCATTTGCAGCGGGTTCCATCATTGCTTCAGTGCCACTTGTAATTCTCTTCTTATCTCTTCAGCGCTTCATTATTGGCGGGCTCACCCAGGGAGCGACTAAGGGATAGATGAAGATTCTTGAGCCTCATCATGATGGTAGCCAGTTATATGTGAGTAACTCCGCTCCAAAAATTGGTGATTCAATTGAAATAAAAGTACGAGTACCTGCAAAAGATCAGTGCACACGCATTTTCATTCGTTTTTTTCATGATGGTGAGCCTCGCACTCTTGAAATGAAGATAAAAAAGAAGTTTCCACATGAAATTTGGTGGAGCGCTCAACTTCAAATCCTCAATACCATTACGCATTATCGTTTTCAGTTAGTAGATTCAAAGTCATATCGCTGGCTCAATGGCGTCGGAGTTTTTGCCCACGATGTTACTGATCGCGAAGACTTTCAAATCATCGCTAAACCTGCTTACCCACAATGGATTCAAAGCGCTGTTTTCTACCAAATCTTTGCAGATCGCTTCGCTAAATCGTCAATCAAGCGAGAGATACCAGACTGGGCTGTTCCAAGAGAGTGGAACCAGCTTCCCAAAGGCAAAGACCACACAACTGGCGTTGAATTCTATGGCGGTGACTTGCCTGGAGTTATTTCTAAACTAAATTATTTAAAAGAGCTCGGAGTCTCTGCTCTTTACTTCACTCCACTTTTTCCGGGCAGAAGTAATCATCGTTATGACGCAGCAAGTTTTGATGAAATTGATCCAGTGCTTGGAGGAAATCAGGCAATGGTTGAGCTCTCTGACGCCGCTCACAAAGCGGGCTTTAGAATTATGGGAGATCTCACGACTAACCACTGCGGGCAAGCACATCCATGGCTCAGTAAGGCAATAAAGAGCCGCTTTGCCAAGAGCCGTGATTTCTTTTATTGGGACTCTTCAATCCCACACGGTTATGTCGGGTGGTGGGGACTGGCTTCACTGCCAAAGTTAAATTATGCATCAAAGAAATTGCAGCAAGTCATGTATCGCGGCCCTCAATCTGTTGTTCGACGTTGGTTACAGGATCCCTTCAATTTTGATGGCTGGCGAATTGATGTTGGGAATATGACCGGTAGGTACCTCGGTCAAGATATCAATGCAGAAGTTGCAGAGGGCATTAGGACGGCGATGGATCAAACCAATCCCGATGCCTGGCTTGTTGCAGAAAATGCTGATCACTCTCCAAAGGATCTTGATGGTCTCGGATGGCACGGCACCATGAATTACAACGGATTTGCGCGCCCACTTGTGAATTGGATGAATAAAGCAAATACACAACTGCCAAACTTTTCGCAATTTCCCGTACCGAACCCACAATTTGATGGAACGGGAACTGTCGCTGTCATGCGAGCATTCGCTGCAGGAATTCCGTGGCGCTCCCTTGTAGCTAGCATGGTCCTATTAGATTCACATGACACCGCCCGATTTAAGACAGTTGTTGGTTGCGATAGGTCAACGCATTTATCTGGATTAACCGCTCTCTTTACTTATCCAGGGGTGCCATCGATTTTTGCTGGTGACGAGTTAGGACTCGAGGGTAGCTGGGGTGAGGATTCGCGCAGAACCATCGATTGGGAGAATCCGAATACATGGGATCTGACACTTCTAGAAGAAGTCAAAAAATTAATTCAAATCCGCAAAGAACGAGATTCATTGATTAATGGTGGACTGCGTTGGGTCTACATCGGTAAAGATGCCTTCGGGTACTTACGAGAATCGAAGAAAGAGAAAGTTTTCGTCTTTATCTCCCGAAAAGGAATTGATGAGAATATTGATCTTGGTATCTATGGCTACAGTGTGAAAGAGACTTTGTATGGCCCTGCGCAATCAGGCAAAACGATAAGGATTCGATCAAAAGGAGCAACATCAGGAATTTGGTTATTGCAGTGATCGGTCTGAAGAAGGTAATTGCAGGAGCAGTTATTTTCTCCTGTGGTGTTGGACCCACTTTCGCAGCCACAGATTACTCGTCACTCTCCAAGCCCGTTTTTCGCACAGCACAAAGTGATGAATCAATTTACTTCATTATGACTGACCGATTCGAAAACGGCGATTCGTCAAATGACTTTGGTGGTCTAGTTCAAGGAGATAGTGCAAGCGGATACGCACCTGCAGATATCGGCGGATGGCATGGTGGCGATTTCAAGGGCATCACGCGGCGACTCGACTACATCAAATCGATGGGTTTTACCTCAATTTGGATTACCCCACCAGTGAAACAAAAATTCGTGCAGGGAGATTCTGCGGCCTACCACGGATACTGGGGACTTGATTTTACAACTGTTGATCCGCACTTAGGTAGCGAGGAAGATCTTCATACGTTGATCAAAGAGGCTCATGCTCTCAATATCAAAGTTATTTTCGATGTCGTTACAAACCACACAGCCGATGTGATTTATCTTGAAAATGGAAAGCCAGCTGTAACTGTTAGTGAGGCTAATTCAAAGAAGCCAGATTGGCTTAATAAACTTTCGAATTACAATAATTTGGGGAACAGCCCTGCGGTAGAAAATGCAATTGAGGTCAGTGATTTTTTTGGACTAGATGACCTGAATACCAAAAAACCTGAAGTTATTGAAGGCTGGATAAAGCTCTGGTCAGATTGGATCACCGAGTTTAAATTCGATGGAATGCGCATAGATACTTTTAAGCATGTGGATGCCGCTTTTTGGAAGCAATTTATCCCTAAAATCCATAGTGTCGCAAAGCAATCCGGGATCGATGAGTTTATTATTTTCGGAGAAGTTGCAGATCCTGATGCGCTGACCTTGGCAAGTTATGTTGTAGATAAGCAAACTCCTGGAATCTTGGATTTTGCATTCCAGAAGAAAATAATTCCTTATGCTCAGTACGGTTTAGACGTAGAGCAATTGGCAGAGCTTTTCAATCAAGATGACTATTACACGACTCCATATTCAAATGCGGGTTCACTGGTCACATTTTTGGGAAACCACGACATGGGTCGTATCGGACGTTTTCTATCTAATGGATACTCCGAATCTGAGTCAGATAAAGTCCTTGATCGTTCAAAACTTGCACAAGCACTCCTCTTTTATCTTCGTGGAACTCCCGTTGTGTACTACGGGGATGAGCGTGGAATGGTGGGTTCAGGCGGCGATAAAAAATCGCGACAAAGTATGTTTGCTACACAAGTGGAGGAATGGAAGTCTGAAGCAAGAATTGGTTCACAGGCGGTCGGGGATGGCTCATCATTTGAGGGCTCACATCCGTTGCAGGAACAGATTACTCAGATCCAAGAGATTATTGCGGCGCATCCTGGTTTACGCGCAGGATCTCAAGAAGTTCTCATCGCATCCGGTGGGCTCTTTATCGTTAATCGCACCCTTGCCAGCAAAAATTATCTTGTTGGCTTTAATGGCAGAGACGCCGATCAGAGCATTGATTTGAATTCACTTGGAATTAAACAGGGGTGGCGACTGCTAGATGGTGGTTGCTCTATCGATGCAACAGATTCAACACGGTGCAATCTATCTGGGCGCTCTTACTTCGTTATTGAAAATGGTACCTCAGCAGTAAATACTCCCGCTCTGGCAAATCTAAAGGTGAACGCCAAGAGAACATCCTTGCCCACTGGCTGGATCGAGATCTCTACACGGGTGCCCGGAAAAGATTTTGTAGAGGTTAGTTTTAGCGTGAGATCTCCGGGCAAAGCGTGGCGCCATCTTGGAACATCGGATAGACGAACTTTTAGCACTGACAAAACTCGCGGTGGATTACATCGAGTCTTCTTACATCCAGAAAAGTTCAAAAAAGGTTCAACTCTTGAGATTATTGCAGTTGTCAAGAGTGGTGACAATAAAATAAAAGCCTCAGCGATCTCTAAAGTAAAGCTCTGAGCCAGAATGAGATTGGCTCATCAATTCCCCCGGAATTCCACGCACTTGAAAATGCTTAATTGCTCGCATAGTGATTAAATCATGCCATGACCTCACCTCGTCGTTCTATCGTCTGGTTTAGGCGCGACCTCCGCATCGGAGATCATCCTGCCCTTAATGCAGCTATTGAATCTTCAGATGAAATCGTCCCTGTTTTTATCTTGGATAAATCTCAAATCGAAGAAGCAGGGGCAAAGTTACTTGCATATATGGGGCAGTCGTTGCGAGCACTTGATCAATCGTTAGGCAACCGATTACACATCATTGCAGGAGATCAAGTT
>JBIPNL010000102.1:0-4331 GCA_044373255.1 Candidatus Planktophila sp. | reverse complement strand
TCACCTTTATTCGTAATGTGACAGATATTGATGACAAGATTTTGCATAAGGCTGTACACGAAGAGTCACCGTGGTGGGCTGTTGCGATGAAATATGAGCGAGCATTTACTCAGGCTTATGAGGCACTCAATGTTCTGCCTCCAACATATGAACCGCGTGCTACCGGCCATATCACGCAGATGATTGAGCTGATGCAGATTCTGATTGAACGAGGTGCTGCATATGCTCCTGGAAACGGAGATGTGTATTTAGAGGTCCGAAAGTTATCGTCGTATCTGACTCTTTCTCGTCAAAAGGTTGATGATCTTTTAAGTGCTGCCGATGCTGATGAAACATTTAAGAAAGATCCGCGAGATTTTGCTTTATGGAAAGCGGCGAAGGCCGGGGATCCATCATGGCCAACTCCGTGGGGAGCAGGACGTCCGGGATGGCACTTGGAATGTTCTGCGATGGCCTATGCCTACCTCGGTGAGAGTTTTGATATTCACGGCGGTGGACTCGATCTGATTTTTCCACATCACGAAAATGAGATAGCGCAGTCAGAGGCGGCTGGATATGGATTTGCTCGCCGTTGGTTACATAATGCGTGGGTTACAGCCTCTGGTGAGAAGATGAGTAAATCTTTAGGTAACTCACTTCAGGTACACGAGTTACTTAAAACTGTTCGCGGAATCGAACTCCGTTGGTATTTAGGAAGCGCGCATTATCGATCTATGTTGGAATTTTCACATGAAGCACTAGCTGAATCAGCAGTTGCCTTTGGCCGTATTGAAACTTATCTCAAGCGCTCAGTTGAAATTCTTGGCCATCTTCCAGAACCTGTTATTAGTAAGGATTTTGCAGCGGCCATGAATAATGATTTAGCGGTACCAGAGGCACTCGCTGGAATTTCAGAGGCGCTGCGCCTTGGAAATATTGCAATCACAGCCGGGGATAAGGCTGCAATAGCAACGTCAGCAAATGAGATTCGGGGAGCGCTAGATGTGTTGGGATGCGACCCATTTGATCCAGCATTTGAATCAGCTGGCGGTTCGCAAGATTTGAATTCAGCCCTTGATGGAACGATTAAGTTAGCGTTGGAACAGCGTGAAGCAGCTCGTGTGCGTAAGGATTTTGCTGCAGCGGATGCGATTCGCGATGGATTAATAGCACTTGGAATTACTATTGAAGATAGCGCACAAGGGCCACGATGGTCGATCACACGAAGTGAGAGTAAATAAATGGCCGGTAATTCAAAACCACGTGGCGCGGTACGCGGATCAAAAAAAGGACCCACAACAGGTTCTGGTGGAAACAATAAGCGTCGCCTAGAGGGCAAAGGTCCAACGCCAAAGGCGGAAGATCGTCCGTATCACGCAGCTGCTAAGCGAAAGAAGGCTGCGGAAAAAGGAACGACCAAGCGCACAGGAACCTCATCTCCTCGCGCCGGAGCATCACCACGCGGTCGCAGTGAAAAACCAAAAGGTGAAATTGTCTCTGGTCGTAACGCAGTACTTGAAGCCTTGCGCGAGAATGTGCCAGCAACAGAGTTAATCGTTGCACGCAGTATCGATGTAGATGATCGCGTCGCAGAATCACTTAAGTTGGCACTTCACCACGGTCTAAATATTCGCGAAGTTCATCGCGCTGAAATTGAAAACATAAATGCCAATAGCCAAGGAATTATTCTGGCAATTAAGCCATACCAATATTCAAGCTTCCAAGAGATTGCCGAGCAAGCAAACCATCCGATGATGATCATCGCACTCGATGGTGTGACTGATCCGCGTAACCTCGGAGCCATCGTGCGAAGTGCGTCAGCATTTGGCGCAGCCGGAGTTGTGATGACCGAGCGTCGTGCAGCGGCTATGACTGCCGCGGCGTGGAAGACATCGGCTGGAGCGGCGGCACGTTTACGCGTAGCTCAAGTGACAAATCTGGCGCGCACGATTGAAGATGCGCAGAAGTTAGGTTGTTTTGTTGTTGGCCTAGATGGCGAATCAGATGTGACGTTGAGCGAGATGAAAGTTGCGCGAGAGAATTTGATGATCGTTGTCGGCAGCGAAGGGAAAGGCCTTTCACGTTTAGTACGTGAAAAGTGCGATCTTGTTGTATCAATTCCAATTATGGCGACTACTGAATCACTCAATGCAAGCGTTGCAACAGCAATTGCTATGTTCTGGGTAGATGAGCAACGACGCAAAAAATAAGAAGGAATGAGCAATGATTTTTAACCGCTTGGTTGTCTGTGGCGACTCGTACAGCGAAGGTATGACCGATGAAAAAATTAATGGTCAATACCGAGGCTGGGCTGATCGCGTTGCAGATGGCCTTGCTAAGAAATCACCGACATTTACCTATGCAAATTTAGCGGTTCGAGGAAAGTTGCTACAGCAAGTAATCGATGATCAATTGCATGTCGCGATGAAATATGTAACTGGCCCTGACACATTGGTCTCATTCCACGCAGGTGCAAACGATGCCTTGCGTCCTGGCTTTGATGCAGCAGCAGCAAAGGAAAAGTATCAATCTGCTGTCCGCAAGTTAGCTGCTACAGGTGCAACCGTGATGCTCTTTACCGTCTTGGAAGATACTGGCAATAAAGGTCGAGGATCAAAAGTCTGGCAAGAAAGATTTGGTGCATTTAATCGATCTATCCGCGAAGTTGCGGCAGAAGTTGGCGCAATCATTGTCGATGCAAATGGTGAGCGCTTTCTTAGTGATCGTCGCTTCTTGGCATTTGATCGCCTGCACTTAAATGAAATGGGACATTACCGATGTGCCGAAGCGGTTTTAGAAAAACTGGGATATGAATTTGATCCAGAATGGCGTTCGCCTTTGCCACCTGCAAAGCCAACACCGTGGATTAAAGAGCGAGCTATGGGAGTGCTCTGGTTCTTCGTCTTCGCACTTCCTTGGATTATTCGTAGACTTCGTGGACGTTCATCAGGTGATGGCCGTTTGGCTAAGTATCCTGAGCCAATTGTTTGGCCGATCAGATGAAGTTCTCTCTTCCCACCTTTATTCGTAACCTTGTGTTCACCCAAACCATGAAGACTAGTAGGGTGCCACGCATGGAGAACCTGACCGATCGCGAGATAAGTTGGCTGGCATTTAATCAGCGAGTTCTCGAATTAGCTGAAGATAAGAACATTCCGCTCCTTGAGCGAGTACGTTTTCTTACAATTTTTTCATCAAATCTCGATGAGTTTTATATGGTGCGAGTTGCATCGGTATTACGTAAAATTGAAAATAACATCACTTCAAAGAACTCTGCCGGCTATACACCTCACGAGCTTCTCGCTGAAATTTCTCGCATAGTTAAAGATTTGATTGCACAGCAATACAAAATCTTTGAAGGCGATATTCGCCCTGCGTTGAGTAAAGAGGGCATTGAGCTGATCACGTGGTCAGATCTCAAGTCGAATGAGAGAGAGCATTTACAAGAGTTGTTCCGCAGCCGCATCTTCCCGGTGCTAACGCCGCTGGCGGTAGATCCATCACACCCATTTCCATATATCTCTGGGCTCTCGCTCAACTTGGGCGTGCGGGTGATCAACCCGGCAACTCGCGAAAAGTTTTTTGCCAGAGTCAAAGTTCCGCCAATTCTTACTCGCCTGATTTCAACCGGTGAGAACTCCACACGATTTATTCCGCTCGAGGATCTGATTGCCCACAATCTTGATCAACTCTTTCCCGGAATGGAAATTGGTGGGCATATCGTATTTAGAGTCACCCGTAACCAAGATCTTGAAATTGACGAAGATGATTCCGAAGATTTGTTATCAAGTCTTGAACAAGAACTTCTTTTGCGCCGCTTTGGCCCACCTGTTCGCCTTGAGGTTGAGGCAGGTGTGAATCAAGAACTTCTAGAGATGTTGATGGAAGAGCTTGAGATTGATCCCCTCAACGTTATTCGCTCTGGCCACCCAGTTAATTTGCAAGATCTTTCAAAGATTGCAGATTTAAAGATGGCGAAAATGCACTTCCCTGCCTTTACTTCTAAGACTCCAAGGCCACTTGTTGGAATAGATGAAGAAGATCATGACGTTTACTTCTCAGCGCTACGACAGAGCGAGATTCTGCTGCATCATCCATATGACTCATTTACACACTCAGTTGTTGATTTCTTGAATCATGCTGCAGCCGATCCGAAAGTGCTTGCGATAAAGCAGACGCTCTATAGAACATCAGGTGACTCACCAATTGTGGCAGCCCTGATTGAAGCTGCCGAATCGGGTAAGCAAGTTCTGGCAGTTATTGAAATCCGTGCCCGATTTGATGAGCAGGCAAATGTGCGCTGGGCCCGAAAGTTGGAAGCGGCGGGTGTGCACGTTGTCTATGGATTGATG
>JBIPNL010000053.1:0-8095 GCA_044373255.1 Candidatus Planktophila sp. | reverse complement strand
AGGTAAGTACAACGCGATCGATGACCTGCTTAAGCGACCATTCGCGATTTTCGGCACCAACTGCGCCACGGAAATACTTAGTAGTTACGATTGTTGATGCATTTACTGACCAGAAGTCAGGGAACTCAACACCGTGTTGTTCAAATACAGTCTCACCGGTTTTCCAGTTTGACTGAACAACGTCGCGGCGTTCCCACTTAACTTCGTCGTAAGGGTGAATTCCCTCGTTTGTATAAATGCGTTCAATTGTTAAGCCCTTACCCTTGAGGGTGTTATGAGCTTTAATTTTTACTGGTCGATTGATGACCGTATCTGACATTTTTTATTTCCCCGTCTTCTGATTACTTGTAGCTGTTGATGTTTGTAATGATTTTTCTGGTGTCTTGATTGTTGTTACTTTTGTTGCCTGATTTGCATTCGAGGGAAGCGCGCGGAGAAGTGCAATCTCACCTTCGAAGTCTTCAAGGGAGGCAAAGTTACGGTATACCGAGGCATATCGCAGGTAAGCCACCTCATCGAGTTCACGAAGTGGAGCAAGGATTGCCATGCCCACTTCTTGGGCTTCGATCTCTGCTTGACCAGTAGAGCGAAGGGTCTCTTCTACTCGCTGAGCTAACAGGACCAAATCATCTTCATCGACCGGGCGACCTTGGCATGCCTTGCGGACGCCGACCAATACCTTCTCGCGGCTAAATGGCTCTGTGGCCCCGCTTCGCTTAATAATGTTAAGAAGTGCAACCTCTTGGGTTGAAAAGCGCTGTCCGCATTCAGGGCACTCGCGGCGGCGGCGAATCTGTGTGCCATCTTCTACTGGTCTGGAGTCAACGACGCGAGAATCATCATGTCGGCAGAATGGGCAGATCATCGGCGTGTCCCCTTTCGAAATACTAGAAAATTCCCTTATTTGATGTATTGGAGAATTGGTTAAACTACCGTAAAAACACTACTTATGGAAGTTTTTATCGTTTCTACCCCTACATATAGTGGGAACTATAAAGCAAATCTTGAGGGTTTGCGCGTTCAATCACATCGACACGCCAGCGCGTCAGATCGAAGGGTCCTAGCTATGTAGCGGGATGCGCAGCTCTTGCCCTACCTGAACATCGGCGGTGGCAAGTGAGTTGATCGAGATGATCTCATCTACGAGCGAGCGCTTATCTCCATCGACTGCGATCTGCCCGGCTAGAGACCAGAGGCTCTCTCCTGGGCCAACGGTGATGGTAATGAAGTCACCGGAGGTCGAGCTCATCTGATCGGTATTGCCGGCACCTGCGCTAAAGCCGAAGGTGGCCAATAAGACGATCGCAAGAGAAAGGACCACGAGGGTACGAGCCAGACGACCACGGCGATTGAGGTGCATGCCGGACGGATTGGTCTGCAAAAAGCCTTGATTTACAAGGGTTTGGGCTGTCATTGCGCTCATAGTCTTTACTCCTGCGATTCAACCTTGGGGAAGGTTTTCGAACACTTGTTCGATAGGAAAACAATACCCCCACCCACTGACATCTGCAACATATTTTCGAACATATGTTTGAATTTATCCCCAACCTGTGGAATCATCTGTGTATGGCCAAAAAGATATCCCCCGCTGGCGAGCTCACAGCCCGCCAAATCTCGATCCTCGACTTCATTAAGACCTCGACCGAATCCCAGGGCTATGCCCCATCTATGCGTGAAATTGGCGATGCCGCAGGCCTTGCCTCCCCCGCCTCGGTCAAATACCAGCTCGATATCCTCACCGAGAAGGGCTTCATCCGCCGTGATGAGAACCGGGGCCGCGCGATGGAGGTCGTGCTTCCTGAATCAATCTCTGAATCAATGATGGGCGCAACAGCCCCTACAGATAAGACTCGCTTTATCCCACTTGTTGGCCGCATCGCAGCCGGTGGCCCAATCACGGCAGAACAAGATGTCGAAGAGATTGTTCCGCTTCCTGAGTCCCTCGTTGGATCTGGTGATCTCTTTATGCTCAAAGTTGTCGGTGATTCAATGATCAACGCCGCAATCTGTGATGGTGACTTTGTTGTCATCCGCTCTCAGAAAGATTGCAACAAGGGCGAAATCGTTGCAGCGATGATTGATGGCGAAGCAACTGTAAAAACTTTCTCTCGTAAAGATGGCCACATCTGGTTATTACCAGCTAACGATGACTTCGAACCAATCAATGGAGATAAGTGCGAGATCCTCGGTAAAGTCACCGCGGTCTTGCGTTCAGTTCGTTAAGAAACTAAAACCCACACCAGCTAGACAGCGCCCGAGGGCTACCCAATCAAATATGGATTGATATAGATCGCTGCCACATCTGTTGTTACCTGGTTGCCCATCGATCCTGAAACTTCAGCAACGAGATAAGAGCCTGCACTCTGATTCAACAGTGCCCAGGTCAGATATATCGACCCCCCTGTTGCAACAAGGCGACCCATTCGCGACATTGGAGCATTCGGAGTTGAAGTCACATACCAACGAATACTTTCTGCCTCGACGGAATTACCCCACCACCATCCATCAACTGTAAGCATCTGGCCCTGATAAAAACGGCCATTTGGATAGAGGCCGTTGATGAAGAGTTGTCCCTTGAGAACGGGTGCATCAACCTTGATCACACTCTTTGTGATCTTGATCGATTTTGATGCAGCCTTCACATCAATAATTGCTTTAGCAATATCCTTTTGGAAATATGAAACGCGCGCAAATACTGTTGGCGCGGCAACTCTGCAATCTTTGGAAAACCAACTTGTGATTCCAATGAGCTTTGTCGTTCCGTTCACTGTGGCTACAAGTGGAGCACCAGCGTCACCTGTGCAGCCACCGGCATAAACCTTCTCGACAGCGATTCCACGACCAGCTGCGATCATGAGCGTCTTGTTAAAGTGCTTGCCATAGTAGCGACCGGCTGCTGCATCTTGTGGTGCCAACGTGGCGCTACGCAATAAATCAGGTAACTCCTTGTTTTGATCCATCCCCCAGCCATACATCATGTATGGACGAGTGCGCGCAATCGCATTCACATCTTCTTCTCCGGCTATCGCTGGAATCGATGATCCTGTGTACTCGCCTGCTAAGTGCATCACCG
The DNA here is from genome assembly GCA_044373255.1 of Candidatus Planktophila sp. GTDB lineage: Bacteria > Actinomycetota > Actinomycetes > Nanopelagicales > Nanopelagicaceae > Planktophila. The sequence continues at coordinate 5,022 of JBIPNL010000053.1, read as the reverse complement.
CAATATCACCGGTGGCGGATTTAGTATTAAAGCGCGGAAGTGCCATCCAGTTGGTTGCTGCAACAAAGGGTGTTTCATCCTCAAGTGTCTGTGCGCCAACCTTTGCGAAGTAGAAGACTTTCTCATTCAAGCAATTCGCTGCCGTTACGACAACGCGTGGATCGACCAAAGTACCGGTACAGATGTACTTCTTATCTCCATCAATGGTGGGAGAAGACCAGATAGAAACCACCCACGGTGCTTGGGATACCGGATCTGTCACTAGATCGCCATAAGTAATTGCAGACGCCTGATTAGGAACTGCGACAACCATCCCTAGAACCATTGCAATAAGTGCGAGCGCTTTTCTCATTTTCTTCTCCTTTGAATCTTTCTGATTGCGAGCTTTCATGAGTTAAGACGCACTCCCCCCAAAAAAGGTTCCATGAAACTTTTTTTGGGGGAAACTTTTTGGATGGAACTTTTCTGATGGGGGTTGCGTCAAAGGCTATGAACGGACTTCGAAATGAATTTTTCAAGAAGTGAATATCAATAACTACAAAGGAGAATCGCAATGACGGTTAGAAATACAAAGCTCTCTCGCGCAGCAGTTGCGCTCACACTAGTTCTAGGCATGGTGGCATCAATCGCACCTGCTAACGCACTAGGTACACCAAAGGCCCAGGCCGCTGTTTCATGGTCGTGGCAAGACGGCGCAGATCGCGTACATCGCGACTTCGCCGAAGAGGATTACGACATGATCACTGATATGCCAATGGTGCGCGTACTCGTTGCCCCACCATCTGTGGGTCGCCGTGTCATTTTGGATGAATTCGATGAACTCAGCGGCAACTGGGTTCTTTCGTACTCAGGGCGCACCGATGCCACTGGCGTGGCTCTACTGCCAGTTAATCCACTCTGTATGGGCGATTTCGGGACAGCACCGGTCTGGTGTGATCACGATGTCACCTATCGGATCCGCGTTCTACGCTCAGGAACACAGAAGAATATGACCTCTCGTTCATTTACCGTCAGCTATCTCGCCGCCGGTGAGGGGACCTTCTAGCCCAAAGTAGTTACTTTCCCTTTTTGAGGAATTAAACTCCCAGCATGTGCCACGTTGGCCCATGTTGGGAGTTTTCTCATGTCGGCAGATATGCGCAGTGATGAAGAGCTGATGCGCGCCTATCTCGATGGCGAGAAAGGCGCAATTGCATTACTGCTTACACGTCGTCGCGACTGGATGTGGAGCGTTGCGCGCAAGACGGTGCGCGATAACACAATCGCAGAAGATGCTGTTCAAGAAGCGATGACCGCAGTTTTTCGAAAGGCTCATACCTTTCGCAGCGAATCAAAGGTCTCAACGTGGATGTATATGATCGTGCAGAACGCATGTATCGACCTCTTGCGCAAAGAATCAGTCCGCCCGCAGTTATCAGAATCTGAAGAGAGCGGCATTATCGAATCGAGATCATTTGCAGATGAGAGCGATACCAAGATTGTGATGACCCAAGCCCTTGCCACCCTGCCCGAGGATCAACGTATTGCTTTGACCATGACGATTATGGAGGGGTACTCCATCGATGAGGTCGCCCAGATTGCAGGTGTGGCCCCCGGCACGATCAAGTCGCGCTGTTCGCGCGGCAAGGAAGCGCTGGCAACCTACCTAGCCGGGCGCGATCTCGGGAACCAGAGCTCGCGTGTATCCGTCATAGAAGAAAAAGGTGGCAACTAATGGATCCAAAGAGAGATCGCGAGATCGAGCAGGCTCTGGCTTCTCTGGCAAGTAAAAACCCGCCAGAGACGATGCCGGCTGATGTCTCGGCGCGCTTTGATTCCCATCTTCAATCACTGATGGCAGAAGATTCCACAGTCGTTCGCACCACTCGATTCGGTGCAGGCTTTGCTGCAAAGCTCACCAAAAATTCTTCATGGCTGGCAGCTGCCTCCATTCTTACCGTGATGGCCTTCGTTGGCGTCAACGGTCTTTCCAATAATGGCGAAACTGTTATTCCACCGATTACAGATACACAGACAAATGTTCCAACTGAACCGACAGAACCAACTGATTCAACAAATCCTGAAACTGATACAACTGCAGAACCAACAACACCGACAGAACCAGAAATTCCAAAGGTTCCGCAAACGCAAGACGGTGCCGCTATTTACGGCAATGGTGAAGATGTCGGTAGCGATCCAAGCCAATCAGTGCGCCTTACTAATTCTGGGGCCAACTACAACGGATATATCGGACCGATTGCAGAAGAGATCCTGCCACTTGAACTACCAGGAACTCTGACCAGTCTGCCGGCCAGCCATCAAGCGTGCATAAAATCTCTAGGGGTCTCCGGTATCACTATTGGAGTTGATTTAGGTACCTATAAGGGCGGTAAAATTACCGCTTACTGGATTGCGACAGGAACTTTTGAGCGCGGAGCAATTCTCGTCTCACCTGGATGCACAAAGATTACGTTTATAAGGGAGTAACGATGTCGATACGTCATCGCGGCGCTGCGCTCTCTCTTCATCTCGTTCTCGCCTTGTCGCTTCTTTGCTCTCTACTCATCGCGCCTTTTGCCACATCGCAAGCTAAAGCCGTTGTCTTCGGTGAAGAAGTACCAGAGGCAAGTGTGACTGCGCCTTGGGTGGCATCGATTTGGTATACCAAGAACATTAATGAGAAAGCACGCTTTATCTGCACCGGTTCACTTATCCGCGAAGACATCATTATTACCGCAGCACACTGCACCTTCGATCAAGGTTTCTACTGGGTCAAGTTAGGTGCAGATACCCTTGATAGCGATGAGCCGCTGCTGGAAGTTTCAGGTACAATTACAAACGATCTTGGCATCCTCAAACTGACCAATCCGGTCAGAGATGTAAGACCTATTGCTATTCCTACGCCAGCTCAACTCTCGAAAATTGCAAAACTGACAAAGTTTAAAATGTATGGCTGGGGACTTGATCAGAATAACGAAGTTGCAAAATTCTTACGATCTGCAAACCTCGATCTGCAAGATTCTGCAGCAAAGCGAGCATACGGCTCCAGCTTTAAACCGGAGATCATGTTGGCAAGCGGTCGCTACATCAGGGCTGAAAAACTTTACGCAGGCGGATGTAACGGTGACTCTGGTGGTCCACTGATCGGTATAGTCGACAGAAAACCTGTCCTTGTCGGTCTCACTAGTTGGGGTTCGGCACAAGGATGTGACCGCGGAAAACCTACGATCTTCACACGCGTCTCTTATTATTTAAAGAACATCTCTAACGGTGTTGTTCTAGCATCGAAGGCGGCAACGGTTTACAACCAAGCAGCGCCAACGAACACTGAGCGAGCATCGATTAAAGGTACGGCTCGCGTAGGTTCAACGCTAAGTTGCGAGCCAGGCACATGGTCTGAGAACACTGTAAGTACGGATACTTATTGGACCTCACCGTCACGAATCTCAGGTGAACGCTCATCTTCTGTCCTTGTTACAAATGAAGATGCTGGCCAGACATTTACCTGCGTCACCCTCGGTAAATCTCGAACCGCAGAGCTGCCCGTTGAATCACGGCTGACAATTCCTACTGCGCCTGTTCTGGATACCCAGCAGTCAATTACCGGCCTAGGTCCACTCGCGCCAAAGATCGGTGCGAACATTTCCTGTTCGAATGCAACCTGGCGCAACAATGTCGAAACCATTCTTCGCCCACAATGGTATGTCGGCAGTTATTACTCTCGCGAACAAATTTCCTCTGCCAGCTCATTGGTGGGAGAAGGCTCAACGCTGATCTTAACCAAAGAGATCATCCTTAAAGCTCTCAATAAATCTATTCTCTGCGCGTCAGGTGCGACTGGTCCTGGTGGTACCCGCTTTAACATCGTCAGTGTTTCGATGCCGTATATCTCAACACCATCACCGACTGTGAAGATGGTGGGCCTACTCAGCAACGAGACTCCATCTCCTGGACAAATCGTGACGTGTCAGGTTGATCAGCCGGAACAATACGAATCAATCAAGTACGAGTGGTCCCTACAAAACAGTAGCTGGAATGTAGATCAGAGCGCTGTGATCATTGGAACTAGTTCGACGTACGTATTCGATTCCACAAATATTCTTACCAACGTCCGCAAGTATTTGCGATGCAAGGCCACAGCCACAAACCTTGTCGGCTCAGGAGATTCAGCGGTAACCACCTACGTCAAGGAGCCAACAGCTCCTGAATATTTCAACGTTGATATCAAAGGCCTCACATCTCAATCAACGCCTGCCAACCAGGTAATCACATGCGAGGCTCGTAAGCTTGTTGGAGACGAAAAAGCTACCTTTACCTGGGGAGTCGGCGCTTACTACTACTCATCAGATATTCAAACTGTTCTTGGAACGGGTTCAACCCTGATCTTCACCGGTGCTATCTATGACGAGGTTGTCGGAAAGACACTGCTGTGTGCTGTTGAAATTAAAAATAGTATTGGAAAAGCTAACGCAACTGACGGTGTATCCATCGAAGTTCCAACAGTCCAACTCTTTGGAAAGACTGGTAATTACTACCAATGGGTCCCTGAGCGAGTTACTTGGCAGCAAGCTCGTACTAAAGCACTGGGCATGACATATCTTGGTCTTCAGGGTTACCTAGCAACACCTGCTACAGAGGCTGAATTTGAATTCTTGCGGAAAAAATCTGGCGGAAACAGTTTCTGGTTAGGTATTTCAGATCTTGAGCAAGAAGGATGTTGGAAGTACACCGATGGCCCTGAGGCCAATAGAGCTTTCTACGCCGTTGCTGGAACACCTAATTGCTCCGTGACCAGTGGTTACACCAACTGGAATTCGGGTGAACCAAATAACACTTCTGGTGGCGAGAACTGGGGAATGTCCTACTCAACTGGCACCTGGAACGATGGGCCAATTGACTCACTTCTCAATTCATGGGGTACATGGCCAAGTGGGTATGTCGTTGAATTCGGTGGAGCTGTCACGGCTTTGGCTGTCACGCCAGGCAGCGCGTCAGCTGCGCCAAAGATGAGCGCAACTGCGACAACAACGACTGGCTTCACGA
>JBIPNL010000051.1:0-8152 GCA_044373255.1 Candidatus Planktophila sp. | reverse complement strand
CTACGACATTTACTCCAGATCGCTTCACCACCGCGACCTTTAACACCGCACGTATTGCCATTAAATTGCAAGGGCCGGCAGGATTTAGCATCAGCAACTATCTACCAACTCTTGCTAACAGCAGCGCAACCCGTGATTCCAGCAATTCCCTCGGTGACTACTCATGGGCAACAAACCCAGGCGCAACAGCAACTATTAACTTTAGCTTCGTCTCACTGCCACAGGGTCGATACACAATGACGGTGGTTGCTCAAGACACAGCAGGCACCACGGTGACTTCAAATCCAATGACATTTGATGTCTTCGTAAAAGTTCCAACAGTGACAGCAACAACTGCAGCAGGAAAGATTGACTCAGTAGCGCTCTCTTGGATGGCTCCATCACAGACTGCAGGTATCACTACGTACCTCGTTGAATACAGTAAAGATGGAAGCAACTGGACCACATTTGTTCGCCCAGACTCAACTGCAACCACCGCAACTGTTACCGGCCTTGAGGCAGGCACCACATACACATTCCGCGTCACCCCAAGCATCAGCGGTGCGATCTCTGCAACCGCTGCAACGGCGTCAAATACTGCAACAACAAACTTCCAAAGAGTCACTAACGCGATTGCAACAGCATCGTCTGCCAACTTTGCCAACGTTTCACTGACGTGGAGTGCGCCAACAATCACAACTGGCCTTGAAAATTACCGGATTGAAGTATCAACAGATGGCACCACATGGGTAGCTTTCGAGCGCACCGCATCAACTGCAACCAGCGCCACGGTCACTGGCCTCACCTTTGCCACTTCATATCAATTCCGAATTACACCGATCTTCAACGCCGCCCTTGATCTCAACGGCCAAGCAACCACGGCGCCAGTCACCACCGGAAGCCCAAGTGTGGCTAACGTCCTCGCCTCCAAGGTTTCAGGCAACAACACCTCCGTTAGCCTGACCTGGACTGCCCCTGCGATGACTACAGGTCTTGTGACATACAAGGTTGACGTTTCGACAGATGGAACAACATGGAGTGAATTCGCCCGTGCAAATAGCACCACCGCATCTGCCACAGTCACTGGCCTTACCGCTGGAACTTCATACCGATTCCGCGTCACACCAGTCTTTAACGGCATCACACCAGATACACGCCTTAGCGCAACCTCTGCTGCGATCACCACCAACATCTACAACATCGCGTATTCACAAAACCTCTTGCAAGATGCACCCGCCTACTACTTCCGCATGAATGGCGTGCTTGGTAATTCAGGTTCAACATCGCTCACTCTGAACAGCAACCTATGGCGCGGTACATATTCCACGGTTCTCTCATCAGGTGGCGTGACTGATGGATATCTATCTGCCAATGTCCCAAGTGATGGTGGTTTTAGATTTATCCAAGCCACTGATTTCTATTCTGACTCTGTCTTTACAGTCACCGGCTGGTTGGCTCTCGGTGGGCCGCTAACAGGTTCTGAAAACATCTTCCATATTGCAAATGGTTACAGCTTCCTCCGCCTCTACTCCACACCCGAAGGGAGAATTTCTGCCGACGCAGGTGTGGGTGGGAATAGCGTTCGTGGAACTGTCACTGGTGCACCAAATGCAAATAACCTTCTCGATGGACGCTTCCATCACTTCGCATGGGTCTCAAATGGTGCCATTCAATCTCTCTACATTGATGGTGCTCTCGTTGGGCAAGCGGCAACTTATGGAATCGGATTTAGTAATGGTTCAGAGGTTAATATCGGAAGAAGCTTGAATTATCCTGATGCAAAGTGTTCGGGTTCAGATATCCGCTGTCCAGCTTTCTACGTAGGAACTCGCGCCGCACTCGATGAGATCGCAATCTTTAATTCAGCTCTCGAAGCGACTGTGATCAGCCGCCACTACGCCGCTGGCCGAGAGTTGTTGCCGTAGTCCTGTTATTTCGTTCTTCGTATGAAGCTACTGCTAGTCCCATGAGTACGAAGGAATGACTATCTCGTTGTATTGCATGAAGCCAGGCTTAAATGGTGGATCGAATCGGCAAATTCTCGTCTCGCTAGAGAGCGCAATGTTTTCTCTGCCCGCTGCATTGCGAAGTTCTCTGATCTTCTTCTGAACTAACTCATCTGTTGCCTTACCTCTAAATGAGAGCACGGCGCAGGTTTCTTCGTCTAAATCGCGCAATTTAACTTGTGGATCATTTGGATGTGGCAAGTGGCCGAAGCTGCTGCCAGAAGGCATAACGAATGAAACAGACCACTGATCGGCATCCGTTTTCTCTTGTACCTGAGTTGTAATTACTGGTGCCGTCATCGCAATCTTTTCTGACCTCTTATTGCCTTGAGAGATGTATTTAAACAAGGGAGAGAATCCAGCGCTGGCTGCATTGGAGTATTGGCTTGAGACCTTAACCTCTGCGATTACGCACGGCTGGTATTGGCGAATCTCGAAATCATCGTATGTGCGCAGCAAGCGAAATTCTTGTCTCTTTGTCATAGTTCCAGAGTAGACCTCAAATAGCGGCGAAGGCCTTGAATGAGAATGTAAAGAGGCGATCTTGAGAAACTCATTAGATACGCCCGGCTAATCCTCCTTGGAAGCGGCGCGGCCTCTTCCTCAGAACTGACCATTTAAATGTCACTACTAGACTTTTATTCAGTCGGGCTCACTCCTACAATCTTCTTCAATTATTCATAGGGACGCATCCACGGGGAGATTCATGCGAAAAGTCAAGGCGTACGGAGAGATTGTAGATATCCCTGACTACAGAATTTTGTGGCTATCTAAGATCGTCTACAGCTCGGCATTTGAAATCGTTATCGCATTCGTGATTCTGGTCAACGCTATCTCCCTCGGCCTTCTCACAATGCCCGGCATCACCGACGATGCTCGTTCAACATTTGAGACCCTCGATCAATACGCGCTCTACATCTATACCGCAGAGTTATTGCTTAGATTTATCTCCTACGGAAAGCGCCCCTGGGAATTCTTCCGCCGCGGCTGGAATATTTTTGATTTCCTTATCGTCGCGCTTTCGCCAATCTTCTCAGGCCAAGTTGTCGTTCTTCGATTACTTCGCCTCCTGCGCCTTATTCGTATCTTCCGTTTCTTGCCAGAAGTCAAAGTTTTAACAGTCTCAATTATTCGATCAGTGCCACCACTTTTAAGTATGAGTGTCCTGATCTTCCTTGCCCTCTACATCTACGGAATGGCTGGCGTCTACCTCTTCGGTGAACAGCTTCCTCAGAGTTGGGGAAATATCTCAATCGCACTGACCACTCTCTTCATCCTTCTCACTCTCGAAAACTTCCCCGTCTATCTGGAAGAGGCCGTTCTCATTAGCCCATGGGCTCTTCCGTTCTATCTCTCGTATATTTTCATCGTCGTCTTCACTGTTCTTAACGTCTTGATCGGTATTGTTTTAAATGCCATGGATGAGGCACGAAGTGAGAATCGCCAAAAAACCGAGAAGCTTAAGCAACTAGGTGAAATCGTTGATGATGTCGATGACATGACCTCCGATGGTGAAGTGACGAAAGAGGAGATTGCACGCCTTCGTCAAAGACTTCGCGAGCTCGAACAACAGGTAGCCGGAAAACCACCGACTTTGTAATTCGATCGCAGGCTCCCCATCTACCCACAAACCCTCTAACCTATACACATGACCTTCCGGACCCTCACTGCAGTTAGTGGCATCGCAATCGTCCTGATCTATGTCATCGGCTCTGGTCTCTGGGTAAACACTGGCGATAGTTGGTATGCCAACATCAATAAACCTTCATGGCAACCACCGGGTGCAGTCTTTGGAATCATCTGGCCCTATAACTTCATCGTCCTTGGAATAGCCGCCACCATCATCGGCCAACGCGCATCCAAACCCGCAGCCTTTACCTACATCGCCTTCTTCGCACTCTCAGTAACTGCCGCCCTTACCTGGGCCTACCTCTTCTACCGCCCCCACAATCTCACCGGTGCAGCAATCGCCCTCACCTTAACTGCCCTCCTGACAATCCCAATGACCTACATCCTCTTCACCATCTCAATACCAATGGCGATAGCAGTGATGCCGTATCAAATTTGGGTTGCAATAGCTGCGGCGTTGAATTGGAGTATTAGAGGGTTGAACTCTTAGTCGCCATGTCAGTGCCCCAGATACTTGCAATGGCGCGTAAATTGTCTCCTCACCAATCCAAAGCGCGGAAGATTCGGTGGAACAATTACTAAGAAGGCGTTGAAGATGCTGAATCAGCGTGGAGAAATTGAGGGTTAGAAGGTTCCAACAGCACGTCCCCACAGCCGCAGCCGGCCTGATCGCCGAACCCGACCAAGCCGAACACATCATCGCCACCGGCGAAGCAGATGCAGTCTTCTTAGCTCGTGCAATGCTCCGCAATTCACGATGGGCACTTATGGCTTCGGTGAAACTTGGTCATCGAATTGATTAGGTATTGCCGTTAGATAGAGGGCGAACGCTCTAGGTGGAAAGTTTAAAAGGTTTTACTTCCGGTCAGAACAAATCTTCCTGGATCTCGTACTTTTCAATATTCAAATCAATTAGCTCAGCTAATGCATCTACCGCGTCCAATGTAGTTGCAAACCATTCTTTGCCAGCTTTTGTGCGTCGAGCAGCACTTCGCTCGTGACCTACACGATCTAAAGTCTGATGAAATTTTTTTTCCACCTCATCAATGTTCATGCCTTCCCTATGGTAAATCCTGAGCAATTTTGGGTCTTCAGGCATTGATGTCTGTCTGTTTTGTTCGACTATTCTTTGCCATACTGAATTTTTCGTGGAGCCAATTTTGAGCCAGTAAACCTCATGGTCTTCCACTGTACCGAAGTGGATGTAAGTGGGAAATGAGTAGACATAAATACCATTCTGAATAGTTGAGGCTTTCTTTGCAAGGGCTGCAGATTGTGCCTCTATAGACTCTTGATCATGCAACACTGCATTCTCAGCTTCAGCATTTTGGATAAGTTTGCTCCGAACAGCATTTAAGTATCCCAAAGTTTCAGTAGAAATTGCTTCGCCATTCTTTATTAACCGAGTAATTGAGCGGGCGGCATTTCTAGAAATCGAAGCACTGTTTGGCAAATCCTCTTCGAGAATTGCGGTAATCATTTTTTGGTAGTTGTAAACAACTCCGCGATTAGATGCACCAGATTGCTTAACAATCTCCATCGCGTTGGTCACGCCGAGTTCCATAACCCTGAAAATAGAGCCCAGTAGTAGATCATCTTCGGCCAGAAGGGCTTTTATCTCAGAGGAAACTAATGTGCTTGGCATGGGTGCTCCTAACGTTTAAGTGTGCCAGGGTACATTGAAAATGAAAAGCAAGGCTTTCTTTCATAGCCTCACAAAGGTAACCTACTAGTTATGACCACAGCTGTTAATCCGCAACAAGCCTACTTAGTGGGATTGACTGTTGGTCGTGGAAGGCTATTTGAGACAGGAAGAATCGTCATTGAATTCTCCCACACGAATAAAACTATCAATGGAATTGCGCACTGTCCAATATGTAATGCTGTTGCAACTCAGAAAAATAAGTTTTTCTCTTGCAAGAATCCAGAATGTGCGGCGACTGGATTTGAGCCGAACCAAAACGTATATAACCAGCTAGTCGAGACAAGGTGGTCAATCAAAAACGAAATTATTCCTTTTTTGACCAGTGGCTTAAAGTTTACTGACTGGGTCATTACAAGTCCGTCAGTGTCACAGCTTGTATTGGACTTTGATACTTCTCAGTCTGACTGGAAGATGCTCTTAGGGATCTTGAGGGGCGAATTCCACTTTCACACCGGTTTAATTCCTGACGCCGTTATGGCATTCAACCGCGAAAATAAAATTGAATTCGTCAATGGCCTTCTCGATGCGGCAGGATTTTGCAACGCGGGTGGATGGGTTCCCCGAAAGGGCATTTCGTCCGAGGTTAGACAACGTGCATACTTTCAGATTGTACGAAATTGGAAACTGACGGTGCAGATTGACAATTTTCTGCGGAGCGAATTTGATATTCCGATTCAGACTATCGACTGGGGTCATCCCAATATTCGTGACAGTAACTTGATTGAAGCCCAAGCGGGCAAGAGTTCAGCCTACGCTCGAGAACATCAATTAAAGATTTACCCAGAGTATCTAAAGCACTTCAAGTTTAGAGTTTCAAGTAAGCAGAAAATGTTCACGGAATTGATAGACCATAATGCCGCCAGTGGTTTTGTCCAAAGAGAGGACTGGTTTCCACCCAAAAAGATCGCTTCATTCAAAGCCATTCACCCTGATGAAAGTAATCCAAGGATGGTGCTACCTGTGCGCAGACATTTTGATGCGTTCTGGCAGATTAATCTTGCGCTGGGATGCAATTACCTCTGCGATCTAGCTGAAACCGCACAGAACTCAGAAGTATTTGCGCTGACTGGTGATCTAGATAATCCTGGTCCAGTCAGCAGGGTGGCCGCCTCTATTGAACAGATACGACCGAAAATTAAATTCCTTCCAAAGCCGGCAAAATCTTCCGTCGCAAAAGCTGGTGATTTCAAGAAAGGTTTTCGCGCCAAGGAAGATTTAGAACTTGCAACCTATCCATTATTGAAAAAGTATTTCGATGGAAAGTACTTCAAAGACAAAGCAGATGGAGAGTTTCACATCACCAATTACTCAACTTTGAGTTCCTTTATGAAAGATCAACCTGATGATTTTGTACAGTTATTTGAAGAGTGCGAAGAGTACAAAATCCGACCTGATCTTGTGGGGTTTGATGTTCGGGATTCAAGTATAATTTTTATTGAATCTAAAGTTGATCCCCTTGACATGCGAATGGTTGGGCAACTCGTCGGATACTGCTTAGTGGCTCAACCTAAAGAAGCTTATCTATTGTCCACCCAATCTCTTTCCCCTCGATTGGTTAATGCACTAAGCGCAAAGCCAGATGTGCTTAATTATGGAGATGGTGGAAGAATTCAAATTGGTCGGATTGTTGGTGAGGAAGTTGATATCTATGCCATCTAATCGCCCATCTCTAATTGAAGAAGAGTTGAAAAAGTGGCTTGAAAAAAATCAAGCCATTAATTTTGAAGATTCAGACAAAATAGAAAGTGTAGTTTTCCTGTCAGCAACGATAAAGACTGATCCACGAGCGTTCGTTTTGGGAATTGAATTTGATCACAAGTACGAAATCCAGCCAAAAGCTGTTTTTTCTGTTGTCGACAAGAGTGGTAATAAAGCATTGGGAATAATTGAAATTTCCACCAGCGCGATTGGACTGAAGGATGTCGGTGTTTTGCACACCTATGCAAAAATGATTAATCCTAAACATGCACTTCTTTTGTGTCAGAAGAGTTTTTCGAAGGAACTAACCTACTTACTCACAGATCCAAGGATTGGTCCCCGGCTATTGGAGTATTCGGCTGGCCGTAACCTTCAGCTCCTGGACTTTGATTAAACTTTCTTCTTGGCTTTAACCGGTTTCTTCGCGACCGCCTTCTTCGTTGATTTCTTTGCCGGCGCTTTCACCACTGTCTTCGTCGCAACGAGCTTCTTTGGCTTTGTACTTTTTACAGCCTTTATTGGGACTTCACGAGCCTTTAGGTAGATACAGATGAATTCATGCACACGATTAAAGCGATATACGTAAGGATAACCCAAAGTTTTCATATTATTGTAGTCACGTTGGCGATCCCAGATTACGTATTCATCCAGCTCAAATCCAATTTCACGCATGATGCGAGTTTGATCTTCGTGGAGTGGGTAGAACTTATCCTTCTTGCGAATATCCATGACAACGGCGATGCAACGTGCTCCGGGTTTGAGCACCTTAAAGATCTCTCCATACACGTCTTTGAGGTCTTCAAGAAACTCTTCGTAATTAGGGATATTACCCAGATCCTCAAGGTCATCTGAGTAATTTCGAATGACCTTTCCATCAGCAGTCCGCTTCTGATTAAGAATATCCCAATAAGGTGGAGAAGTGACAACTAAGTCAACAGAATTTTTATCAATGACGGTTGAGATTTTTCTTGAATCACTATTGTAGATATCTGGCTGTATTACAACTGTGTCTGGTGAAAAAGTCGATTTAAATTTTGCGACTCGTTCTTTTGCTGCTTTGCAGTATTCGCTGTTGAGGTCAAAACCAATTCCTTGCATGCCTTGGTTCATGGATGCAAGCATCGTGGAGCCAATA
>JBIPNL010000012.1:0-18296 GCA_044373255.1 Candidatus Planktophila sp. | reverse complement strand
CCGAAATAAATTTTGCTGGGCCTGTAACCTCTGCAAATTGAAATCCATGAAAAGTGAACTTCGGTTCAATAACACTTCTGCCATCATGTCCCAGCGTGTAGATATCAGTTGCCTTGGCTGTGCGAAGCGCCTTGGTATGCAGGTTTGGCCCTTCTTCTAAAACCTCTGCGTGACGCACAGTAATAACATCACCTTTCTTGCCATCGACTACGAGGCGGACCCAACCAGAGATGTTCTGTGAGAAGTCAAGAAGTGTGCGCTTCTGTGAATCAAGAACTCTCGAAGGGAATTCGTGAACCTTGATGGCGCGCGTTGAGATTCGTGGCTCGAGGTTTTCTCGCTTGATTGTATGAATTACCGGAGCTTTCCAAGAAGAATCGTTGAAGCCGGGTAGCTTCCACCCAATCTGTTCCTTTGTAAAATCTAAATGTGACCCATCATAAATATCACCAAATTGAATCTCTCCTGTAGATACTTTCCAGGTGTTATCAGTGGCGATGACATCTTTACTGCCATCTGTGTAAGTAATCTCTAGCTGTGCCAAGAGCGAGATAGTTGTTCCGTAATTATCATAAACATTTGTGAAGCCAAACTTGCCGCGCTGCCAACCATCGCCTAGCTCTGCTGCAATGCAATTTGTTCCATCTTGTACTAAACGCGTGACATCGTGAGTGAGATATGTGGGGCGATCATCAAATGCCGTCCATCCAGGAGTGAAGTATTCATCGGTGATGTTGACGCCGTTGAGGTAGAGAGTGTGAATGCCTTCCGAAGTGGCATACATACGAGCTTTAGCGACAGTCTTCTTTGATGAAAATTCCTTACGTAAAATCGGTGATGGGGCAGAGTGAAGAGAGTTATCCCCTATTGCGCGCCCGACAAAGTCATTTCCTGATTCGAGCCCAGTTTCAAAAGTAGCCAGTGGGCTAAAGTCACTCCATCCGTATTGTGTTGCGACTCGAACGCGTAGGCGGCGGATCTCTTGTGGCCCCAAGATGTGACCTGGAGCCGCAATCTCAATTTGTTCAGAGCTTGTTACAACAGGTGAGGTGATAACCGAATTATCATCACCGATAGAAGAAATCTCATAGGCCACTTGAACTGCATCAGAGCGCTCACTTGAAATTTGCCACGTTAAATACGGGTCGATTATCGGCAGGCCAATAATGTCTGCTGAAAATTGGGTGTGTAAGCCAACGACGCGAGTTAAATCGTCCCGCTGCGTTGTTAGTGGAATACCACTCATTTTTCTAGGCTATCCGACTATTGCGCACTTTGCTAGTGCGGCTTCATCAATTTCCACACCTAGCCCCGGAGCCGTTGGCAATAAAATCGTGCCTTTATCGAATGAATACAACCCATCACTCTTTAGAATTCTTTGGAGTGGCGCATACATTTCCTCCGGTGTTAATGGAGGAAAAATGAGTGCGACCTCCATCATGCGGCAACTTGGAATCGTAGGAGCCACTTGTAGAGAAGCCGCAAGATCTGGACCGTTAGTTCCATGGAGAATGCAAGGAACACCAAAGGCTTCAGCAAGTACGCCCACTTCGCGAGTAGGCCAAATGCCTCCACTTATAAATGTATCTGGCTGGATGATGTCGACCGCGCCTTTTGTGATGTAATCACGGAAGATTGACATCTCAGTTCCAAATTCGCCACCCGTGATTGGAATATCAACTTCATCGGCTAATCTCTTATAAGAATCTAGATCATCCCGTGCAAATGGTTCTTCAAGCCACGTTGCATCTAATTCCTGTAATCCAAGTGCAACGCTCTTAGCTTGTTCGTAAGTCCAAATCCATCCTGGTAGATGAGCTGTTCGATCAATCATTAATTCAATTTTGTCGCGGCCGCCAACTAGTTCGCGGACTTTTTTGACAACGCGGACATCATCCATGGGATCTGGTCGCCAACCACGAAATTTAATCCTGGTGTGTCCTAAGGCGTGATACTTCGCAATCTGCGCTGCCTGCTCATCGATAGATAGATGCGATTGATCTGGATTTCCAGGCCATACACATGTGAGATAGTAAGGAAATCTTTCCGCGGAGGAGCCGAGTAGGTGGCGTATAGGCACACCTGCGGCCTTGCCAGAAACATCCCACAGCGCGTTTTCAACTGTTGCACAACCTTTGAGTGCACCGCTACTGAGAATCTCCATAATATTTCGTGGGTCCTTGCCGATCAACCCTGGCCGTACCTGAGAATTCAGAATGTCATCAGGAGTTCTTCTAAACCCATACCCAGTTATGCCTTCGTTGGTAAACACTTGTGTAATTCCAAGGCTCGTGTACCGGTGGTCCCCTTCGGCACCTGGAGTCAACTCAACTACGAAGGATTTGATATCGGTTATTTTCATTTCACTCTCAATTCTATAAATAGAGAAGTTGGGTGCTTGGCTCAATCGAACCAAGCACCC
Source organism: Candidatus Planktophila sp. (assembly GCA_044373255.1). Lineage (GTDB taxonomy): Bacteria > Actinomycetota > Actinomycetes > Nanopelagicales > Nanopelagicaceae > Planktophila. The sequence continues at coordinate 15,874 of JBIPNL010000012.1, read as the reverse complement.
AACTTCTAGTCAAGCACTTACTAGCTAGCTAATTTACTTAGCCCAGCTTTCTTCTTCCCACTTATTATCTTTCACTGCTTGCTTAGCTCCTTCAGTCCAGTTCTGTTGCAGTGTTTCAGTTGTTTCTGCAACAGTCTTGGTTCCGAGCAACAAGCCATCAAAGATTGAGCGAACAGTCTTGCCTGGAGCTTCCGCAGGTGCAAAGACAATCTGTGGCTTACCCCAATCTGAGCCGCCGTCACCGAGAGAAACTCCTGATGACTTACCCTTGATAGGCGAGATTCCGCCAGATGTTCCAGCCCACGCTAGACCCTTAGGTGATGAGAGGAACTGCATAAATAGAACCGCAGCAGCCAACTTATCTCCCTTGGTTGATGCTGGGATCAAGTATTCGGTTCCACCAACACCGACGCCCCAACGAGCATTCTTACCTGAAGCAAGTGGATCAGCAGCTTTATCAATGGTTGGGAACGCAAAGATTGTTGACTTGAACTTGGCTGCGTTGAGTGAAGCAAGACCGAAGGAAACTCCCCATGTCATTGCAGCGCGTCCAGCGAAGAAGTCATCGTATGCAGTAACTGCACCATTGTTATTTGTGATTCCTGACCAGTTTTCGGTAGCGCACTCATCCACAAACTTCTTCAACATCTTCAATGATGCCTGGATTTGTGGATCAGTTGCCTTCAACTTGCCTTCCAAGATGGCCTTGGTACGTGACTTGTCTGTGATTCCCACAGGCAAATGAGAGCCAGCAGTTCCATCAGCCTTGAACTGATCGATGCCTGTATATGCGTCCTGCATATACATTGAAGAAATTACGCGCCATGTCCATGAAATTGGGAGGAATGAGTTATCCCATCCCCATGGTGCTACACCAGCGGCCTTGTACTTCTTGCACGCTGCAAAGAGTGATGTGAAGTCTTTGATTGGTAGCTTTACGCCAGCCTTCTTCGCTAGATCTGTATTAGCAAAAACACCAATTCCAATGAGGTTAAATGGAATCCACTCCATATTTCCATTTGCATTTGGACCGATATTCTTCTTGTAGCCATAGAAGTTCGAATCGAATGCATCGATCCACTTCTTATTTCCCTTAATGTAAGGGTTTGGCTTCTTTAGATATGGATCAATATTTGTCACCATCTCTGGTGTGTACTTAGCTTGGCGGAAAACTAGATCGCCAGCGGTACCAGCTGCTAATTGAGTAGAGTTAGTTGCATAAAATGTGCTGAGAGGCTGAACTACAGTTTTAACTGTGATGTTTGGTTCGGCAGCTTGGAAATCTTTAATTAGCCGATCCCATTCAGGTCCGAAGCTCTTTGCGTTGTTATTCCACTGGTTTGGTCCACGTAGTTCGATGGTAACTTTCTTACCTTTGTAGACCCCAGCAGCAGATGCTGTTTGAGCACCTGTTGCAATTGTTAATGTAGACGCAACAGCAAAAGCAGTAATTGCCGCTAGCGTTTTCTTGCTTGGTATAAGTCGCATGATTCTCCTCACGCATCGTCATTGATCTAACACAAATGTGTTAACCGGTGATGCAACTGTAAATGTGAAATCAATTATTTCCAACCAAGTTTTAAGAGATTTTTTGAAATTGAGTCAATCCGTTCACAATGCCGAACACATAAAAAATCGTTACCCAGCACTGATTGTTCACGGATCTGAATAAAATTTGTTCACGGATCTGAATAAAATAGCTTTTATCCACCGTGAAGGTATTACTGCGAGCGCTAAATTACGCTTACAGTACGCTTGTCTTAATCATCTGTAAGGAGCAAAATGTCGAGCGCGTTAAAAGCGGTTGAAAAACAGACGGTTAAACCACGCCGTAAGAAATTTAGACCAGTTCTTTACTTGGGCCTTGCTCCACTTTTTATCGTCCTAGGGTTGTTTTCGTATTACCCAGCTTTGAATGGATTAACACGCGCATTTTATGATTGGCGTTTTTTTGAGCCATCAGAATTTATTGGCTTAGAAAACTTTCGCACAATGCTTAGCGATGATATGTGGTGGGAATCTTTTTATCATATCTTCATAGTGTTCATTGCGGCCACAACAGTAATGTGGATACTCCCGTTGCTTGCCGTGGAAATGCTTATCTCAATCCGCAATCGCAGAACTCAGACCATCTTGCGCACGTTACTTCTATTTCCTCTAGCTTTCCCAATCGTTGTCACAATTTACATGTGGGGTTTTATCTACCATCCCAATCGCGGCCTACTTAATACTGGCCTACAGGCAGTAGGTTTGGACTCTCTTGCGCAAAACTGGCTTGGCGATCCAAGAACTGCACTGATTGCACTACTTTTCATCGGGTTTCCATGGATTGCCTCGCTTCCATTTTTCGTCTTCCTGACTGGATTACAGAATATTGGTACAGAGGTTTTCGAGGCCGCAGCGCTCGATGGTTGCTCTAGACTGCAAAGGTTTTTCCTTATTGACATGCCGCTATTGGGCAGGCAGTTCCGACTTTTGTTCTTCCTGGCGACAATTAGTGTTTTGCAATTCGGAATTACGGCTCAGGTATTGACCGCAGGTGGTCCTGATAACGCGACTATGTTCCCAATTCTAAGAATTCTTGGAGTGGCATTTAATGGCGGTGACTGGGGTTATGCAGCGACACTTTCTAGCACGCTCTTCATTATCACTTTCTCGATAAGCGCTGTGATCATGCTGATTAGTAGAGGAGAAAAGCAAAATGTCCGTTCTCTCTGATTCCAGACCACAGGTTCGGGTAAATCGCCGCCTTCGAATTGAACAGCGAGTTTTGGTTTTCGCTCTTGGCTTCCTTGCATTCCTCGGTCTATTTCCTTACGCTTTTATGGTCTTGACCTCCTTTAAGAATAACCAGCAATTTGTTGATAGTTACTGGGGATTGCCTATCCCAATTCACTTCGAAAATTATGCAGCGGCCTGGGAGCAGACAAAAAACTACTTTGCTACCACCTTTATTGTTGTGGCCGCAACGATCGCTGCAACCTTAATTCTTGGCTTGCTTAGTGGATTTATTCTCTCCCGCTTCGTTTTCGTAGGGCGGCAATTTCTCTTCACCTGTATAGGTTTGCTGCTCATGGTGCCTTGGATTGCCGCGTTAATTCCTCTTTTTGTCCTATCTAAGGATCTCAAGATGCTGAATACGATCTGGGTTCTGATCGTGCCGATGATTGCTGGAAATGCCGTTTTATCGGTCATTCTCTTCAAAAATTACATCGACGCCGTACCCCAAGAGCTATTTGATTGTGCAGTCGTTTTTGGCGCTACTGGGCCACAGATATTTCGCTATGTTGTTGTGCCGCTTTCACTTCCCGTCGTGGGCACAATTTCATTGCTCACGATGATTAACGTCTGGAACGAGTATTTCTGGCCGCTACTGACGGTTACCGATGAATCACTCAGAACTGTTTCTGTGGGAATTACCTTCTTCCAGGGCCAAAATGAAACTGATTACGGGGCACTTATGGCTGGTTACACCTTGGCCAGTATTCCGCTGCTCTTTCTCTTCATCTTCTTATCAAAATACTTCCTGGCAGGAATACAAGGCGGGTTGAACGTAAACGATAAGTAGCGACCCTATACAATTCTTGGCTTAAGCAATATTGCCTTGATAGCCAAGAATGGATTACGGATGTCACATGATCTCGTACAGCTAAGAACTATTTTTACGTCTGCTCTAGCATCTGACTGTCTTGATGCGATGGGATATGGAAAACAAGTTCTTGGTCAAGATATTCATATGCTTTCAGGCGAGGGTGTCATGATGGGTTATGCATTTCCGGTTCAGATAGAAATCGTAGATTCATTCCCAGAAGTTCCATATGTTGGTCTACTCAAGGCTCTTGATGCAATTCAAAAAGATCAGGTTTATGTCACTCCGACTGCTCGCGCCGGAAAAGCTTCGCTCTGGGGAGAACTACTTTCTACTGCTTGCAATTTCAAAGGTGTCGCTGGTTCGCTAGGTGATGGACCTTCTCGAGATCTAGCGCGCACCCGCGCCATGGGATTTAAAATATTTGGAACAGGTTCGCTACCCGTTGATATCAATGGTCGCTACGAAGTAGTTGCCCACAACGTTCCAGGCGTCATCGACGGTGTCGCAATTAATCCTGGCGACCTCATCGTCGGCGATGTTGATGGAGTAACGATCGTGCCTATCGCCGCCATTGATGAAGTTGTTGCGCGCGTAATCGAGAAGAACTCAGGTGAGACTAACTTTAGAAAGGCAGTTAAAGAGGGCATGGCGCCATCAGCTGCTTTTGCTAAATTTGGCGTTCTATAACTTCTTCAGCTCTTCTCGATCGAGTAAGTACTTTGGTGTGTAACCAAATCGCTTGATAAATCGCTCACTTGAATACGGAGCGGCATTGCCAGGCAGTTCGCCACGTATTTCACTCTTTGGATGAAACTTTTTCATGAGTTCCACTGTTGGTTCATCCGACATTGTGTCTGGCGCTGACAAATTGAAAGTATCTGATCCCTTGAAATCGCTCATCACAATTACTTCTAAAGCTGCTGCAGCATCACGTAGATCTAAGTAGCACCAGAGAGCCTTGGCAGCAATTCCCTTTGGAAAGCGGGGATGCGGAGGCAAGGTGTCTTCATTCTTCGCGCGAGAGGCGAGCTCGTATGTTTTATCCGGCAGATTCGTCCAAGGAAAACGCATTCCGACAAAACTAATTCCAGTGCGCGAGAACCACATCCGGGCAGATAGCTCATTCACTTCTTTTGAAAGAGCATAGCTTTCTTCATAGACAAGTGGGTGCTCTTCATCTACCGGAACATACTTTGGTGAGGTCCATGACTCTGAATACGCAAAACCATATGCAGAAAGACTTGAAGCATAGGCAACAATGCGCACTCCTGCATGCGCTGCCGCGCTAAAGACAGCAAAGGAAGAGACCACATTATTTGAAAAAACCTCATGCTGTCTTTTATCTGTTGGGTTAGGAATCGCAGCTAAGTGAATGACTGCCTCTACACCTGACATCACGCTGTCGCAGAAGTCTAGATTAGTTAAATCACCAACAATTACCTTGAGATTAGGCGCTACGACTCCATCGACTCGATCAACAGCGACGACTTCGTGACCTTTTGCAACAAGATATTCAGCAGTTGCATTTCCAAGCAATCCAGTTGCACCTGTAACGAGAATTTTCATAACGTTATAGTAATCGCGTTGATGCTAAGACGCCTCTAGTTCCTTTCTGAGCCCAAAAATAGATTGTCGTATGTCTATCCCTGAGCAACGAGATTGTATACAGTAAACCCAACACACAAGGCGGAGATTTCGATGAGCGCGATCATGATGGCTGTAGGCGAGGGAATCGATACCGCTTGGGCGAAACCGGTTGTTGAAAAGCTTGGGTTTTCTATCAAGGTTGGCCCGCTCGAAACTCTAGAGCAGTTTATTGACACAACGACTGGTTGTCAGGCGGTGTTAGTCACATTGCACAAATTAGATGCAGAGAAGTTTGCGAATATGCCTAGCTCTGTAAAGTGCATAAGTCGACTAGGTGTTGGTTTAGACACCATTGATTTAGTAGCTGCACAAGCTCATCAGATGCCTGTGATCTTCCAACCAATGTATGCCTATAACGAAGTTGCAAATCATGCTATTTCAATGATTATGGCATTACATAGAGGCTTGTTCCAAAGCAATAAAAGCACACGAGAGGGTGAATGGATTCCTGCTCCTAAAACTGCGGAGATAATTTCACTTCAAGACTCTTCATTAGGTGTGATTGGTTGCGGAAGAATTGGCAGAAATTTTATTGAGAAAATGCGCCCCTTTGTTAAAGAAATTATTGGATACGACCCTGGAGTCACATCACCGATCGAAGGTGTTCGGATGGTCACCAACCTTGATGAGCTATTAACTGCCTGCAAAGTGATTAGCATGCACGTCCCATACCTGCCTTCAACACATCACATGATCTCTGAAAAAGAGCTAGCAAAAATGCAAAAGGGATCAATTCTGGTCAATGTTTCCAGAGGCGGTTTGATTGATGAAGACGCGCTAGTTAAGGCCCTTGAGTCAGGTCACTTAGATGGTGCAGGTCTAGACGTTTTTGAGAGAGAACCATTAGCTGAAGACTCTGTCCTGCGTCATACTAAAAATTTGATTGTTACACCCCATATTGCTTGGTATTCGCAAAGTTCTGGTCCACGGTTATTCCAGTGGGGTTTTGAGGATGCATTCAGCCTCATAAATATTGGAAAAATTAGTAACGGTAATTTTGCAGTTGGTCCATTCTAGATAACTACGAAACGAAGAGGAAATAAATGGAAGAGATATTCGTACCAGCGCTAGGAATGGCTATGGACAATGCCGTTTTGCTCGAATGGACTAAGCAACCAGGAGATCAAGTAAATGCTGGAGAAACAGTTGCGGTTATTGAAACTGACAAGACAACATTGGACTTAACTGCAGAGACATCTGGAATTTTAGGAAGACATAGATACCAGCCAAATGATGAAGTTCCGGTTGGAAATACTATTGCCGTAATACTTGCACCAGGAGAGGTTGAGTAGATGAGTAATTTGGGCAAGGAGAAGTCTTTAGCGGCTCTCCGTCAGATGATGGTCATCCGAGACTTTGAAGAGACTGCGGATAAATTATGCCTACGAGGAAAAGTGCCAGGCGGAATGCACAATTCATCTGGCCAGGAAGCGGTTGCAGTGGGTGTGCTTTCGGCACTCGCTCCAGATGATGTCATTGCTACGACTCACCGATCACACCACCACACTTTGGCCAAGGGATTTACAGCTAAGTCTGTGATGGCGGAACTTTTTGCCAAATCAACAGGAGTATCTGGTGGTCGTGGTGGATCAATGCACCTTGCCGGGGTTGAACGTGGACACTTTGGTGGAAATGGGATTGTAGGCGCAGGTGTTGGTATTGCCATGGGAGCGGCCTTAGGAATTCAAACACTCAAAGATAAAAAGGTTTCCGTAGGATTTGTTGGTGACGGTGGAATGAATACCGGTCGAACGTGGGAAGCTGTCAATATGGCAGTTATCTACAAGCTGCCATTCATTATTATTTGTGATAACAACCAGTATGCAGTGGAAACTTTTGTAGGACGTGTTACAGGTGGCGGAGATTTAGCAAAGCGCGCTTCAGGATTTGGCCTTCCAAGTTTTAACATTAACGGCCAGGATGTGGAAGAAGTTGTTAGATACACATCTGAAGCTAGGGAGAGAGCGCTAGCTGGGGAGGGTCCTACCTTTATTAATGCGGTTACATATCGATATTACGGCCATAACGTAGGTGAAAAAGGCCAATATCGAACTCAAGAAGAGATTGCCGAGTGGAGAACTTCTAAAGATCCTATTGATTATTACACCGGGGTAGTTCTCGAAAGAAAATTTGCAACGCAGCAAGAAATCGACGATATGCGTGCATCGGTGAGGGTCGAGATCGATGAGGCTGTTGCCTTTGCAGAATCATCACCTGAACCAGATATCTCAACAATTACCCAAGGCGTAGATTCTGGAAAGTTAGGAATTCAATTATGAGCACCGAAACAACAGTAAAGGCCAACGCAACACCAACATATTCAGAGGCTTTCCAGTCTGGCGTTCGCGAGGAGATGAGCCGAAATAAAGGAATCTTTATTTTAGGCACAGATCTACAAGAGCGTGGCGGACACTTTGCCCAAGTTAAAGGTATTGCTCAAGAATTTGGTTTCGATCGAGTTAAAGACTCACCAATTTCAGAAGCAGCGATGATCGCTGCAGGTATGGGTTCGGCCATGTATGGCTGTCACCCAATCATTGACCTTAACTTCATCGATTTTTCCCTTGGCGCAATGGATGAGATTATTAATCAAGCAGCAAAGATTAGATTCATGTTCAACAAGCCGGTTCCGCTAGTTATTCGTGCGACTTCAGGCGTGGCACTTGGCGGTGCGCATCACTGTAATTCACTTGAATCTTTTTTCGCCCACACCGCTGGACTATCGCTAGCTGTTCCTTCAACACCAATGGATGTTAAGGGATTGATTAAGACTGCCCTGCGCAATGAAGATCCTGTAATTTTCTTGATGCATAAGAAGCTCTCAGGTATTCGTGGCGAAATTAAGGGCGATGATTACTTCGTCCCATTTGGCAAGGCAGCGACAATCAAGTCAGGTAAAGATGCTGCAATTATTTCGTATGGATATTCGGTTATAACTGCAAATAAAGCAGCCCAGGCGCTAGAAGCAGAGGGAATATCAGTCGAAGTGATTGATTTACGTACTCTCTTCCCGCTTGATACAGATGCAATTAACGCAGCAGTTCAAAAGTTTGGCCGCATTGTTGTTGTGGATGAGGCTCCTTTGTTCGGTTCTATCACGGCTGAAATTGCCGCAACAGCAACTGAGGCAAATTTCGGGTCCCTTAAGGGTCCAATCGTGCGCATTGGTGCTGTTCGAGCACCACTGAGTGCAAACGGTGCAATGTCAGAAGCTGCAATTCCTTCAGTGGATTCAATTTCAGCGGCTGTTAAAAAAGTCATGAAATACTAAAAGGAGAGCAAGATGTCTGCAAAGGTTTTTGATTTAACCAACAAGGTAGTTGTTGTAACAGGTGCCGCCGGTGGTATCGGAATGGCGGTCTGCAGACAACTAGGTGGTAGTGGAGCAATAATTGTTCTCTCCGATATTGATAAGGACGGACTTGAGCGCGCGAAGGCAGAGTTGGTTTCACTCGACATCAGGTGTGGAACTTTTGTAAGCAATTCGAGCATAGAATCTGAAGTAACTGCTCTCTACCAATATGTTTCAAAAGAGTTTGGCGCACCGGATGTTTTGGTGAATAACGCAGCACACGGAATGCACACGCCTCCTCAAGACACTTCACTTGAAGAATGGAACCGTGTTATTGGTACATCACTCACAGGTTATTTCTTGAATGCACGTGAGTTCGCGAAATTGGTATTGTCAGCAAAGAAGCCCGCTGCAGTTGTGAATATTAGTTCAATTGCAGGAAGCTCAGCTATTGGTCGTGGAAATTTTGCATACAGTGTTGCAAAAGGTGGAGTAAATCAATTTACGCGCGAACTCGCGATCGAATGGGCGAAGTCAAAAATTCGTGTGAATGCGATTCAGCCTTGTTCTGTAAATACCCCCGGATGGCGCAAGTGGATCGAGACTGAAGGAGAGGCTGCTAAAGCGCTGACTACGCTTTTAGTGCGTGGAATCCCTATGGGTCGAGTGGCAGAGCCAGAGGACATCGCACATGCAGTTCACTTCTTGGCTAGCGATGCTGCAGCCATGATTACGGGGACGATTTTGCCTGTTGATGGAGGCAATTTGGCCTATAACGCGGGCGGAACGGTCGGGGACTATTAAGAAAGAGATTCAAAAGTGAGTGCAAAGCTAAAGGTGAGCGGTTTTTGAGGAGTAAAAACAGAAATTTCACAGATCTGATCGGCCTCATCTAACTTATCTGTTGGTCCTGTTGAAGGCTCGATCGCTACCCAGCGGGCTTTTTCTCCCGTAGAGGGCCACGCATCTAAGTTAAAACATATTCCAACGTATGGAATTTGCTCGGGATTAAATGAAAATTGCACTGCGCACTTATGGCGTGGATTCACCAAGGTAACTTCACCATCGATTGGTGCGGCCACAACAACCTTGTCAGTGAGTGGTTGCGCCAAAGTTATCTGACTTAAGTCATAGCTTCTGCCCGACTCCCCCACGGTATTCGGCCAGGTATAGGAATCTAAATGTCCTGCGTAACCATCTACTCCATCAATTCCCATCCGCCCACTCAGACCAAACTCCTTGGTCATGGGTGGATTACCGTTTATCACAATCTGCATTCCCTCGACTGCGTGAAAAAGTGGATGAGCCGACCAAAATCCCTTAAAACTTTCTTCACCCATATTCTCAATGACATATGAAAATTCTAAAGAGCGATCCTTCAAAGTTATCTCTCGCTGGAATTTGTAAGGGAAAACTTTGCCAGTGGTCCTAGTAATTATTGAATTCTCAGATTTCTGACATTCCCAGACTTGTGACCACAACTCCCCGTGGTCTGGCAAAGTTAAAGTGGGATCTCCTGGATAAGAACTAACCCCAATGTTTGGAAAACATTCATCAAAGCCTGTGATTTCATGCGCATCGTAAGCATCACCGGATTGTCTGGCCCTTGCTGGCCGCGTTGGGTCTTCCCAAAGCCATTCATAGTCAGCGCGCTTATCTTTAATCTGCGCAACTTTTGCACCTAATTCAGGAATAACAGCTACTTTCAAATAATCATTTTCAATTACTTCTGTTTTCCAGCCTTGAATGTATTCCGCCATGCACACAATCATGGCATAGTATGTTTAATCTTAGAAGTAGTTCACCCAAGAGAAAGAGACCGCTATGAATTCCAAGAATTATTGGGAAGGTCAATTTTGTATTGTTACTGGGGCTGCTTCAGGCATTGGGCTCGCAACTGCGCAATTACTTAGTGACAGCGGGGCAATAGTTCTAGGTTTAGATAGACATGACAGTGCTGGATCTAGCGCGAAAGTTCTCTCGGAAAAGAAGAACCTCTACCGAAAGTGTGATTTATCGGTTCCAGAGAGTATCGAAAAAGTATTTGCTGAGTTTAAAGATTCAAAGTTAGCTGCTTTGTTTAATGTGGCTGGACTGCCTACTAATGGGGCCGGGATTGAAGATACGAGCGTAAGTGAGTGGGATGCAATACTTAATGTTAACTTGCGCGCAGTTTTCTTGACCTCTAAATATTCATTGCCATTGTTTAAAAATAATGGCGGTGGATGCATTGTGAATGTCTCATCTGTGCATGCGTACTCAACAATGAAAAATCATGCTGCCTATACCGCCTCAAAAGGTGGAGTGAAGGCTCTCACGACAGAGTTAGCTATTGAGTTAAACCCACAATCCATTCGTGTGGTCGGCGTCGCACCTGGCGGAATTAACACACCTATGACAACGAAAGATTTAGCTCAAGATGCAGAATTGTTGAACAGTTTAGGTTTCCCGACTGATGGAAAATCTATCGGCCATGTGGGAGAGCCAGAAGATATCGCAAGAGTTTTGGTGTGGTGCGCTTCCCCAGAGGCATCTTTCATAACTGGAACTACGATCCAAGCAGATGGCGGCTTACTCTCACGCCTTGGTTACGACAAGGGGAATTAAGAAATTGATAAAGAGCATTCAAGGTCTAGACGTTGCCGCCAAAATCCAAGCCGCATTAGGTGAAGGACCAGCATGGAATACCAAACTTGGTGTGCTGCATTGCGTAGATATCTTTGGAAAAAGGGTATACACACATAACCCTGAGCTTGGAACGATTGATCATTTCTCAACAGAGATGTTTCCTGGTGCTGTTTTGCCGACTACCTCCAATAAATTAGCGATTGCCCTAGATGATGGCCTGTATCTAACTGATCTAGATGGCAAAAATCTTGAAAAGAAGTTTTCGATCGAACCTGAAATTCTTGGAAACCGTATGAATGATGCAAAGTGCGATCCTAACGGCGTGCTTTTCGGCGGAACTATGGGTGATGGAATTTCACCTACTGGTTCGCTATATCGAATTGATTCCCATGGAATTATAAAAGTTCTTAAAGATGTCACGGTTTCAAATGGACTTGCTTGGAACCCTGATGGTTCCAAGATGTATTACATAGACTCTGGGAAAAAATCTGTTCAAGTTTCAGATTTTGATGCATCTACTTCTTCGATTATTGGTTTTAGAAACTTTATTGAATTTCCAGACTCATTCGGCATCCCAGATGGAATGTGTGCCGACAGAGAAGGTGGAATTTGGGTCGCTTTCTTCGGTGGACAGCAGGTGAGAAGATTTTCAGCTGAAGGTATTCAAACTCATGAAATTCAACTTCCGGTTCCACAGGTTACTAGCTGCTGCTTTGCTGGTGAAGATTCCACAACCCTTTACATCACCACGGCATCGATTGATCTTGGGGATGGGCGAAAAATAGGAAGCGAAGATGGAAACCTTTTTCGTATCGATGTGGGAATTCCGGGTGCGGGAACAGTTCCTTTTGTTCTATAAAAACTAAGCTGGCGGAGACGAGGAGATTTGAACTCCTAAGGCGTTGACTCGTCAGAGCCAGGCAGCGAGATCTACGCCCCGAACCATCTGAACGATGAGGATGTAGATAACGATTCCACCCACACGATAAACCGTGCGACCGAAATCTGTTCTGCGCCAATCGTTCTTTGGTTTCTGCGAAAGGTCGCCAGCAAACTTCAAGAACAACCCAGGGATTGCAAGTAGCACGAAGCTCCACGGAATGAAATCTTCAGGCTTCTCAAAAAGACCTTCAGCCCAGTTGGCAAAAATTGATCCGATAAAGACCATCGCAACAATTTTCAGCGCACCCTTGGGAAGAATTCTTCCTATCACTGGAAGTTTTGGATACTTATCTCCCACAGTTAGCCCAAGGATTGATGGCAACAGGAAGAAGAAGGTTCCTAGCGCTAGTTGGATATTGAACCCAACGAATGGGATTGCAAGAGTTACAAAGAGGAATGTCTTGAATTCAAGTGAAATCACTTGCTGGAATGTCGACGGATCTTTGTAATCTGGAGAAACCTTCTCGAGACGGACTGGATATGCATACGTTGCAAGATCTTCCATGATGACTCGTAGAGTGATTGCAATTGCAACAATCAGCGCAATCTGTCGTGCATCTGCGGAAATCGGAAGCTTGAGGCCTGATAACCCGTTGAGCGCTCCAACAATCTTCTCAAGGCTCCAGAAACTCAGGAGACCAACAAGTGCGTAATCAGTAATTCGTTCCCAGCGATCATCTGCGCCTGAAATCAATCGACGGATTGGTCTAATTGCACTTGCAAGAAGTGCTGGTGCGAAGAAGATAATTGAAAGGCCGGCAACTGTGAGAACTTCTTCACGACTGAAGATGTTTCCACTAACAGCGACGCCAATTACGAAAGTTGCCGATGCGAGCAAACCTGCTGCTGCATCAATGGTTCCAAGCAGTGCAATTGCAATTACAACCCAGGTTGCTGGAGGGAGTGCTTGGCGATTGCTATCAATAAGTGCGTAAATGCCAAGGCCTAGTGCGACCGGGTAGAGCAAGGTAGAAAGTGAGCCCACCATCGCGCGAAGGTAAGAACCGTCGCCAAAGGTGCGGGCTGCAAGTGGTGAGAATGAAGAGATGGACTCAGCAAAGCGCTTCCAACCTAAATCAACTGAATCCGTCCGCTTAATTCGCCATGTCTTCGAGCGATCGCCCCAACCATCTTTGCGTTTAATGAGTGCAAGACCTCCGGCACTAACGGATGCGAGATCTTCGGAATCTTCCGACTCTTCATAATCATCGCGTGAATTTTCATCAGTCGCATCAGAGTTCTCTCCGGATTTTGAGCCCGAATTCTTATTATTTGACGCTGCTTTTCCAGCTGCTAAGGACGCAAGTAGTGCAAAGGCTGCAACCTGTGTTGATTGCGTATCTTCAGGATTATCCATCGGGTCGTATGGCTTCATAAAGCCTTGCGCGGCTTCAACAACGTCAGGGCAATTGTTATCCCACTTGATCTCTCCGAGTAAATTCTTGCAGAAGAGAATGGTTTTAGAACTAACCACTCCTGAATCATCGGAAACTTCGATCTGAATTTGGTGGAACCCCGAAGGAGTCTCTGGCGGAATTTGAATGTCGAGATCCTCGGCCTCACTCTGTGTAATGCGATCAATTAGAACGGTGTCCGCGCCCCAACTAGGAAGTACCGACATCTGCGTGATGAGTACGAGTGCTAGAAGTAATTTTTTGATCATGATTGATCTCCGCTCTTAATGGTGACTTTAACTTTCTGACCTGGTTTGAGATTCTGAATCCCAACCTTTGTTCCTGATTGAGATGGCTTCGGCACGATTGTTACCGACTTCTTTGTTGGCTTTGGTTTTGGTTTAGCAGTAGTTGTGACGCTTGGCTTTGGTGTTGCAGTGGGCAGTTGTGAAAGATCACTAATGGTTACTTTCACTTTCTGTCCAGGAAGAAGATTGTCGATCTCCACTTTTGCGCTGGATCCAGATGGTTTTGGTGCAATATCCACTGGCTTTGGTGTTGGCTTAACCGTTGGAGTGGCAGATGGCTTTGGTGTTGGCTTAACCGTTGGAGTGGCAGATGGCTTTGGTGTTGGCTTAACCGTTGGAGTGGCAGATGGCTTAACCGTTGGAGTGGCAGATGGCTTTGGTGTTGGCTTAACCGTTGGCGTTGCAGATGGCTTTGGTGTTGGCGTAGGTGTTGGCGTAGGTGTTGGCGTAGGTGTTGGCGTAGGTGTTGGCGTAGGTGTTGGCGTAGGTGTTGGCGTAGGTGTTGGCGTAGGTGTTGGATTAGTGAAAGTCACTGTTGTTGGTGCAGAAGTCGCGCTAGCAAATGATGTGTCGCCATCTTTGGTTGCCCTGACAATACAAGTACCTGCACCTGTTGATGTGACTTCACCCTGTGCATTTACCGCACAACCAGCTGCCGATCCACCCGTTATTGCGTATGTGATGTTTCCGGTACCGCTACCGCCGCCCACGGTGACGGTAGCGGTATCTCCGATATTTGCTGATCCTCCAGCCAAGGTAAGAGTTGTCTGCGGCGATAGTGCAACACTAATAGTTACGTTAGTAGTTGCTGTCTTTGTATCTGAACCAATCAATACCGATGCAGTAATTGTAACCGTCGTTGCTGTGGTCACAGTTGTCGGAGTTCCTGAAATTGTTCCGGTCGCAGTATCAAATTCAAGACCAGTAGGCAATGTACCGCTTAGTGCAAATGTACTAGTTACTCCGACCTCTGCAAGAACAGTTGCTGTAATTGGTGTCATTGCAACACCGACTGCTTCAGTGGTGGTTGCAGAAGTTGCTGTCAAACCCGGGTTAGTAGTAAACGTAGATGTTGTGACCGATGGTCCCGCGCCTGCTGCGTTATTTGCAACAACGGTAGCGACATACTGTGTCCCCGGTTGTAAGCCAGTAACACTCGCAGATGTTGTTGCTGAGTTAGTTGTTACGGCAGATCCTGAAACAACAGGCGTAACTGTGACGGTGTAAGAGTCAATTGACTCACCACCATTAGAAACCGGCGCGGTGATTGCAATCGTTGCGGTTGTGGTCGCACCGTTAGCAACATTTCCCGACGCTGCAGCTGGTGCAGTTGGAACAGAATATGTCACACCCAGTGAAACTGTGGTTGACGCAGTCTTTGTGACTCCTGCAATATCGACCGTGGCGGTAATTGTGTATGTTGCTGACGCTGTTACTGCAGTTGGAGTACCCGAAATGGTTCCAGTGGCCGTATCGAAGGTAAGACCGGCTGGAAGAGTTCCCGTGAGCGCATATGTAGCGGTGCTTCCTGCTTCAGCTGAAAGGGCCGTAGCAATAGGTGTAATTGCTGAATTTACAGCACCCGTTGCCGTTGCCACAGATGGTGAGATTGCTGGATTGGTAATAAAGGTAGACGTTGTGACAGAACTTCCAGTACCTGCTGAGTTTGTAGCAGTTACTGTCGCTGTGTATTGAGTTCCTGGTTGAAGGCCTGTAATCGCAGCTGATGTGGTTGTCGTCGTGCCAGTTACTGCAACACCTGCGTTTACTGGCGTGACCGTGACGTTATATCGGTCGATTGTTGTTCCACCCGTCGATGTAGGTGCTGTGATGGCAATCGACGCGGTGGTTGTTGCGCCTGTTGCCACAGCGCCGGATGCAGATGCAGGTGCTGATGGAAGTGAGGCCGCAATTGCAATCGTCACATTTGCGGTGCCAGTATCTTGTGCACCACTTCCAAATGTTGTAACTGCTGTAATTGTAAATTGTGTTGCGGATAGAACGGTAGTTGGTGTTCCCGAAATTGTTCCAGTAGTTGTATCTAGCGTGAGCCCAGCCGGTAGCGGCCCTG
>JBIPNL010000101.1:0-4495 GCA_044373255.1 Candidatus Planktophila sp. | reverse complement strand
GCATGAGATCGGTCGAGCTTTTCCGGGGTTTCCCGTAATCACCTCAGATGCATCGAGTCCCATTCCATCTGTAACTGATGAACCTTCGATAGTTCTTGCCACCTCAGGGATGGCGCCGCAATTACCGGCGGGATATCAAGCAGTAGTCATACTTGAGGGGGACTCGCTCTTTTCCCAGATCGATCTGAGAGCACAAGAACGCGTACGTGAGTCGATTATGCATTTCTCTTCTCTAGTCTCATCTGGTGGCAAAGTACTTGTCGTTATCGATAGCTCACATCCGATCGTGGCATCGATTGCACGGTGGAATCTGAATGCAATCAATAATCGCGAGTTGCTGGAGCGAGAACAGACGCAGCTTCCTCCTGTAGTCAGCGCTCTCACAATCGAAATGGTTCATGGAGACTGTCAAACCTTTATCACTGGGATAAGGAAGGCAGTAGGTGATGGCCGCATCCCATCTGCTACGAGAATTTTGGGACCTAAGAAGATATCTGATGAAAGTTCCAGGGTGATTCTCACAGTTCCGCACGAAGATGCGCAATCGCTGGTTGATTTCCTCGTAACGTATCGAAAGAAGCGCTCACTTGCTAAGAAATCGAATCTGAGTATGAGGGTTGACCCCTACGCATTGAGTTAAGATTGCACTATGGCAATTCAGGAGATTCGTTTATTTGGTGACCCTGTCTTGGTCACGCCGGCGTCTCCTGTTGTCGATTTTGATAAAGAATTGCGAACCCTGGTCAGCGATCTCATAGACACGATGCTCGACGCTCCTGGCGCTGGGTTGGCGGCACCTCAGATTGGAGTTCCGCTGCGTGTATTTACATGGTGCGTTGATGAAGAAATTGGTCATCTAGTCAATCCGACCCTCACCTTGAGTCAAGAGTTGCAAGACGGAGAAGAAGGATGCCTCTCATTCCCAGAGATCAGGTATGAAACACCTCGCGCGATGCGCGCAGTTGCACAAGGTTTTAATATGCATGGGGAACCCATCACTGTCGATGGTAGCGAGTTTCTTGCGAGAGCCTTGCAGCATGAAACGGACCACCTCGATGGAATCGTTTTTATAGACAGATTATCTAAGGCGGATCGTAAAGTAGCGATGAAGGAGATCCGTGACGCCGAGTGGTTTGCAGCAGCGATCGATCAGGGAATCACTCCTACGATCAAGGTGTCGCCCCATGGTCTCTTCGGAAAAAGTAACTAGTGCGTGTGGCGCTAGCTGGAACCCCGCAGATCGCGGTACCAACTCTGGAATGGCTTCTTACAAGTAACCACGAATTGGTGAGAGTCTTCACTACAACAGCAAAAGTGGCTGGACGCGGGGGACGCATAGTAAGAAGTGATGTAGCGCTCTGGTGCGAGGAAAACTCTGTGGAATGTATAGAAATTTCCAGGACTGATGATTTCCAACAGAAACTCGATGACATCGATTGCGTTGTCGTCATTGCTTTCGGAGTTTTACTTCCGCAAAAGGTTCTGGATCTGCCCACATATGGATTTATCAATCTCCACTTTTCAGAGCTACCTCAATGGCGTGGTGCAGCTCCGGTTCAGCGTGCAATCGAGCATGGAGATTCACATCTCGGTATCACAGTTTTTGCCCTTGATGCAGGGATGGATACAGGTCCGATCTATCGCAGAGCCACTTTTAAACGCAATCCAGAGATGCGAACTTCTGAGGCACTTGCATTCCTTGCCACAGAAGGAGTTACTTTGATTGATGATTCACTTGCAGATATATCTGCTGGGGTTTCTCCAATTATGCAAAGTGCGACGGGTGTAAGTATCGCTTCCAAAGTCAGTAAGGATGAAGCGCTCCTTGATTGGAGCATGAGTGCAGATGTGATTGCGCGCAAAATTCTTGCTTTTTATCCAAACCCGATGGCGCGAACGCTCTTTAGGGGAGATTTGTTGAAGGTAACAAACGCTGTCGTTTTGAACACCTACGAAGCAAAGTTGAAACCGGGAGAGCTGCATGTCTCAAAGAATGCGGTGCTTGTGGGAACCTCGGATGGGCTTTTAGAAATTCTTACCGTGATCCCGCAGGGAAAGAACGAGATGAAGGCGGCTGATTGGGCACGAGGAACCAGAATCAATCCCGGTGAATACATTGGTTGAGGCTAGACGCAACACCTTTAAGAAGCCAAAAGCGGATCCCGTCAGACTTCTAGTTTTTGATGTTCTCACTGAGGTCAATCGCAGAGATGGCTACTCAAATTTACTTCTGCCAAAGGCGTTAGATGACTCATCCTTTGATCAGCGTGATAAGGCGTTCGCCACGGAACTTCTATATGGAACGCTCCGAATGCAGGGTCGCCATGACTACATTCTCGCCCAAGTCAGCGATCGACCATGGAAGGATGTTGATTCAGGTATTGTGGATGTGACCCGGCTCGGACTGCAGCAGATATTTGAGATGCGAGTTCCCATCCACGCCGCTGTTTCACAGACGGTTGAATTAGCTCGTAAAGTTCTTGGTGAATCTAAGGCCAGCTTTGTCAATGCGCTTCTTCGCAAGGTCAGCACCAAGAGCTTGGATGAGTGGCTCGTACCTGTACGTGCTATTGGTGATGATGTCTCTCGATTATCTATTCTCTATTCCCACCCAGAATGGATCGTCAGCGCATACTTTGATTTACTACGAGATTTTAATGAAGTAGAAGAACTTCTTAGAGTGAACAACGTGCCTACCAAACCAACATTTGTTACGTGGCCGGGACGGTCTGCAATCGCCGAATTTGAAGAACAGGGTGCGATCCCAACTCAGTACTCTTCGTACGGTTTTACCGCTGATGCAACCCCAGGATCTCTCGAAGCAATTCGTCATCGTCGTGCAGGAGTCCAAGATGAAGGCTCTCAGTTGGTTGCCTCCGTTTTCGCACGTGCCGCTTGGGATAGAAATTCCTGGCTCGATCTATGTGCCGGTCCTGGTGGTAAAGCAGCCCTTCTTTCTTCAATCGCCAAAGAGGAGGGACATCTCTTTACTGCAAATGAAATCTCCTCGGCGAGAGCAGATTTGGTCAAACGCGTTGTTGTAGGAGCACGGGTATTAGTTGGAGATGCGCGTGAAATCTCGCAGAACGGTGAAACTTTCGATGCGGTAATTGCCGATGTTCCTTGTACAGGACTTGGTGCCTTAAGGCGCAGGCCAGAAGTACGATGGCGTCGAAGCGTCTCTGATCTCAGATCGCTTATTCAATTGCAGAGCGAGATATCAGATGCCGCTATCTCTGTCCTTAACATTGGGGGAGTCTTTGGTTATGCAACATGCTCTCCTCACTTGGCCGAAACGAGTATTGCTGTAGCAGATATGCTTAAGCGCCATCCGTCCCTCGAACAGATAGATGTCACCCCTTACCTGCCTATTAATCTCGAAGGTGCTATCCGAGATAGCGCAATGGCGTTATGGACACAGAGACACAATACGGATTCAATGTTTCTAGCCCTCTTTCGAAAAACAGCTTAGGGTAGAGTTTACAAATGGGAATAAGAATCACGCCGAGTATTCTTAACGCTGACTTCTCCCACCTTGATCAAGAAATCGCAAAGATTTCTAAGGTTTCCGATCTTCTTCATTTAGATGTGATGGATAACATCTTCGTTCCTAATTTTACCTTTGATTTCGACACTGCCACATCAATTATTGCGAAGTCTCCGTTGCCGGTTGATTCTCATTTAATGATTTCAGATGTTGACACGCTGGGACCCGCATATGCCCATGCAGGAAGTGCCAGTGTGACTATTCACGCCGAATCATCGATTGACCCGATCAAGACGCTACGATCCATAAGACGAGAAGGCGCACGCGCAGGACTAGCGCTCAAACCCGGAACCGATATCCAGGACTATATCGATATCGTTTCCGAGGTTGATATGTTTTTGATTATGACAGTTGAACCAGGTTTCGGTGGGCAGAAGTTTATGCATTCCATGATGGATAAAGTGCGGCGCACAAAGGCGCTTATCGGCGATCGTCCGATATGGCTACAAGTCGATGGTGGAATTTCCTTGGAAACGATAGAGATAGCTCATGAATCGGGAGCAGATACCTTCGTAGCCGGTAGCGCTGTCTTTAACGCAACAGACCCAGCGGAGATGGTAAATCGGTTGCGAGCTCTGATTACGCACTAATTGTCAGCAGAATTCACGCTAGATAACGTAAACTAACGTCATGAAATCATTTGATGAGCTCTGGGAGGAACTATCCCAGAAGGCGATCGATCGCCCTGCCGGTTCGTCAACGGTTGCAGCTCTTGATTCTGGAGTTCATGGCATCGGAAAGAAGATCATTGAAGAGGCGGGAGAGGTCTGGCTGGCAGCTGAGCATGAAAGCAACGAGGCTCTTGCCGAAGAGATAAGTCAGCTGATCTATCATCTGCAAACTCTCATGCTCGCACGCGGCCTTACTCCACAAGATGTTTACAAGTTTCTCTAACGAATCGAAGGTGTGTTAAATCATGTTACGAGTAGCCATTCCGAATAAAGGTTC
>JBIPNL010000100.1:0-4521 GCA_044373255.1 Candidatus Planktophila sp. | reverse complement strand
CCCTGACGTTGCTTGTGACGAAGGTTTTCGCAAATGACCATGACGCGACCCTTGCGGCGAATGACTTTGCACTTATCGCAAATCTTCTTCACGCTTGGATTAACCTTCATAGTCGTGCTCCCTCTGTTACTTGTAACGATAGATAATTCGACCTCGTGTGAGGTCATATGGACTGAGTTCTACGATCACACGATCACCAGGAAGAATACGAATGTAGTTCTTTCGCATCTTTCCACTGATGTGTGCCAAGATCTTGTGTCCATTTGTTAGTTCAACGCGAAACATTGCGTTAGGTAGAGCTTCAGCTACAACGCCTTCAATTTCGATGGCGCCATCTTTGCTAGCCAAAAATTTACCTTCTTCTCTGTTATCTCATAAAACGAACATGGTTGGTCGAGCCCTAAATCCTGTGGATTTACTTCTTGACCGAAGGGTGAGTCTAAGGCAGAGCCCCCATATAAGGGAAATCGGCCCCTTGTACTCCTGATCTCCCCCAAAATCTTGCTTTTTCCCTCTCGACACGAGCTCAGACTCAGGATTCAACCTCAGCCATCGCCGGTGGATCTCACACCAGTAGGTCTGAGACTTCGATTCCGAGGGTGGCAAGCTTCGCTCGACCACCATCGATGGCGGTGAGTACAAATGGTTTGCCATCTGGCAGGAGAACAAAGGAGTTCTCAAAGTGAGCCCCTCGGCTCTTGTCATTAGAGACAACTGTCCAATCATCTGCAAGAACGTGTGTCTTTGCAGTTCCCCGAGTAATCATCGGCTCAATAGCAAGTGCCATACCTGCAACGAGTTCAGGACCATTACCGGGCTTACCAAAATTTAAGACGTGTGGCTCTTGATGCATCTCTGTACCGATTCCGTGGCCACCATACTCGGCAAGGATGCCGTACTTACCTTGTGAATCAATATAACTTCCAATTGCATGGCTGATATCCGTTAAACGTCCACCTAGTTTGGCAGCTGCAAAACCACGCCACATAGATTCTTCGCAGACATCCATCATTTTTTGATCTTGTGGATCAACGGTTCCGACACCGTATGAGAATGCAGCATCGCCATGCCAGCCATCAATGATTGCGCCACAATCTATTGATACAACATCTCCATCTTCAATGATGCGATCGCCTGGAATCCCGTGAACGATCTCATCATTTACTGAGATGCAGATTGTTGCTGGATATCCGTGATAGCCAAGGAAATTTGATGTGCCTCCCCCGCGCTTGATGTTGGCTGCAGCAATCGCATCTAGTGCATCAGTGCGCATTCCAATCTTGATCGATTGGCGCAGGAGATCTAACGTTTGACCGACAAGAAGTCCTGCTCGCCTCATTACCTTTAACTCATCGAGAGTTTTAATCTGAATTGCCATGAAAATCCTATTGAACGCGACTGAGCGCATCGATAGCGCGCTGAGTAATTTCAGAAACTTCACCTAAGGCGCTTACCGTAATCAGCAAACCTTCGGTGCGATAAAAATTAATGATTGGTGCGGTCTGCTCTTCGTAGACAGATAAACGACGAGCAATCACTTCTGGCTTGTCATCTTCGCGCTGATATAGCTCGCCACCATCTGCCGGGCATGACGTTGATCCCGCATCGGTTGACTTGCCGCATTGGCGACATGTTAAACGCGATGAAAGTCGGGCGATAATTTCTTCCGATGGGATTGAAAATTCAAGGACTGCGCTCAGTGAGCTCGCTTTTTCAGCCATCATGGCTCGCAGAACTTCTGCCTGTGCGACATTGCGCGGCCATCCATCGAGCAAAAATCCTGCGCGAGCATCATCTTCTTCAAGGCGGCCGCGAACCATTGCATTAGTGATTGCATCGCTCACAAGTTCGCCGCGATCGACAAATGCTTTTGCTTCAAGACCTAGCGGTGTTCCCGCCTTCATATTGGCACGGAAAATATCTCCAGTAGAGATATGGGGAATTGAGTAATGTGCCGAGAGAAAAGCTGCTTGTGTTCCCTTGCCAGCACCTGGTGGTCCAACCAGGACTAATCTCATTAGCGCAAGAATCCCTCATAGGAGCGTTGCTGCAATTGGCTTTCGATCTGCTTGGCGGTATCAAGACCAACACCGACAACGATCAGAATCGCAGTTCCACCAAATGGGAAGTTCTGAGAAGCTCCAAAGAGAACGAGTGCGATGATCGGAATGATCGCAACGAGTGCTAGATAGAGTGATCCTGGAGCAATAATGCGTGAGAGTACGTATTGCAAATACTCTGAGGTTGGACGTCCGGCACGAATGCCCGGAATAAATCCACCGTACTTCTTCATATTATCTGCAACTTCATCAGGGTTAAATGTGATTGCCACATAGAAGTAGGTAAAGAAGATAATCATTCCCGCGTAGAGCGTGATGTAGTAAATGTTATCTCCGTTAACAAGATTACGTTGAATCCAGACAGCCCAGGCAGATGTACTTCCGGTGAAGTTCACGATCAACGATGGGATGTAGAGAAGTGAAGAAGCAAAGATCACTGGGATAACTCCAGCTTGGTTAACCTTGATTGGAATGTAGGTAGAAGTTCCGCCGTATGACTGGCGACCAACCATGCGCTTGGCATATTGAACAGGAATACGTCGTTGGGCTTGCTCAACGAAGACAACTGCTGCAACGACAACTACTCCGATAAGAAGGACAAAGACAAATATTGGGAATCCGCGATCAATTCTGATGCTCCAGAGCTGTGA
Source organism: Candidatus Planktophila sp. (assembly GCA_044373255.1). GTDB lineage: Bacteria > Actinomycetota > Actinomycetes > Nanopelagicales > Nanopelagicaceae > Planktophila. The sequence continues at coordinate 1,811 of JBIPNL010000100.1, read as the reverse complement.
TGGGAAGCTTGCTGCGATCGATGTAAAGATCAAGATGGACATACCGTTACCGACGCCGCGATCTGTGATCAATTCACCGAGCCACATGATTACAGAAGTTCCTGCTGTCATCACGATGATCATTGTGATGATGCGCGTCCAAGAATCATCCGGAATAATTGGAAGATCACATCCTGCGATCAACCGTCCTGGTGTACGGGCAACTGCGATCAAACCTGTTGACTGCAAGACAGCCAAACCGATGGTCAAGTAGCGTGTGTACTGAGTGAGCTTGGCAGTTCCTGACTGTCCCTCTTTCTTAAGAGTTTCAAAGCGAGGAATGACAACAGTAAGAAGTTGAACGATGATCGATGCGGTGATGTAAGGCATGATTCCAAGTGCAAAGACGGAGAGCTGAATAAGCGCTCCACCACTGAACAAGTTGATCAAGCCAAAGAGCCCGCCCTGATCTGCTCCAGCAAGACACTGCTGAACGTTGGTGTACGAAACACCAGGCGTTGGTACTACTGAACCAAAGCGAAAGAGCGCCATGATCGAGAGAGTGAAGAAGATTTTCTTGCGCAACTCTGGAGTCTTAAAAGCCATACCAAATGCGGAAAGCATCAATTTTCTCCCTCTATCGATTCAAGCGTCTTTAATTCGAACTTTTTTACAACCGTTTAAAGGGTTGCCGTTGATCCGCCAGCAGCAGTGATCTTATCGATCGCCGATGATGAGAATGCATGTGCTGTAACTGTTACCTTGACAGAGATTTCTCCATTGCCAAGAACCTTTACAGGAAGGCTATCGCGCACCGCTCCGAGAGCAATGAGTGAAGCAACTGTTACATCGCCACCCTTTGGGTAGAGAGCGTTGATCATTGAGACATTAACTACCTGGTACTCAATGCGTGCTGGGTTCTTAAACCCACGAAGCTTAGGCAAGCGCATAACGAGAGGTAGCTGACCACCTTCGAAACCTGGACGCACTGTGTTACGAGCGTGCGTTCCCTTGCCACCGCGACCGGCGGTCTTTCCCTTAGATGCTTCACCGCGACCCTTACGAGTCTTAGCTTTCTTAGCACCTGGTGCTGGTCTGAGGTGATGAAGTTTTAGCGTCATCTCTACTCAACCTCCTCGATCTTAATCAAGTGGCGAGCGGCGTATGCCATGCCACGAATTTCTGGGCGATCTTCCTTAACGACAACATCATTGATGCGCTTTAATCCAAGTGAGCGAACGCTCTCGCGGATCTCTGGCTTGTTACCAACTGTTGACTTGATCTGTGTGATCTTTAAACGTGGCATTAGGCACCAACTGTCTGTGACGCGCGGATGATTGCAGCAGGAGCTACATCTTCGAGTGGAAGTCCACGTCGAGCTGCAATTGCTGCTGGTGACTCGAGCATCTTGAGCGCTGCAACAGTGGCGTGAACCATGTTGATCGCGTTATTTGAGCCGAGAGATTTTGTAAGTACATCAGTGATACCTGCACACTCAAGTACGGCACGAACAGGACCACCGGCGATAACTCCGGTACCTGGAGAAGCTGGGCGAAGAAGAATTACGCCTGCTGCTGTCTCGCCCTGAACTGGGTGAGGAATTGTTCCCTGCACGCGTGGGACTGTGAAGAATGACTTCTTTGCTTCTTCGACAGCCTTTGCAATTGCTTGTGGAACTTCCTTGGACTTTCCGTATCCGATTCCAACCTGGCCGTTGCCGTCACCGACAACTACGAGTGCTGTGAATGAGAAACGACGTCCACCCTTAACAACTTTAGATACACGGTTGATAAAGACAACGCGCTCCATGAATGGAGACTTGTCCTTTTCGC
>JBIPNL010000099.1:0-4551 GCA_044373255.1 Candidatus Planktophila sp. | reverse complement strand
AACATATGATCGCTAGCGCATCACCGGCATATCAAGAGCGCCGGCGCGAAATTTCTCGAGCGGCCTATGGCAAGTAGGTGTAAAGCACATGTCTAAAGAGATAAGTAAAGAAGAAGCAAAAGAAATAATCACAACCCTTGCAGCAGGTTCTACTCGAACAATTATTGGAATAGTTGGTAAGCCTGGTGGAGGAAAATCAACACTCTCAAAGTTTTTACTTAAGGGTGAGGATCCTTCGCTTGTCTCAGTGTTACCTATGGATGGATTTCATTTAAGTAATAAAGTATTGAAATCATTAGGTCGCTCTGAAAGAAAAGGCGCACCCGACACCTTTGATGTGAAAGGATTTACACGCGTTCTAGAGCGAGTCACACATGAGCACAATGATTCGATCTACTACCCAATCTTTGATCGTTCTATCGAAGAGTCGATTGCTGCCCAAGGTGTAGTTTTGCCGAGCACTCGCGTCATTATCGTTGAAGGTAATTACCTCATGCACGATCGCGATGGTTGGCAGGATGTCTCACCCTTACTTAATCAGAGCTGGTATGCCCACCTTGACGAGGATGTCCGGATCTCACGTTTGATTTCACGCCACATTGCCTTCGGCAAAGATCCAGAGAGTGCTAAGGCATGGGCAAAAGGGACAGATCAAGTCAACGCAGAGTTGATTGAGACAGGTGTTGCACGCTGTGATTTTCTCGTTCGCATGTGAATACCCGTATAGTTTCCCTACGTGCGATTCCTAAATACACCCACCTTTGACCTCACCTATGACGATGTTTTCATGGTGCCAAGTGCCTCAGATCTTCTTAGCCGAATGGATGTTGATCTCTCGTCGGTAGATGGATCAGGAACAACAATCCCTATCGTGGTTGCGAATATGACGGCGATATCAGGCAGACGAATGGCCGAGACTGTTGCACGTCGCGGTGGAATTGCTGTGATTCCACAAGACATCCCACACTCGGTTGTACATGATGTGATCTCTTGGGTGAAATCACGTCATCCATTTTTTGATACAGCAATCACTCTTGCACCCAATGAAACTGTTGCAGATGCAATTAGTTTGATCAATAAGCGAGCACATGGCGCAATTGTTGTGGTTGAAAATAATAAGCCCGTAGGCATTATTACTGAAGATGATTGCACATCTGTTGATCGATTTACTCAACTCTCTCAGGTGATGACAAAGAATCCATTTGTTATCTCCGATTCGTTCAATCCGCGACAAGCATTTGATTTCCTGCACGAACATCGTCGTTCAGTCGCGCCAGTTGTTAATGCAGTCGGCGAGCTAGTCGGCATCTTGACCCGTGTTGGCGCATTGCGTGCAACCCTTTATACGCCAGCCCTGGATAGCAAGGGCAGATTGCGTATTGCTGCAGCCGTTGGGATCAATGGCGATGTAGCAGCAAAGGCAAAGGCACTGATCGATTCTGGTGTTGATGTATTAGTTGTCGATACCGCCCATGGGCACCAAAAGAAGATGATCGAAGCGCTCAAGATTATCCGTGCACTTAACCCAACAATTCCAATTGTCGCCGGCAATGTTGTCACTGCAGACGGCACTCGCGATCTCATTGCAGCGGGTGCTGACATCGTTAAGGTAGGAGTTGGCCCAGGTGCGATGTGCACAACTCGTATGCAGACAGGTGTCGGGCGACCACAATTTTCAGCGGTGCTTGAGTGTGCAGCAGCTGCGAAAGAGTTAGGTAAATCGGTTTGGGCAGATGGAGGAGTGCGTCATCCACGCGATGTCGCACTGGCTCTCGCCGCCGGAGCATCACAAGTCATGATCGGTTCATGGTTTGCCGGCACCTATGAATCACCTGGTGATCTCCAGCGTGATGCTCACGGAAAACTCTTTAAAGAATCCTTTGGAATGGCATCAGCGCGCGCAGTTGCTGCGAGAACTTCAAGTGAAGATGCCTTTGATAGAGCGCGTAAATCACTCTTTGAAGAAGGAATTTCAACTTCTCGGATGTATCTCAACTCGGCTCGTCCGGGTGTGGAAGATCTGCTCGATGAAATTATCGCAGGAGTGCGTTCATCGTGCACCTATGCCGGAGCGCGAGATCTCAATGAATTTGCAGAACGTGCAACTGTTGGAATTCAATCGTCAGCTGGATATGCAGAAGGTCGACCGCTGCACTCTTCCTGGAGTAATTAACTCTGGAGTAATTAATTCTGAAGTAATTAACCGCGAAGTGCTATTGCAAATTCGCGGAAATCTTCAACCAGTAGATCGATCTCAGCTTGTCCATGTGCAAGGCTAATTAACCACTGCTCATCAAGTCCTGGCGGAGTGATAATTCCGCGGTTAAGCGAGAAGAGCCAATGTGCTTCTGCAATAGTAAAATCTGTCGCCTTGTAATCTCGGTAGTTGCGTACAGGAGTTGTTGACCACGTTACGCAGCCCTTTACACCAAATCCAACTGTGTGAGCAGGCAATTCAAACTCATCAATAATGGCACTGATTCGATCGAGCGCCTGCATATTGAACGCTTCAGCCTTTGCCATCGCTTCATCTGTACAGATGCGATCGATGGCGCGAATACCGGCCATCGCGAGTGGATTTCCGTTAAAGGTTCCAAAGTGAGCCATCTTGCCGTTAGATACATAATCCATGTACTTCTTCTTTCCACCGAATGCTGCAAGTGGAAGTCCTCCGCCGATAGATTTTGCAAGAGTGATTAAGTCTGGCTTAACACCAAGGCGAGCAGCTGCTCCCTTAGGTCCAGCTGTAAGACCGGTCTTAACTTCATCAAAGATGAGAACAACGTTGTACTTATCGCAGAGAGCACGAACACCTTCGAGATATCCAACATCTGGCAAGACGATCGCTAGATTTTCTAATACTGGTTCAACGATAAAGCAGGCAATTTTCTTTGAATTCTTCTTAAACATCTTCTCGAGAGCTTCAAGGTTATTGAAAGGGACGACGTAGATGTCTCCTGGAACGAGGTTGGAGTCGATGTAAGCCTTTGGCTTATCTGGATTGCCAATTTTATCAAGTGGTGGTTTTGATGAAACAACAAATGGGTCATAGCTGCCATGATAGCCACCCTCGACTTTGAGGATTCCCATCTTCTCTGTTGCAGATCGAGCCACTCGAACCGCATACATTGTTGACTCAGTTCCTGAGTTGGTGAAGCGAACCTGGTCGATACCAAATCGCTTACAGATTCGCTCAGCGGCATCGGTAGATGTTGGCGAAGGAGTAACAAAGAGCATTCCCTGGCGAAGAGAGGTTTGAATCTCTTCTACAACTATTGGATTGAGGTGGCCAGCGAGCATTGCACCGAAGCCCATAGAGAGATCAAGCAGCTTACGACCATCAACATCGGTCATCCAGGCACCTTCTGCAGATGCGATTGAGATTGGGTAAGGGTCCCAATGTTGGAAACTTGAAGTGACGCCAAGTGGAAGTGAAGCGAAAGCGCGCTTGCTCTCAGCTGCAGAACCGGCTGTATTTTTAGTGAAAAGCTTCCATTCATCTGCCAAAACTTGAGCAACTCGCTCTGGTGAAACTGGTTTTGATGAAGCAGGAATATGTCTGAAAGTGCTTGCGTGATGCGACTGCATCGAGGAGTACATTTAATTAAGTCCAATTCGTTAGGGCTTTAGTATCTCCGATACTTAAATAAGTTGCAAGTTATGCATAAGTTACGCGTGTTTAAACTTTAAAAAGTTAATAATTCAATCGTTTTTCCATCAAAATGCAGAATATTTGCCTTATTTCCAACGGCTATGGATCCTATTTTTTCTAGTTTTAAAAGTTTTGCAGGAAGAGTAGAAGATGCATGAACTGCATCAATTAATGAGACCCCATCTTTATTGATGAAATTTAAGAACGCTTGTTCCATAGTCAAAGTGCTACCTGCTAGCGAATTATTTCTTTTAAGTCGCGCAATAGAATCTTTGACCTCAACTTCAAGTCCGCCAATCGAGTACATTCCATCAGAAGAGCCCGCCGCCGACATTGCATCGGTGATCAGGATTGTACGTTGTAAGGCTTTCACAACGACGGCTTCAATTACTTCCTTCGGAACGTGGACCCCATCATTAATGAGCTCTAGTGCAATCGTAGAATCATTGAGTACATGTGTCGCCATTGATTCGTCAGTGAGATTCTTCGACATGGCATTACTAAAGTGTGTGACAACCTGTGCTCCAGCCGCGATTGCTCTTTTGGTAGTCGCCGCATCAGCATCAGAATGGCCAATTGCGGCAACAATTCCTTGCGATGAGAGCCACCCGATAGATTCAATCGCTCCCTCTAGCTCTGGTGCGATAGTCACCATGCGGATAGAGCCTTGTCCTGCCTCGATCAGAGATTTAACTTCATCGAGGGCGGGGTGTCGAAGTAGATCTGGATTGTGTGCCCCGCACTTTGCCGATGATAGATAAGGCCCCTCAAGATGAATTCCCGCTAACGCACCGGAGGCAACTAATGGAACGAGAGAAGCAATCTGCTCTTTCAAAGAAGAGATAGTTGCAGTGACAAGACTTGCAATCTGTGAGGTTGTTCCGGCATTTCGGTGAGTA
>JBIPNL010000098.1:0-4650 GCA_044373255.1 Candidatus Planktophila sp. | reverse complement strand
GGCAGCTCATATCATCGAACAAAGAATTGATAATAAAATCATTAGACCAAGTGCGAATTACACAGGACCAGAAGATCTGCAATTCATTCCAATAGAGAAGAGATAATCACAATGTCATCCCACGTAACAAAATCAAACCTTCCCTACGATAAAGAGATCATCGATATCGTTGATTATGTTATGAATTATGAGATTAAATCTCCTGTCGCTTACGAGACTGCGTGGAATTGCCTCCTCGACACACTCGGTTGTGGTTTAGAAGCTCTGGAATATCCTGCATGCACAAAGCTCCTAGGACCAGTAGCCCCTGGTGTCACTGTAAAGAATGGCGTAAAAGTACCTGGCACAAATTTTGAATTAGATCCAGTGCAGGGAGCGTTCAATATTGGTGCAATGATCCGCTGGTTAGATTTTAACGACACTTGGCTGGCAGCTGAATGGGGTCATCCATCAGATAACCTCGGTGGAATCCTTGCTACAGCTGACTGGCTATCTCGCACGACAGGCAAGAAACTGACGGTTAAAGATGTACTGACTGCGATGATTAAGGCTCATGAGATTCAAGGGTGTATCGCTCTTGAAAACTCATTTAATAAAGTTGGAATAGATCACGTAATTTTGGTTAAGGTCGCTTCAACTGCCGTTGTCGCAGGCATGCTTGGCCTGACTCGTGATCAGATTCTTGCAGCAGTGTCATTAGCGTGGGTTGATGGTCAATCACTTCGGACCTATCGCCACTTTCCTAACGCCGGCTCTCGTAAATCATGGGCTGCGGGAGATGCAACTTCTCGTGCGGTTCGCCTGGCGCTCTTAGCATCAACCGGTGAGATGGGTTATCCGACCGCCCTGACTGCAAAGATCTGGGGTTTCTACGATGCTTCCTTCCGCGGAAATTCCTTTACCTTCCAACGTGAATACGGCTCATATGTCATGGAGAACATCCTCTTCAAGATTTCCTTCCCAGCAGAATTTCATTCACAAACCGCAGTTGAGGCAGCGATGACCCTGCATTCTCAATTAACGGCTAAGGGTTTATCAGCAAGTGATATCAAGAAGGTGACAATTCGCACACACGAGGCATGTATTCGGATCATAGATAAAAAAGGACCTCTCAATAACCCTGCCGATAGAGATCACTGCATTCAGTACATGGTTGCCGTGCCACTTATTTTTGGCCGCTTAACTGCGCGAGATTACGAAGATGATGTGGCATCAGATTCCCGCATCGATGCTCTCAGAGAGAAAATCACCTGCGTTGAAGATACGAGCTATAGCGCTGATTATCATGATCCAGCTAAGCGCTCAATCGCGAACGCCATCACCATCGAGCTTAACGATGGCACAATCCTTGATGAAGTAGCAGTGGAGTACCCAATCGGCCATGCTCGTCGACGCAGCGAGGGAATTCCGCTTCTGATTGAGAAGTTTAAGATCAACCTCAATCGAATCTACGATAAAGGTCAGCAAGATAAAATTCTTGCTCTCTCCCTCGATTACGACAAGCTCAGCAGCACCCCCGTGAATGAATTCATGGACATGCTCGCTCTCTCATAGCGCTAAAGAAGAGCGACTATCTGTTCGGGTCGCTAGTAGATAGCGACCGTATGCTTATCGATATAGTCCCAGTCGTAATCAATTCCCAACCCAGGACCTTGAGGTGCTTGTAGGAGGCCATCTTTTATTTCCAATTTATTTTTAGTTCCAAAATCTAAAGGTTCAGTTGGATAGCACAATTCAAAAAATTGGCAATTGGAAATTGCGAGAGCTACATGAAGTTGCACCATTTCAAGAGCATGGTAAATCGTTGTGTGTAATTCACATCTGACACCAAAAGCTTCAGCCATGTGAGCAGTCTTCATAACTGCACTTATGCCTCCGCGCCAAGAAACATCACTTCGGACAATATCTACCATATCTTTTTGAATGTACAAAGCGGTTGAATAGTTCGCACCCGCTAGAACTTCTGTCGCAATGATTGGTATATCTAATTTCTCGCGAAGCTTTCGTAAAGAATTAAAATCAATATCAAGAACCGGCTCTTCTAGCCAAAGAAAATCTAATTTCTCAAGTTCTCGTCCAACCTTTAAAGCCTCTTCGTAATCATGACCAATAACAGGATCTGCCATCAGTGGAAAATCTGGACCTACCGCTGCTCTTACTGCCTTGTAAGCAGCAATATCCATTTCTACTTTTCCACCTTCAACCATCCCTGGTGGATGTAATTTATAACCTCTGTAGCCTTTTGCTTTTGCATCGAGTGACTCAGCGACGTAAGCCTCTACTGAAGGCAAAACTCCAGAACTTACGTAGACTGGAATCTCCTCACGCGCTGCGCCTAGCATTTTGTAGACCGGCATGTTGGCGATCTTTCCTTTTAGATCCCAACAAGCATTATCGAAAGGTGCGTATGCGTAAATAGGAACGTGGTTCCACTTACGGTCAAAATTTTCGAACTCCTTTAGAGCTTTTTCAGTGTCACAGGGATTTCGCCCAAGAAAAAAGGGCTTAATGGCTGACATGGTCTTTCCAGCAATAGTTGCATCAAGTGCACCAAAACCAAATGAGGTTCCCTTGATTCCTTGAGAATCGGTCAAAGTTATGACCGTGAAGTTCATACCATCCGCAACACTCCAATCACTGTCTGAGGCTTGTTTTACCGTTCTGCAAGCACGAATCTCTACATCAGTAATGACCGAGTCGAATTTTGCCATCGGTTAGTAAATCTCCACAGTGTGCTTATCAATGAAATCCCAATCATATTCAATGCCAAATCCTGCCCCCGTCGGCGCTTGAACAAAACCATCTTTTATCACTAATCCATTTTTCAATCCGAAATCAAAGTCATCAAACGGATATAGCGTCTCGAAGAACTGGCAATTTGAAATCGCTAGGGAGGCATGAAGTTGAACCATCTCTAGTGCGTGATAAATAGTCGTGTGTAATTCACAACGAACACCAAAAGCCTCAGCAAGGTGAGCGGTTTTCATAACAGCGGTTAATCCTCCGCGCCATGAGACATCGGTTCTGACAATATCCACAATTCCTTCTTTGATATAGAGCGCTGTTGAGTATTGAGCTCCCGCAATTACCTCAGTTCCGCAAATTGGAATATCTAATTTCTCACGTAATTTTTTGAGCGAATTAAAATTCACATCTAGTACTGGTTCTTCCATCCAGAGGAAATTTAAGCGCTCTAATTCGCGACCTACCTTAAGAGCTTCTTCATAGTTATAGGCAATAACCGAATCTGCCATAAGATTGAAATCATCTCCGACTGCTTTTCGCACTGCGCGGTAGCAAGCGATATCCTCTTCAACTGTTCCGGGTGGGTGAAGCTTGTAACCTTTATATCCTTTAGCTTTTACCGATAACGCTTGGGCAACATATTCATCAGGCCCGGGTAAAAACATTGAACTCACATAAAGAGGAACTTCCTCGCGCGCAGCACCGAGCATTTTATACACCGGCATTCCTGCGATCTTTCCTTTTATATCCCAGCAGGCATTATCAAAAGGGCCATATGCATAAATCGGAACGTGATTCCATTTACGATCGAAATTTTCAAACTCCTTCAAGGCTCTCTCTGTATCAAAAGGGTCCCTTCCAATAAAGAAAGGCTTAATCGCCGACATTGCCTTGCCAGCAATCGTTGCATCGAGTGCGCCAAATCCAAAGGACGTTCCTTGCACGCCATCTTCAGTGGTGATTGTGACAACAGTAAAGTCAGGGCGTGATCCGCCAGGAAGTTTGACCGCTGCAACTGTGTCGAGCTCTTCAAGTTGGTCGCCACCGCGACAAGCGCGAATTTCAATACTTTTTATCTTTGAGAGCATCAACCATTCCTTTTCTGGAAAATCGTATAGGATAAAATAACGGCAGAGTGATGAAATTGCAAGCCAATCGCCTTATCTATTTGCAGCAGCTGCTGCTGGAGAAAATCTCTTCAGCGATGATTCAATGTGGGCGTGCATTGCTGCTTTAGCTGCCTTAGAGTTTTGATCCAAAATCGCTTTCGCAATTGCATCATGTTCTTTGATTGCCAACTGACCCGATCCACTTTGGTAGTACTGTTCAAAGAGATCTTGCACATAATCTGCACGTGATTCGCCATCAATAAGGTGAAGTTTATTTGCCATGTAGAGGCGGAATAGATGAAGGTGACAATGTGTACGCTCATAAAAGTCTGCAATTGTCTGGTTTCCTGAAATACTTGAAATCAAGGTGTGAAAACGGGAATCATGTTCTGAAAGTGCTTGATACTGATTCTCATCGGCGAATTTGATGGCGGTCTTGGCACTCTGCATCTCGGCCTTAAGGGCCGTCTTGCCTGTGTTATCAATAAACTTCGCTGCCTGCTCCGCCGCCCATGGTTCAACCAATAATCTAAATTGAAATAGGTCATTGAGTTCTTTAATAGTCAGTAGCTGCGTTGCTTTATAACCCTTAAGAGGCTCTTTCTCGATGAGGCCATCAGACTCAAGGCGGGCGAGAGCTTCTCGTACTGGGGTCTGAGAGACTTCTAGCTTTACTGAAAGAGCATCAATATTGACGCGGGAGCCCGGGGCAATCTCGTAGTCAAAGATCTTCGCCTTAATCATCTCGTAGATCTCATCAGAGAGCACCGATCGACGTGGAATCCGCTTGACGGGA
>JBIPNL010000097.1:0-4675 GCA_044373255.1 Candidatus Planktophila sp. | reverse complement strand
GTCGCTGGCCAACCCCACGATGAAAACATTGAGTTATTCGGAACGGCGCTCTTATGATCGCAAAACTCTTGGGTGATCGTTATCTTCTTGGCCAAATGATTGGCACGGGCGGAATGGCAGATGTCTACACCGCACAAGATCAACGCTTGTCGCGCGAAGTCGCTGTCAAAATCCTTCGTAGCGATTTAGCGCAGGACCCCTCCTTTGTCGCGCGCTTTAGAAAAGAAGCGAAAGCAGCTGCCGGTTTAAATCACCCGGGCATTGTCGCTGTCTATGACTCCGGCGAAGATCCTGCTCCGTACATTGTTATGGAGTTAGTCACTGGGCATACCTTGCGCGAACTTATTCACGCCGGTGAACGCGTTGCATGTGATCGCGCGTTCACCGCGATATAAAACCTGCCAACATCATGATTACCGGTAACGGTGATGTAAAGGTGATGGATTTCGGTATTGCTAGGGCGATCGATGATTTAGGAGCAACGCTTACAAGTACATGGAACATTGTCGGCACAGCGCAGTATCTTTCGCCTGAGCAAGCACAGGGTTCAGTTGCAGATGCACGAAGTGATCTCTATTCAACTGGTTGTCTACTCTATGAACTTCTTACAGGACGCCCTCCATTTACTGGAGAGACCCCAGTCTCGATTGCGCTGCAACATGTATCAGGGCAGTTCCCGCCTGCGCGTTCGATTCAGCCTGATTTACCGGCTGATGTTGAGACAGTCCTTGCCGTCGCGCTGAGCAAGAGTCCAGATGCGCGCTATCAAGATGCACTCTCTATGTTGGCCGATCTCAAACGTTTACGAGATGGCGTCCAAGTCACCACAAAAATTGCACGCGCACATCCTTTCAAGCGCCGTAGCTTTATTATCGCCGGTGTCTCTGTCTTGATCGCATCACTTTTAGCGATTGTGGGGCTTTCTGTAAATGGAGGATCAGAGCCAAGTGTTGGTTTTGAACTTCCCAATGTAATTGGCTTGACTGAAGATCAAGCACGTGAGGCGCTCGGTGAATATATTGTCACCGTTACCCGCGCGCATGATCCGCGAATTCCTGCAGGGCGTATAGCAAGCCAGATTCCGCTTGCAGCAAGTGATGTCCCGCCAGGTTCTGGAGTCGTTCTTACGATCTCTGACGGTCCAGGTGATGCGATTGTCCCTGATGGACTTATCGGGCTAGACCTTACCGATGCTCGTGCAGCCCTTGCAGCAGTTGGCTTAGTCGTCTCACAGACAATCGCTACTTCATCAGAAGCGCCACAAGGAACTGTTCTAGAAGTGATGCCTCTGGCAGGTTCAACAATCACGGCAGGTTCAGGAGTGATTTTAACAATTGCAAATGGTGAGGTTGAAGTTCCGAATCTTCTTGGAATTGAAGCAATCCAAGCGAAGACTCTGCTCTTTAATGCAGACTTTCTTATTAAAGAGTTCTATGACTACGACTCAACTCAACCAATTGGTGTTGTAATTCGCCAAGCTCCTGAAGCGGGTACTACACAGACAATTGGTAATTCAGTAACAATTACAATTAACCGTGCGCCTTAAGCTTTACCAAGTACTGGTGTAAGTCCAACTGATTTTGCGAGCGCTTCTTTATCACCACACTGTGTAAGCCAATTTGCCAGCATCAGATGTCCGTGTTCAGTAAGAACTGATTCAGGGTGAAATTGCACGCCTTCAATTGGCAATGTTTTATGTCGCATCGACATCACAACGCCACTTCCAGTTTTACCGGTAATTTCTAATTCGTCTCCGATGGTCGCTGCTTCAACTGCAAGTGAGTGATAACGAGTTGCGGTAAATGGTGAAGGCAGTGATTTAAATACTCCTGCGCCGTTATGCTCAATTTGCGATGTCTTGCCGTGCAAAAGTTCTGGTGCCCGAGAAACAGTTGCCCCAAACGCGACACCTATTGCTTGATGGCCTAAACAGACTCCAAAGAGCGGAATCGAATTCTGCGCACAGTAAGTAATCATCGCAACACTTACGCCAGCCTCTTCCGGAGTCCCAGGTCCGGGAGAGATAAGCACTCCATCAAAATTCTGAGCCTCTGAAGCTTCAATCTCATCATTGCGCACAACAGTGCAATCTGCGCCTAGCTGTTGTAGGTATTGCACCAAGTTAAAGACAAAAGAGTCATAGTTATCGACGACGAGAATGCGAGTCATGGCTCCATTCTTACCTATTACCCCCGATTCTGGCGATGTGGCGCTACCGCCCCCTGCCCGTGTAATCTGAGGCCATGCCTAAATCAAAGTTGCGCAAGAAGGTCCAAGAGTCACATGCTCATGAAGAGCAGATGCATATGGATGAACCACATGGTCCTTTAGAGAGCCCTTCATGGCTTGCTCCTGTGATGATCGCAAATTTCCTCATCGGCCTCTTTTGGATTGTCGTTTTCTACGTAACAGAGCAGCGCTACCCAATTCCAGGTATTCAAGTCTGGAATATGCTCATTGGCTTTACCTTCATCGCCATCGGCTTCTCACTAGCTACAAAGTGGCGCTAACTCAGGTTTTTACTTACCGCTGTGGGCCTAAAGACTCCATTGCGCGCAGAGTTTCAATCCGCTCTTCAATCGGTGGATGAGTAGAGAAAAGTTTCGACACCGCCTTGCCATCAAGTGGTGATTCAATCCAAATATGTGCAACCGCGTTTGAACGTTGACGCACAATAGTTGAATCTGTTGCAAGTGTCTCAAGGGCGCGACGAAGTCCGGCTGGGTTACGAGTATATGAAACGGCCGTTGCATCGGCTAAAGATTCACGCCGACGAGAAATGGCACTACGCAACAGCATCGCCGCAATGGGTGCCAAGATCATAATTGCCAGCGAGACAACAAGAAGTATCGGATTTGCATTTCCGTCTCGTCTATCTCTTCCGCCGCCGAAGAACATCATTCGAGCCATAAAATCACTAAGGATTGCAATTGCACCGGCAGTTGTGGCAGCAACTGCTGAGACCAAAGTGTCGCGATTAGCAACATGTGCCATTTCGTGCGCGATCACACCTTGTAATTCATCCCGATCCATCACTTCAAGGATTCGAGTAGTAAATGCAATCAGCGCGTGTTCTGGATCTCGACCAGTTGCAAATGCATTTGGCGCAGTGTCGTTGACGACTGCTACCTGTGGCATTGGCAGGCCGCTTGCAATAACTACCTCTTCAATAAGGTTAAAGAGTTCTGGGTTATCCTCGCGCGAAATCAATTGTGCGCCGGTCATTCTCAGCACTAATTTATCGGAACCGTAATACGAGCCCCACACGCCAATCAGTGAGATGCCTACTGCAATCGGCACAATAAATGAAGTTGTCCCAGCGCCAAAATACGTCAGTGCAGCGTATGCAACTAACCAGGTCAATAATCCCATTGCAGCAAGGAGAAAATAAGTCTTGCGCTTATTTGCTCCTTCTGCGTTACGAAAATTCGCTGCCATCTTTTTTAGAAGTTAACCTTTGGAGCCTTACGTGCCTCTGGATCCTCTACTTCATAGAAGTCGCGCGCACTCACCTTTGCAAATCCCGTAAAGAAGCTTGTTGGAATGGTTGCAACCGCTTCGTTAAGGGCGCGCACATTGTCATTATAGAACTGGCGTGCAAATGCCACTTTATTCTCAGTGGTTGAAAGTTCTTCCTGGAGTGATAAAAAGTTTGCTGATGCTTTCAAATCTGGATACGCCTCTGCTACTGCAAGCAATCCGCGCAACGCTTGGGTCAACATGCCATCAGCCGCTGAGACATCTGCAACACCTGTTGCTGATGTTGCCTTTGCTCGCGCCGAAACCACTGCATCGAATGTAGCTTGCTCGTGCGATGCGTAACCCTTTACAGTTTCAACAAGGTTTGGAATTAAATCGGAGCGACGCGTGAGTTGCACTTCGATCTGTGCAAAGGCTTCATCTACGCTGATATTCAGACGGATGAGCCGGTTGTATTGAGCAACAAAGAAGATGGCAAGAAGTGCGACGACGCCGAGAATGATAAAGATTTCCATAATGGATATAACCCCTTCGCCGAAAGAGTTATTCCCCATCGGTTAGTCGATCTTACTCCGATGGAAGTTCAGGAAGGAACGACTTGGAGTTGGGCCACGCTGACCCTGGTAGCGCGAACCGTACTTCTCGCTTCCATATGGGTGTTCAGCCGGAGATGAAAGTTTGATCAGGCAGAGTTGACCAATCTTCATTCCTGCAAATAATTTCACGGGCAGGTTTGCCACATTAGAAAGTTCTAAAGTGATATGACCCGAAAATCCTGGATCGATAAAGCCAGCCGTTGAATGTGTAAGTAAACCCAAACGTCCTAAAGAAGACTTTCCTTCTAGGCGACCGGCGATGTCATCGGGCAATGTGATGACTTCATAGGTGCTGGCCAAAACGAATTCGCCTGGGTGCAAGATAAATGGCTCAGCGCCGTCGGCGATGACTTCGCGAGTCAGCTCGGGCTGCTCGAGGGATGGGTCGATCACCGAATACTTGTGGTTTTCAAAGACGCGGAAGAACTTATCGAGTCGGACATCAACTGATGAAGGCTGAATCATCGCCTCGTGGAAGGGTTCGACGCCTACGCGCCCGGCCTCGATCTCTGCGCGAATATCGCGATCACTAAGTAGCACGGCGCGAGCCTATCTCCCACGGCGCAAAAATCACTAGAAGCCACAACTTGCATAAGTTA
>JBIPNL010000095.1:0-4798 GCA_044373255.1 Candidatus Planktophila sp. | reverse complement strand
GCCCACTTCTGCAGAATCTTTTTACTCTCAAGAGCGGGGGCGTTGGTTGTGAAATCAAGATCATTACCGAGTCTTCCAAGGAGCGCATCTCTTACTGGCCCGCCAACGAGTGCCAATGTGAAGCCTCTCTCTTTAAAAAGAGCAGCGAGAGAACTTGCCAGTGGCGCGTGCTCAACCAGTGAGGCCAAAGCCAACTCGCCTGCTGCGCTGAGTCCTGCCTGTGAGAGTGCAGGGTTTTGAGGTGAAGACATAATGGCTAAGGCTAGTCCTGAGCACTACCCTTATGTCATGAACCCGGCACCTAGTGCGGGCAGCGAAGGCATTAAGAAGAAGCGCAGGCGCAAGCGTCCTGCACATCGCGCCCCACAGAATCACACCTCTGGCGAGGCGGTCGCGCAAGCGCCCGAAAAAAAAGGTAAACCCTCTGCTCCGAAACCACCGTATGCAAAGCGAGTAGACGAAATTAGTGCGGGTGGACTCGTCATCGATGGAACAAAGACACAGGGTCTGCTCATTGGGCGACGCGATCATAAAGATGCAACTGGAAAACGAATTCTCTGGTCTCTGCCTAAAGGGCATATAGAAGAAGGTGAAACTCCCGAACAGGCCGCTATTCGTGAAGTTGCCGAAGAAACTGGCATCCATTCTGAAATTGAAAGATCTCTCGGCGTGATTGATTTCTGGTTTATGGCCGGCGGTAAACGTATTCATAAAACGGTTCATCATTTTCAGTTTAAGGAAACGGGCGGAATTTTGGCGCCGCAAGAATCCGAAGTGGATGAAGTGGGTTGGTTTCCGCTCAATGAGATTGTTGGACTCTTGGCATATCCCGATGAGAAAAAACTGATTGCTCGCACTAAAGCAACAGAGGTGAGCGGGTGAAAAAATTCTCTCTTCTCCTACTTATTCTCACCGTATGTGGGATTTCTCTCCCGCAAACAGCAACAGCCGCAGTGCGTACCGTTGAACTTATTGAGCAACCGCATCAACTTATTGATGGCCGGTTTATCAGTGATGATCTTGCAACTTCGCTCACCCCAGAAGGCAGACTCGGTTCTCTCGTTTTCTCTGCGCTCCCGCTTCAAACTCACTGGGTTATTGATGGCGCATTTTTAGATGAAGTTGCAGCGATGGTAGATGGATATGAACTCATTGATGAATCTGATGGGCAAGGGGCTGAGGTTGCTACTGCCTTTCTCAACCAATTAAAGATTGTTACTGCTGGGGCCGAAGTTTCCCCTATTGCTTACGGAAATCCCGATCTGGCAATAGCAAAACAACTTGCGCCTAGTGAATTACTTTTTTACTTTTCCTACGGGGCAGAACGAGTCTCTTTCCATCTTGGAAGAACGATAGAAATTAATAAGTCATACCACAACAATGAGCGGGCGAAAATTAGTGGCCCGCTTCGAAAAAACTACACTGTGAGCAGACAGGCAATTTCAAAACTATCTACAGTAGTAACAGCACCCGAACTTGAATTGTTTCGCGCACGGTTAGCTATTCTTCTCTCTCCATCAATAAATGGTGAGCTCTCTGAAAAGTTTGCAGAAAGCGCTGTTGTCGGTGTTGCACAAGAGCGAGACAAGCTCAGAGTTAACCCTGGTAAGTACACGCTGACATCTGAGACTGTCGAAGTCCCTCTTACGCTCGTCAACGGATTCACTTCAGCAGTCACCGTTAACCTCATCTTCCGTGCCTCAAATATCAGAGTCCTGGTTGATGACATGCGAAAAATTACACTTGAACCAAATTCACGAACACAATTCGCGGTTCCGTTCACAGTGATCGCACCTGGTGCGACAAATGTAAATGCGGCTCTCACAAACTCTACGGGTAAGTGGTTGCGGCCTGCTTCAGAGTTATCTCTGACTATGACCTTGATTGATTCGAGAGTGGCGTGGTTTACAACAGGTGCCGCCGTTCTACTCTTTATCGGTGCCGGAGCTCAAACGTATCGACGAATAAGAAAGGCGCGTAGATGAAAAATAATGAACTCTTCCGCGCCTCTGGCGTGATGGCGATCGGCACGATTCTTTCCCGAATCACTGGTTTTTTCCGCGCGATCCTCGGTGTCGCAGTTTTGGGTACTGCTCTCCTTGCCGATACCTACAACGTTGCAAACACCATGCCAAATATTCTCTATAACTTACTTGTTGGTGGCGCGCTCACCGCAATCTTTGTCCCGCAACTGGTTCGCTCTTTCGCCGATGAAGACGGTGGTGATGGATTTGCATCTCGTTTAGTGACAACAATTTCGGGAATACTGCTGCTTCTGGTCATCGTTGGAGTGATCTTCGCACCTGCATTAGTGCGGCTTTATGCACCAGAATTTTCAACAGTAGGTTTTGAGACAGAGAATCAGATCGCGATCGCCTTTACTCGATACTGTCTCCCACAGATTTTCTTCTTAGGGTTATTTACGATGCTAGGACAAGTTGCCAACGCCCGTGGTTCTTTTGCTCCGCTGATGTGGGCTCCTATCGCCAATAACCTCGTTGTTATTGCCGTTTTCGCGGGTGTACTGCTTTTTCAAAACTCAATCACGCTAGATACAGTCACTGATGCTCAAATTCAACTACTTGGGTGGGGCACAACACTGGGAATTATCGTGCAGGCGCTGATTCTTATCCCTGTTGTTAAGCGTTCTGGGATACATCTGCGCATTCGATTTGGATTGCACGGTTTAGGTAAGTCTTTCTCATTAGCTGGCTGGACTTTGGTTTATGTGTTGATTTCTCAGCTGGGGTATCTAGTAACAGTAAATGTGGCAACAAGTGCTGCTGTGCGCAGCTCCCAAGAAGGCATCACCACCGGAGTCGGCTTCACACCATTTACCGCCGCTTACTACATTATGTTGCTGCCTTATTCAATTGTCACGATCTCTATTGTCACCGCTCTGCTTCCTCATCTTTCAAAGCTAGCAATTGAAAAGAATGTAACTGAAGTGAGTAAACAATTAATCCGCGCAATTAAAATGGTTGGTGTAATCACTGTTCCTAGCGCTGTCGCCTTATTTTTCTTTGGGCCGCTAATGACCGAAGCGCTCTATTTTGGAATTTCGCTGCAAGATTCTCGATATATCGGGCAAGTACTTTCAGCCTTGAGTCTTGGACTTGTTGCATTTTCGATTAACTTAATTCTTATCCGTGGCTTTAATGCCTTCGAAGATACGCGGACACAGGTTGTCTCCATCTTAATTATCAACATCATCTCTGTTGCCTTGTCGTATGTATTCCTCTACACGCTCGATAGTCAGCAAGTAACAATTGGTTTAGGTGTCGCATTCTCTGTTAGCTATATCGTCGGCCTCTTTATTACCTTAGGGTTGTTGAAGAAGCATGTCGGAAAATTGGCGTTCTCAACATTTGCTGGACATCACGCAAAACTCTTTGCCGCCTCATTTTTAGCAATGGCTCCACTCTTTGCGCTGATGTATCTCCTTAAATGGGAGAGCGCTGATTCCTCGTCTCTTCTGCGAGCGCTTCGTCTCTGCGTGATATTGGCGGCAAGCGGATTTTTATATCTTCTCTTTGCGAAGTTGTTTAAGATCTCAGAGATTTCAACTCTCGCCGAATTTGGGCGGGGGCTACTAAAGAAGAGGAAGAGCTCTTAAGTGTGTAGGCTGGTCTTATGATTCGTGACCTTGTTATCGTCGGCTCCGGACCTGCCGGATATACCGCTGCAATCTACGCCTCGCGCGCACAATTAAGCCCCGTTCTCTATGAAGGCTCTGTTACCGCCGGTGGCGCGCTGATGACCACTACTGAAGTTGAAAACTTTCCCGGCTTTGTTGATGGAGTGATGGGCCCTGAACTCATGGAGAGTATGCGTAAACAAGCAGCTCGTTTTGGGACAGAGTTGATTACCGATGATGTTGTTGAGATGGATCTCAAGAGCGAGATTAAAACAATTAAAGATGGAAGTGGAAATGTCGTCCAAGCCCGTGCAGTAATTCTGGCTACCGGCTCTGCCTACCGACATATCGGGCTAGCTAATGAGGATCGTCTCTCGGGTCGCGGAGTTTCTTGGTGTGCCACGTGTGATGGTTTCTTCTTCAGAGATCAAACAATTGCAGTAGTCGGTGGTGGAGATTCAGCGGTAGAAGAAGCTACATTCTTAACCAAGTTTGCTAGCAAAGTAGTGTTGATTCACCGCCGCGACTCATTGCGTGCATCAAAGATCATGGCAGATCGCGCACTTAATAATCCAAAGATTGAAATGTTATGGAACACCGAAGTCGTTGATATTTTGGGAGAGAGTAAAGTCGAAGCACTAGCGTTGAAAAATACTGTCACTGGCGAACTCTCACAACGTGATTTCACCGGACTATTTGTTGCCATTGGACACATTCCGCGTAGTGAACTTTTGATCGGACAGATCGATTGCGACAACGAGGGCTACGTTAAAGTTGAAGGTCGCTCGACCAAGACCAACCTGCCTGGAGTTTTTGCATGCGGAGATCTTGTCGATCACACATACCGTCAGGCGGTTACAGCGGCAGGTTCTGGCTGCCAAGCAGCGCTAGACGCTGAAAAATTCCTCTCTCACTAGTAATCTTGGACGTATATTCACCCATCTCACCAAAATAAAACTGGAGCGACTCAATGGCAACAAGCAAGGTAACTGCGGCAAATTTCGATGAAGTTGTTCTCAAGAGCGGCATCCCTGTACTTGTAGATTTCTGGGCTGAATGGTGTGGGCCATGCCGTGCTATTGGGCCAATCTTGGAAGATCTCTCCAATGAATACGGCGAGAAGCTCAAGATCGTAAAGCTCAATACCGATGAAGAGTCTGC
>JBIPNL010000094.1:0-4830 GCA_044373255.1 Candidatus Planktophila sp. | reverse complement strand
GCAAGGTGCACCCGAAGGTCGTCAATGTATCGAAGCGCAGATCATGGATTGGTCTGACGATTGCGCGTATTCAGTTCACGATCTAGAAGACGCAATATTTGTTGGGACAGTAAAAGTTTCTGACTTTGAACGAGATTTTGATACCTTGTATAAAGAGATGGTGACAAGTTACAAGAGCGATGCCAGTAAAGATGAGGTGGCCGCTGCGCTTACTCGCCTGGAGGCGCTCTCATGCTGGCCGCGTACCTATGATCGCTCACATCGCTCTCTTGCACGATTAAAGGATTCGACATCACAGCTGATTGGTCGATTTGTTCTCGCTGCAGAAATGCGCACACGAGAGATTCACGGTACCGGCGCATTAATGCGATACAACGCTAATCTTGAAATTCCAAGAGAGCAGAGGGTCGAAGTTGATTTCCTTAAGGCCATTGCTGGGCACTACTTAATAAGCGCCGATGCATCTCAAGAGCGATATGCCGGACAGAAAAAGTTGATCGCAGAACTAGTCGAGATGCTCTACGCCAAGGCTCCGGCAGCGTTAGACCCGATTTTTCTAGATGATTGGGCCTTAGCCGATAACGATATTGCGCGAATGCGCGTAGTCATTGATCAGATTGCTAGCCTGACCGATCCTGCTGCGTACGCCTTGCATGCCCATCTGCGGGGCTAATTAGATAGAGTGGGGATATGGCCGGTCGTATAAAAGCTGAGGATGTTACATATATCCGCGACCACGCACCGATTGACGAAGTTGTCGGAGAATATGTTCAGCTTAAATCTGCCGGCGGCGGACAGAAGAAGGGTTTATGTCCCTTCCACGATGAGAAATCTCCCTCCTTCCACGTAACTCCGAGCAAGGGTTACTTTCACTGCTTTGGCTGTCAGACCGGTGGCGATGCGATTTCATTTCTGATGAAGATTGATCACCTGACATTTACTGAAACTGTGGAACGTCTTGCAGAACGCATTGGCTACACCTTGCGCTATGAAGAAAGTGGTAGCGCGCCAACTGGGCCATCAGTAAACCGATCACGTCTTGTTGCCGCTAACGCTTTAGCTGCCCAATTTTTTCAAGAACAACTCAATACTTCCCCGGATGCAGCGCACGGCCGAGATCTTTTGACAAAACGTGGTTTTGATAAAGAGGCCTGCACAATTTTTGGAGTTGGGTACGCCCCTGATTCTTGGGATGCGTTGACAAAACATTTACGTGCTGCCGGTTACAGTATTGAAGAACTGGAACTTGCCGGACTTTCAAAAATGGGCGAGAGAGGTCCGATAGATAAATTTAGAAACCGTCTGACATGGCCGATCCGTGATATCTCGGGGGATGTCGTTGGCTTTGGTGCCAGAAAGTTGGCAAGTGATGAGCAAGATCAAGGCCCGAAATACTTGAATACATCTGAAACACCTATCTATAAAAAGAGTCAGGTGCTCTACGGCCTTGATATGGCCAAGAAAGAGATCGCAAAGAAGCGCCAAGTAGTCATTGTCGAGGGTTACACCGATGTGATGGCAGCGCACATGGCAGGGATCACAACAGCGGTTGCAACATGTGGAACTGCATTCGGCGCCGACCATATTCGCATTATTCGAAGGTTGCTAATGGATGATGACGCTTTCCGAGGAGAAGTAATCTTCACATTTGATGGTGATGCTGCCGGGCAGAAGGCTGCGATGCGGGCCTTTAGCGAAGATCAAAAGTTTGTTACTCAAACATTTGTTGCCGTTGAACCTGATGGACTAGATCCGTGCGATCTACGACAGATGAAAGGAGATCTCGCGCTACGAGATCTGATTGCAAAGCGTGTACCACTCTTTGAGTTTGCAATACGTACCGAACTTAAACTTCATAATCTTGCTACCGCTGAAGGACGTATCAACGCACTGAATGCAACCGCTCCTCTTGTTGCACAAATTCGCGATAAGTCACTCAGACCTGAGTATTCGCGACTTCTCGCCGGATGGCTTGGGGTCGAGGTCGAGATTGTCACTTCAGCTGTCGGACAAGGTGCACGAAGAAGTACGACTCAAGAAGCAGAACCTGATCAGGTCGATCAATCCTGGCGTCCACATCCACAAGAGCCGCGCCTCTTGCTTGAACGAGAAGTCCTCAAGGCGCGTCTACAGATGCCAGATTTAGTGACTACATGGAGTGAGATCGAACCAGCAGCATTTACCCATCCGGCATATGTTCAGATGAAGAGCGTGATTGATTCCGACACAAACACAACGATTTCGATTGATGATATTTCGGATGAAAGAATGAAGACCCTCTTCACAGAATTAACAGTTGAACCGATTAGATCTGATGGAGAAGTTTCTGCTCGCTATATCGAAAGTATCGTTGCTCGTCTTCGTGAAGTTGGAATTAGTCGATCGATTGCTGACCTCAAATCTAATTTGCAAAGGCTCAACCCAGTAGAAAATCCTGATGAATACAACAGTGCATTTGCCGCCTTGGTCGCCCTCGAAACGGCTCGCCGCGGCCTCCATGAGTTATCGCTAGGCTCCCTCTAGCCCCTTCGATTTTCGCCCACACGCTCAAGTGAGGTAGAGTCAGCGCTCAACGCCATTCCCTCATAGCTCAACGGCAGAGCAGCCGACTGTTAATCGGCAGGTTCTTGGTTCGAATCCAAGTGAGGGAGCTTCGCAATCGTTTTCCATGGGACTCACAGAGACTTTTAAGCCATAGGGATAAGAATGGTGGGTATGAAACTCATGAAGATCAATAGATCAGGAAAGTTCGCGGCAACATTTCTCGCCGGCGCATTAATCGCAGGTGGTATCGGAGCAGTAGCCTCCACCCCAACAACCTCTTCAATTTCTGCCTGTGCCGATAAGCGCACAGGAGCACTCTTCCTATCTGCGACGGGTACCTGTCCTACTAATCGCACCTTGATTCAAATTGGTGGCTCGGCGATGGATGCCAAGGCGATTGCCTCGCTTGTCACGCCAACAGTTGTCTCAATTTCTGTCAGCGCTTCAGCGGGAAGCGGTACTGGTTCTGGCTCAATTTACAAGAGCTCTGCGTCAGGTAGTTACATTGTCACTAATAACCATGTTATTGAAGATGCCGCCACAGGCGGCACGATAAGAGTCGAGTTTACAAATGGTGATCAAGTGAGCGCCACAATTGTTGGTCGCGATCCAATGTATGACATCGCTGTACTTTTCATCAAAACCGGAAACCTTCCAACCATTGCAATTGGTGATTCATCAAAGGTATCGGTAGGCGATCCTGTCTTGGCAATTGGTTCACCACTTGGACTTGCAAGTACTGTCACAAGCGGAATCATTTCAGCACTTAATCGCCCAGTTACTACCGGAAACGTTGGCAGCGAGTCTTATGTCAATGCTATTCAGACAGATGCGGCAATTAACCCAGGAAACTCAGGCGGGGCACTTGTTGATGCTAAGGGAAGAATTATTGGCGTGAACTCAGCTATCGCAACACTCTCTTCCGGTGGCGTCGGCGGATCTATTGGGCTTGGATTTTCGATTCCGATCAATGAAGCAAAACGTGTCATCGATGAAATTATCGCGACCGGAAAATCAACGAGACCACTGATGGGTGTTGAAATTGATGGCACATTCACAGGCATTGGTGCGCTCCTGAGAGTGATCGTTCCAGGTGGAGCGGCGAATAAAGCTGGTATTCCAGTTGGATCTGTTATTCGCTCGATTGATGGGATGCGAATTTCAAATGCAGATGCCGCGATCGTGAAGATACGTTCATACGCCCCAGGTTCGACGATTACCGTTGTAGTAGATCTACCTTCGAATGGTGGCAGCAGGACCTTCCAGGTAACTCTCGGCAGTGCTCCTTCCATGTAGAGTGCGGATATGGCCTTATTCCAGTTAAAGATTTCACTGCCAGATCAACCCGGTTCTCTTGGTGCTATCGCATCTGCCATTGGTGCTGCTGGCTGTGACATTCGATCTTTAAGTGTCTTGGAAGCAAAAGACGGTATTGGGTATGACGAGTTTCTCGTTGCCGTTCCTGGAACAGATCCCACCGATCTTGTCACCGTGCTCTCATCCATGGGCGGCGTCACTGTTATTTCCATTGAAGCCGTAACACAATAAGCGTGCGCTCATCGTGAAGCGCATTCTCTATATTGCCTTTGATCACCTCCACCGAAATTTCGGCGTACTTAAAGACGCGGATCCGCAATGCGATCTCATCGTCTTAGTAGAAAGTGCGCGCATGACATCCGGGCGTCCCTGGCACCCACTGCGACTTCACTTTCTTATTTCAAGTGCGCACCATTTTGCCCAAGATCTGCGCTCTGAGGGCTTCATGGTTGAGTACATAACGAGTGCAACAACCACCGATGGCTTGGATCAGGTGCGTGCCAAGTATGGAGATCTACCAATTGTTGCCGCAGAACCGTCATCGTTTAAGCAGAGTGCGAATTTATCGGCATACGGTGTGACCTTTGTAGATAATGATTTCTTCTTAACTCCTCGCCCCCTCTTTCAGAGCTGGGCTTCATCTCAGAAGAGTTTTCTCATGGAGAACTTTTATCGTGGTCAGCGAATACGTCTTGGAGTACTTGTTGAAGGCAATTCTCCTGTCGGAGGTGCCTGGAATTTTGATAAAGAGAATCGACTACCGCCGCCGAAAAATTATGAATGGCCGCCCTATCTCGAATTTGCACCTGACGAGATAGATAAAAGTGTCGCAAAGCAATTAGGAATTGATGCCCCCAACACGTGGGCAACCACAAGGGCAGGTGCGCTGGCTGCGCTGGCAAACTTTATAGACAATCACTTTGCCGAATTTGGCCCGTATGAAGATGCCATGCCATCAGATAACTGGGC
>JBIPNL010000093.1:0-4853 GCA_044373255.1 Candidatus Planktophila sp. | reverse complement strand
GAGAAGTGCGAGCACGCATCCATCATATTTGGTAAAGGGAGCCGGTATCGGTAATAGATGTACCTCACCTTGTTTTCAGATTGTGAATCGCCCTACTGATCAGTAACCTTTCCTCCATGAAGATTGCCGTCTGCGTTAAGCAAGTTCCAGATTCATGGGCTGAGAAGAAAATGATTGATTCGCGTCTTGATCGTGAGGGCGTTGATGCAGTCCTTAACGATCTCGATGAGTATGCAGTCGAAGAAGCGCTGCGTATCGTTGAAGCTCATGGCGGAAACGAAGAAGGCGGTCCACACACAATTACCATCATCACGATGGGACCAGAGCGTGCCAGCGAAGCAGTTCGCAAAGCACTTTCCATGGGTGCAAATGATGCAATTCTTATCTCAGATAGCGCGCTCGCAGGATCAGATGCGCTTGCAACATCGGCTGTCCTTGCAAAGACCATTGCAGATGGTGGCTTTGATCTTGTTATCTGCGGAACAGAGTCAACCGATGCTCGTATGAGCGTTGTCCCAGCGATGCTTTCTGCGCGATTGGGATGGGCGCAGATGACCTTTGCTAGCAAGGTCGAAGTTGATCCTGGTGCAGCAAGCATTTCAATTACACGCGTGACTGAAGCTGGTGTTGATCACATCAAAGCATCACTTCCTGCAGTCGTCAGCGTCGTTGAAAAGATTAATGAGCCACGTTATCCATCATTTAAAGGAATCATGGCTGCGAAGAAAAAAACAATTGAAACCCGCGACCTTGCAACCGTTGGCGTGAGTCCAGTAAGTGCATGGTCTGAAGTAAAAGATGCAGCACTTCGCCCAGCCCGCAGTGCAGGTGTGATCGTTACCGATAGCGGTGACGGTGGTAGCGCCCTTGCAACATTCCTAGCAGAGAAGAAGTTGATATGAGCACAGTAATCATTCTTGCCGATTTCCAAGGTGGAGTAGCGACAAAAACCACCGCAGAGCTTGCAACAGTAGGCGCTCGCATGGGCGATGTCTGCGCAGTTGTTTTGGCACCTGTTGGACAAGGAGCGGCGATGGCTGCAACTGTTAAACAAGGACCTATTGCATCGATTGCAATTGTTGAAGCTAATGACTTTTCAGAGCACGGCGTTGCAGCTGTTGCCGATGCGCTAGCGCAGGTCGCTAAGGCAAAGAGCGCTGATGCAATTGTGATTGCATCACACGCATTTGGAAAAGAGGTAGCAGGACGAGTTGCTATCGCACTTGAATCAGGAATCATAACTGATGCAGTAGATGTAGCCAGCGATAAGGTCGCAACTCAACTTGTCTTTGGTGGATCAACCACCGTGCATTCCATGGTCACTCACGGAATTCCTGTCATCACACTTCGCCCCAATTCAGTTGAGGCAGATCTCAGCGCGTCATCTGCATCGACCGAAAACGTCTCAGTGACAATTTCGGATAGCTCAAAGAAGTCATTGATTACATCGACCGAGCCTCCAGTAAAGGGCGGCCGTCCAGAACTTACCGAAGCATCAATTGTTGTTTCAGGTGGGCGCGGTACAAATGGTGACTTTGCAGCAGTTGAAGGTTTTGCAGATTTGTTAGGTGCCGCAGTCGGTGCTTCACGCGCTGCAACAGATGCCGGTTGGTACCCACATTCACATCAGGTGGGACAGACTGGAAAAACTGTGAGCCCACAGCTCTACGTTGCATGCGGAATTTCAGGTGCGATTCAGCATCGCGCAGGTATGCAGACCTCGAAGACAATCGTGGTGGTCAACAAGGATCCAGAAGCGCCGCTCTTTGAAATCTGTGACTTTGGCGTCGTTGGTGATCTCTTTGCAGTATTGCCTCAGGCAACTACAGCAGTAGCTGCAGCAAAGGCATAAATACCACTCTGGCCTAGACTTAGGGCCATGAGTATCTACCTCGATCATGCGGCTACAACGCCGATGATTGAGCCTGCCATCGATGCAATGGAACGCGCACTTCGAAAAATCGGAAACCCATCGAGTCTTCATACCGATGGGCGTGCAACTCGCAAAGATGTAGAAGAGGCGCGAGAAGTAATCGCACAATCACTGGGCTGTCAGGCAAGTGAAGTGATCTTTACCGGATCTGGAACCGAGGCAAATAACTCTGCCATTAAGGGATTGTTCTGG
Source organism: Candidatus Planktophila sp. (assembly GCA_044373255.1). Classification (GTDB taxonomy): domain Bacteria; phylum Actinomycetota; class Actinomycetes; order Nanopelagicales; family Nanopelagicaceae; genus Planktophila. The sequence goes on along the minus strand of JBIPNL010000093.1, from coordinate 2,728 downwards.
AGCGCCCCTGATAAAAATCTCATTGTTGTGAGCGCCATTGAACATCACGCAGTACTTGATCCGGCACATTGGCTTGTCGAGCACGAGGGTGCTGAACTGATTGAAATTCCTGTGACAGATTCGGGCGTTATTGATTGTGAATTCCTAAAAGATCTAGTTGCAAAGCGCGGTCACGAGATTGCGCTGATCTCAGTAATGAGTGCCAATAATGAAACCGGTGTCATTCAGCCCATCTCAACTGTGGTCGAGATTGCTGGCTCGATTCCGGTCCATACAGATGCTGTGCAAAGCTTTATGAAAGTTCCGCTGAACTTCGCCAACCTCGGTCTCTTTGCAATGACAATCAGCGCTCACAAGGTCGGTGGCCCACTTGGAATCGGCGCACTTATCTTGCGAAAGGCATTTGAGATGCCGGCCTTGTTGCATGGCGGGGGACAAGAGCGCGAGATTCGAAGCGGCACACTTAATGCGCCATCAATTGTGGCTTTTGCTGCTGCAGTAAGTGCAAACACCTATAACGCACAGACCGTAGAAAAATTGCGCGAAAAGTTTGAAAGTGGAATCAGTTCGGTTGCACCACATGCGCGCGTCAATGGGCAGAGTTCCACGCGTCTTCCAGGAATTTCCAACGTTACATTTCCAGGTACACAAGCAGATTTCCTTCTCTTGCTTATGGATGGCAAGAAAGTCTCATGTTCAACTGGGGCGGCATGTACTGCAGGTGTGCATCGCCCAAGCCATGTCCTTATGGCGATGGGTCATGACGAAATCGGAGCAACATCCTCTCTTCGCTTCTCACTTGGAGCAAATACAACTGATGAAGATATTGAATACACCCTCAGTGTGATTCCTGAAGTAATCGCGATGGCAAAGGCGGCGAACTCGCTATGAAGCTCATCGCAGCTATGTCAGGCGGCGTCGACTCTGCAGTTGCAGCCGCTCGCGCAGTAGAAGAAGGCCACGATGTAATTGGTGTGCATCTGGCGCTTTCTAGTAATCCACAGAAGTATCGCTCAGGTGCGCGAGGCTGCTGCACTATCGAAGATTCACATGATGCCCGCCGTGCAGCAGATGTCATAGGTATACCGTTTTATATCTGGGATATGGCAGATGAATTTCATGCAGGAGTCGTTGAGAACTTTATGAGCGAATACAAGGCGGGACGTACGCCCAACCCCTGCCTGCGCTGTAATGAGAAGATTAAGTTCGCTGCTGTTTTAGATCGCGCAAAGGCGATGGGCTTTGATGGTGTAATCACCGGACATTATGCGCGTACTCGAGATACTGATGCTGGAAAGACGCTGCATCGCGCAGTTGATCCGCTGAAAGATCAGTCATATGTATTAGCTGTTCTCAATCGCGAGCAGATAGGTGGTGCTTTATTTCCACTGGGCGATACGGAAAAAGTTGATATTCGTCTCGAAGCCGAACGCCGCGGTCTTGCTGTTGCGCAGAAGCCAGATAGCCACGACATCTGCTTTGTTCCATCTGGAGATAACGCAGGGTGGTTACGCGAACGTATGGGAAGTGAAGACGGTCCGATTGTTGATCAAGATGGAAAGCAGATCGGAACACACAAGGGTGCCTACACATACACAATCGGACAGCGCAAAGGTCTTGGAATAACTGTCCCTACATCAGATGGTTCACCACGATTTGTGTTAAAGATTGAACCAGTGAGCAACACTGTGGTTGTCGGTGCACGCGAAGAGCTTGCGGTTACATCGATGAAGGGCGAACGCGCAATCTGGTGCGGCCCTGATATCGCACCCGGAGTTCACCGCGGTTTTGTTCAAGTTCGTGCGCATGGTGCAGCACTTGCATGTACGTATCGCTTTGACGGTACTCATCTGGTTGCAGATTTAGAACAACCGCTTCTGGGGCTTGCGACAGGGCAAGCGATGGTGATTTATGACGGTGATCGCGTAGTCGGATCGGCAACAATCTGTGAGACAGCTGCATGAGTAACGCTGCCCGTCATCGCATTACAGAGCTGACGCAAGAGATTCGCGAGCATCAATTCAAATATTATGTTTTAGATGCCCCAACAATTACAGATGCTCAGTTTGATTCTCTACTGAAAGAGTTGTCTGAACTTGAAGCGAAAAATCCTGAACTCTTAGAACCGGACTCTCCATCCCTGGGTGTAGGAGGTGGCTTCTCAACAACATTTGAGCAGCACGACCACATTGAAAAGATGATGAGCCTTGATAACGTCTTTGATCTCGATGAGCTAGGACTCTGGTTTGATCGGGTTGAGAAAGAGATTAGCGCACCAGCATTTCTCTGCGAACTCAAAGTTGATGGCCTTGCCATTAATTTGCTCTACGAAAAAGGCGAACTAGTACGCGCTCTCACGCGTGGCAATGGCGTCACCGGTGAAGATGTGACCTTAAATGTAAAGACAATTAAGAATTTGCCGCACACCCTTAAGGGTTCACACATTCCAGATCAGATCGAAGTACGTGGAGAAGTCTTCTTCCCAATTGCTGCCTTTAACGAACTCAATGAATCACTCGAAGAAGCGGGCAAGCAACTCTTTGCTAATCCTCGTAACGCTGCAGCTGGTTCACTACGCCAAAAAGATCCACGTGTCAGCGCATCACGTCCCTTAAGCGTTGTGGTGCACGGAATCGGCGCACATGTTGGCGGAAAATTTCAAAGCCAATCAGAGGCATATGAATTCCTTAAGGGACTTGGTTTACCGACCAGCAATCGTTTCCGTGTT
>JBIPNL010000091.1:0-4968 GCA_044373255.1 Candidatus Planktophila sp. | reverse complement strand
TATGCCGAGGTCAATGAGCCGGTGAGAAGTGAGAAGAAGAAAATAGCAAAGAACTTGGTTCTGCCAACAACGCTCTCGATCTGAGTTCCAAGTGAATGCAGCGCCAGCATATTAAATGCCAGGTGGTAGGGGAGATCACTGGTTTGATCATGCATCAACGCAACAGTAAAGAGGCGATACCACTGGCCATAGCTCTGCATCTCTGCCAACGGTGGCAGATAAAAATTGTTGATGAGCTGCGGATCGATTTTTTGCCAGAGAAAGAAAGCACAGATAATTGTGACCAGGCTTAAAGTCCCAGAACGATAAGCCTTCACGCTGGGCTACTTATGCAACAGTGACGCTATTGATAACAACATCTTTCACTGGCTTATCTCCTTGACCAGTTTTTGTTGTTGCTATTGCATCGACTACAGCTTGGCTTGCGGCATCTTTTACTTCACCAAAGATTGAGTGCTTGCGGTTGAGGTGAGGTGTTGGGCTAACGGTGATAAAGAATTGTGAACCGTTTGTATTTGGTCCTGAGTTAGCCATCGCCAATAGGTATGGGCGATCGAATGAGAGTTCGCCGTGGAATTCATCTTCGAATTTATATCCTGGATCTCCGAAACCTTTACCCATAGGGCATCCGCCTTGAATCATAAAGCCGTCAATGACGCGGTGGAAGATAAGACCATCATAGAAGTTTCCGGTCTTCTTAGCCCCCGATGACATATCTGTGTACTCCTTGGTGCCAGTTGCAAGTCCTACGAAGTTTGCAACCGTCTTTGGCGCTTGATGTTCAAACATCTCAATAACGATGTTGCCTAGGTTTGTGTGAAGTGTTGCAGTTGTCATGTTATTCGCCAATCGTTTCAGTGGAGTCCGAATAGTACCTGAAGATTTTAAGTTAGCTGCTTACCTTGATTGTGTCACCCCATTTGTTGGAAGAGACAACTTGAATTGTTATTCCTTTATAAGAAACCTTCTCCCCAGGTTTCAAGGAGCCAAGTATTTGGGTGTCTTTTGTTGTCGTCTTACTGCTGATAATTGTGATTATTCCTTGGTCATCACCTTTTGTGACATCGACGAGATAGACCAGAACCCCAGTTTCAGTTGGTGTTAATTTGTCGAAGCTGGATTGGCGCCTTACTTCCACAACTAGTGCTTGGGTTGCGCTCAATGGTGTAATCAGAAGCTTCTTTCCCGCCTCTTTTGAATTTAGTGGCTTCAGTGTTTGTTCTACAGTTCCTTTACTATTTTTTGAAAGGCAGAGAATCTCCTTCTCGCCTAACCAATTTAGAATGAAGCGATGCCACCCTATGAATTCAGGAACAGAAGTTCCACCATTACCCATTAAGTCCCAAATTGGACCTGGTTCGCCCTCTATATATTTATATGGGTGGGTTATGCCGAGTACGTGTCCAAATTCGTGCGCATAGAAACTCCAACCAAATCCTGGTTTTGTAAAGTCGGAGAGTTTATTTTTGCCAATAAATATCGCGCTAGGAAAATTCTTGTCTTTAGTTTTGAATAGGTCAGCTCCACCTGTAAGGGCACCACTTGTCTTTATATTTTTTGTATTTAGGGGCGGTGCCAAGGTGACTAAATCAAAGTTAGAGAAATCAATATCGTTATCAGCTGCATCTAGTGCATCTTGTACTAGACCAACAGCATCACCTTGTCCGTCGATAAACATTTTGTAAGATGCCGAGTTTTTGTTAATTCTGTATACTTTATTGCTCACAACCAGTTCGGGCTTAATTTTTCCGTAACTGGTATCTTCTAAGAATTTCTTAGCGGTTGAAAAGTAATTGTCTCCAAACTGCTTGTTGATGAGTTTTGAAGGATTGTCCGGGAAATCTACAAATAGAAGTAGGTTTCGTATTTTGCCCGTTGAGGGAATAAGCTCTGAAAATCGGGGGAAGCCGGCGCTCAAAGGCTCTTGTACGACTTTGGCTAATTTGCAGGAATCAATAGTTGTGGCTTTAGTGGCTGCAATTGAATTGTTGGGATTTAGAAAACTTTGAGCTAACAGGATAAATACAAGAACTTTGATTTTCCCGGACATTTCAAAAGTTTAGTAAAGAATTGTGGAGACCAGGGGAATCGAACCCCTAACCCCCGCCTTGCAAAGGCGGTGCTCTACCAATTGAGCTAGGTCCCCGTATTAGAACGGGTGGGCCTAGGTGGACTTGAACCACCGACCTCTTCCTTATCAGGGAAGCGCTCTAACCAGGCTGAGCTATAGGCCCGCAAACGATCGTGTGAATCGATGCGGAAAACGCAAGGTTACTTGAAATTGATCAAGTCGCCAAAACGGCCCCTATAACTACAGGCGTGAAGACTACTGCTTTTCCTCAGAAATCTCATCTTCCCCGTTGCGAGTTACTGAAAGCAGGCTAACCCCTTCATCGAGGTTGACGAGGCGTACCCCCATCGAATCGCGACCGGTCTGGCGGACCTCTGCTGCTGGTGTGCGCATCACTGTGCCGCCTGATGTAATCGCGAGCACTTCATCGCTATCTGAAATTACAAGCGCGCTGACGAGTGAACCTCGTGAACCTTCATCAATCTTTGCCGCCTTAATTCCAATACCGCCACGACCTTGCAGACGGTACTCATCGATCGGGGTTTTCTTTCCGTAGCCACCATCGGTTGCGGTAAAGACAAAAGATTGTGCGTTGCTTGAATTAATTCGCGACATTGATAAGAGTTCATCGCCGGCACGGAACTTCATACCAATCACACCGCTGGTTGAACGACCCATTGGGCGGAGCGATTCATCATCGGAAGTAAATCTGAGTGACATCGCTTTCTTAGATACCAAGAGAATTTCATCATCTTTATCAACCAGTGCGGCTGCAACAACTTCGTCTCCTGGCTTCAATGAGATTGCAATCAAGCCTCCACTGCGTGGTGAATCGAACTCCTTGAGCGCGGTCTTCTTTACCAAACCATTTCGTGTTGCAAGTACAAGATATGGAACGGTGTCGTATGACTTAAACCAGATTACTTCTGCGATCTGCTCTTCTGGTTTAAATGCCAGAAGATTTGCCACATGTTGTCCGCGTGCATCACGTCCAGCATCTGGAAGCTCGTGAACCTTCGCTCGGTAAACACGACCTTCGTTGGTGAAAAATAGAAGCCAATCATGAGTTGAGGCGACGAAGAAGTGGTCGACGATGTCATCTTGTTTAAGCGCAGCACCTTTTACGCCACGACCTCCACGGCGCTGCGACTTATACAAATCTGCATTGGTGCGCTTGGAATAACCACCGTGGGTAATTGTAACGACGACATCTTGGTCTGGGATGAGATCTTCTGCTGAGAAATCACCTTCACTAGCCACTAATTGTGTGCGGCGATCATCGCCATACTTTGTCACTAGATCTTCCAGCTCTGTCTTGATAATTTCGCGTTGCTTGGCCTCAGATGCCAAAATTGCATTGAGTTCCACAATGTCACGCATGAGGCCGTCGTACTCATCGTTAATCTTCTGGCGCTCAAGGGCTGCAATTCGACGCAACTGCATATCGAGAATGGCATTTGCTTGAATTTCATCTACATCAAGGAGTTTCATCAACCCGGTACGTGCTTCCTCCGGTGTGGTTGAGGCGCGAATCAAGGCAATGACAGCATCGAGTGCATCAAGTGCTTTGAGGTATCCCTTAAGAATGTGTGCTCGTTTTTCTTTTTCAGTCAAACGATATTTGGTGCGGCGAACAATAACTTCAACCTGATGCTCAATGTAATACTTGATGAATTCATCCAGGCGCAATGTGCGCGGGACGCCATCGACAAGTGCCAACATGTTGGCGCCGAATGTGTCTTGTAGTTGAGTCTGCTTATATAGATTGTTAAGGACAACTTTAGGAATCGCGCTATTTTGTAGAACAATGACAAGACGTTGTCCAAGGCGCTCGTTACCTTCATCGCGCACATCAGCGATGCCTTTGATTTTTCCATCTTTAACTAGTTCAGCGATCTTGAGAGCTAAATTATCTGGGTTTACTTGATATGGAAGTTCAGTCACAACGAGGCAGGTGCGCTTGTTGATCTCCTCCACCAAAACGACGGCTCGCATTGTGATTGATCCGCGTCCTGTGCGATATGCCTCTTCAATTCCGGTGCGACCAACAATGAGAGCTTTGGTTGGGAAATCTGGCGCTTTAACAATTGTGATCATCTCGTTCAGCAATTGATCAGATGGCATATCTGGGTTTTCAAGAGCCAGGAAAACCGCTTGCGCAATTTCGCGCAAATTGTGCGGCGGGATATTTGTTGCCATTCCTACTGCGATTCCCGCACTTCCATTAACTAATAAGTTAGGGAAGCGGCTAGGGAGAACTACAGGCTCTTGTGATCGTCCATCGTAGTTAGGAACAAAGTTGACGGTATCTTCATCGATATCGCGCATCATCTCCATCGCGATAGGAGATAAGCGGGCTTCTGTGTAACGCATTGCTGCCGCTGGATCATTTCCGGGGGATCCAAAGTTTCCATTGCCATCTACCAGTGGATAGCGAAGTGACCACGGTTGGGCTAAACGAACAACGGTGTCATAGATCGCGCTGTCACCGTGAGGGTGGTAATTACCCATCACGTCTCCAACAATGCGTGAAGATTTGTAGTAACCCTTATCTGGGCGATATCCCGCATCAAACATGGCATAGAGAACTCGACGGTGAACTGGCTTTAGACCATCTCGTACATCAGGCAGTGCGCGGCCAACAATGACTGACATTGCATAATCAAGATAGCTACGCGCCATCTCCACTTGTAAATCAATTTTTTCGATGCGGTCAAAATCATCGCCAGGATTTTCCATCCCAGTGCGATCTATTGGTTTATCTTCTTTATCTTTAGCCATCAGATATCCAAGAATCTAACGTCTTTAGCGTTACGTTGAATAAATTGGCGGCGTTGTTCTACATCTTCACCCATAAGAACCGAGAAGAGATCATCGGCGGCCGCGGCATCTTCCAG
>JBIPNL010000090.1:0-5001 GCA_044373255.1 Candidatus Planktophila sp. | reverse complement strand
GCGGCAGGCATCAAGATCTTCGGTAGGAGATTCACATCGAACCAGTGCTTCTAGGGCTGCCAACATAGGTGTAAGTCTGCCGTATTCGGCTGAGTTCTGGCTTGTCATAGCGATGCCACCCCCGTAATTCGAGCAATTCTAAAGGTGGTGATCTCACCAGTTGCATGATCTCGGGCAAGAAGTGTGCCGGCTGAGAGTTTGAGTGGATCGATAATGCGGTGTGAAATAAGGCCGTTGTTATCGGCATATCCAATCGATAGAGATTTATCGGCCGAATGCGTCAGATGGTGAGAGAGAAGTTCCAGGGTTTCATTTGCAGTTGTTCGTGGCAGTTCGCCCAGTGCCGAGGAAGAAATATTGCGCAGAGTGCTTTGACGATGGCTTGATTTTTCACCGGTACGCAATACGCGCACGGCACCTTCTAAGACAATATCTGTTGGTGTATCAATTTCACCGACGATACGTGGAGGTCTGGCCTTACTTTGTGAACGCATAATCCGAGCACCACTTAATAGAATTCCCTTTGAATCTTCAACGGCCGGAAGATAGCCAGCATTTCGTAGGACATTTACAGCATCATCAACTTCTAAATCGCTTATCAATACCTCAGCTGCAATTTTTCTAAATCCCATGCCATCAAGTTTTTTGTCGCTAAGGATCGCAACGATTACTGATTGATCTTCACAGCGAATAAACGATGTAGTTGAACCAACGCGGAGCTTTCCATGCTTTTTTGCAACATCGGCAATCAAATACTCGAGTGGCTGTGGCATTGGGGTTTTTGACGTTGCCTTGAGAAACTTCGTAATTTCATCGCCCGTCTTTCCATGGTCGAGCGCCCTACGAATTGTGGAATCAGTAAATCTAAAGACCGTCGCGCCGCCTCTGGATTCAACATCTGCCAGCAGCGCCATCTCTTGTGCAACCTCTTGTGCCAGTGGTCCTGGAGCAATTGCGGTGTTATCACTTTGGATGAGAATGTGATCGACATCGTCTGGTAGATCGCTATCAATTTGCTCAAGTGAGCTCTGCTCAATAAGTGCCAGACCGTAGTCAGAGATAACTCCCTGACCAGTTACTCCTAACCATTCGCTTTCACGCAGGGTAAATAGAATGTGAGATGGATGAATTCCACCGATACGTTTTGATGGGCGATGCCAAGAAGCAATAGCAACCATTGAATCTGGAGTAATTGCGCCGTTGCGATGATCGCGTAGTAGCGAGAGGACAAGAGAGCGCACAGATGCTGCATTTATGCGATCAAGTTCGGGGCCTAAGGGAGCAACGTTCTTTGAATCTTCGTTGCCCACTAGTCCACTCACTCGAGAAGTTGATAGCCAGGCAGATGCAAGTGTCAGCCACTTGTCAGATGGTCGTTGCGTAAGCCAGATATCAAAATTAGTTGTTGGCAAGATTCGATCATCTGGGTCGATTGTGAGCAGAGCGCTTATGTAGCAAAGTTCTGCAACGAAAGCGGCGCAACTCTCATCAACGCCAATATGTAGCGCTAGCGCTTTGAGATCGCGGACTCCAAGACCTCCTGAGCGAAGAGCTGTTGGAGGATCCTGGGCCCAAAAATTAAGAACTTCTTCCACCCAACGTAGAAAGGTTGTGACATTAGCGATCGCTGCACTGTTGATGTTTTTTCTATCTTTGGCGGTAAATGTGTATGACGCCTCTGGAGAGTTCACCCGTTGTTCTTTATGCACTTTTCCACCTCGCAGCGCAATCGCAACTTCACGCGGCATCACAACTATGGTTTGGCTATATGGAATGAGGAAACCTTCTTCTAGGCACCATTGAACTCCTGCCCCAGGTTTTTTGATATCTGTAACAGTGCCACGAGGAGGACCCCATGCCATCGCCTCAAGAATTTTCTTTGCACTTGGCGGCGCGTCACTTAACTTCTTAAGGTTGAGTTTTGCCATTGAATGAGGGCCAAGCTGGGCAACTTCATTTCCAAGTAATTCGCGGAGAGTAGTTGGCATTCTCAGTCCATCATCTGCTGGATAAATTAGCCCGCGTTCGATCAATCCTGGGATAACAAAGATTGCAGGCTTATCAGTAAGGGCAGCAACGATCTTTTCCGTAAAGGGTTCAGTGGCGACAGCGCACGCTTCAAGAACTTGAAATTGCCATGCGTTCAAAGCATCAATCGCACGCGCAAGAGATGGGGCAGAAGATGCGCGCACAGCAAGGCTTGCCATATCTGGCGGTACTGGGGAAATCAAATCCGCGCGATGAGTGAAGAGGCGCAAAAGGGCAGCATCATCTAACCCACGCAGGTAATCGGCAAATGAACGAATTTCCATAACCTGCCTACATTAATGCAGAAAGGGTAAATCCGTTACATCGAGAGTTAGCGGCGATTACCTCTGGGCTTAATCAAGGCCCCAATTGATGCAAGGCGGGAAATAGCTGGCCCAAGAAAGCGGTTGATTTTACGAGCCCGACGAAAGTCGTGAATTGGCCAGCGCTCTCGAGTTGCCCATATACGTAACTTTGCATCAGGGTTTATTGTTGAAGGTTGGCCCACCGTTTCAAGAAGCGGGAGGTCGTTATAGCTATCTGAATATGCAAAACATTGCGATAGATCAAAGTTACGTTCGGCCGCAATTTTTTTAACTGCAACGGCTTTCTCACGCCCATGGAGAAGTGGTCCATTCATCTCACCGGTGTAAATTCCATCTGCGATTGCAGCTTTGCTGCCGAGCGCACCAGTAAAACCCAGACGTTTTGCAATGAGAGTTGCCATATCTTCAGGTGCAGCTGTGACGAGCCACACTTCAACGCCATCTGATAAATGTTTCTGTGCAATGTCAATTGTGCCCGACCAGAGTGCAGGAGATACATATTCGTCATAGATTTCTTGGGCAAGATTTTGGATGTCTTGGACATTATGTCCACCAATGAAACTTGTTGCGGCATTTTGAAACTTTTCGATCTCTTCCCGCTTTTCGGTTCCGGTTAATCGAAACCGTAAATTAGCTAAAACAAAGCGTGAGATATCAGACTTTGTGAAATACCCACGTTGGTACATCCCGCGGCCCAGGAAGTAGATAGTAGAACCACGGATCAGAGTGTTATCTACATCAAAGAACGCAGCCCTCTTCGCTTCGACTGCCATGGCCTAACCTTAGCGAAGTAGATCACAAACGCCTTTATCGCCAGACACCTTTATAGTTAGGTCCATGAGCAATAGCGTCCACGTGATCCGCCATGGAGAGGTCCACAACCCAGAGAAAATTCTCTATGGTCGCCAACCTGGTTGGAGGCTTTCAGATCGTGGCCAAGAGATGGCAGCGGTATTAGGTAAATGGTCTACAACAATTGATGTCGGCGCACTACACGTATCGCCTCTTCAGCGTGCACAAGAAACTGCCGCACCAATTGCTGCTGCAACCAAACTCTCGATTACAACCGATGAACGTTTGATTGAAGCGGCAAATATTTTTGAAGGAAAGCCTTTTGGAATTGGTGATGGCGTTCTGCGCCATCCATCTGCGTGGAGGCATCTGTGGAATCCATGGAAGCCATCATGGGGAGAACCCTACGTTGAGCAGATCAATCGTATGCTAGCTGCGATTTTTGCTGCGCAGAAAGCAGCAGGTACAAAAGATGCAATCTGTGTTTCGCACCAGTTACCAATTTGGATTTTGCGAAGTGCGGTCGAAGGGCGACGCCTGCTTCATGATCCGCGTAAACGTGAGTGCACTTTGGCATCAGTGACAAGTATTCATTTTGATAACAACGGTGAAATAGAAGGTACTTCCTATAGTGAACCTGCTGCACACCTCCTAACTGAGAAGAAATAATGCAGAGAAAAATCTCCACCCTTCTTCTTGTTGCAGGACTCTTGCTCGTTTCTGGCTGCTCTGGCGGTGGAACTTCAACTGCTGAAGAGAGTTTTGTTGTTGGCAGCGGCGCGCAAACATTTATTAAGGAAGGCTCCCGCTTAAAAGCTCCAGCCTTAAGTGGAATGACTCTTACTGGCGTTAATTACACACTTCCACCAGGAACCGTAGCTGTGGTCAACGTCTGGGCTTCGTGGTGTTCACCCTGTCGAGCAGAGGCACCAGCACTTGTCGCCGTTGCCGAAAAATATCCTGATGTAGCTTTTGTTGGAATTCTTACCCGAGATAACCTAGTAAACGCTGAAGCTTTTGTACGAACCAAAAAAATCACTTATCCAACTCTGATTGATGATGCGCTACTCATAGGCTTCAAAGGCTCACTTCCTGCAAATGCCGTACCTTCAACAATTGTTATTGATAGTAAAGGCTATGTTGCAGCGCGCGTTTCAGGTGTTGTCACAATTGGTTCGCTCAGTGCGCTGATTGATAAGGTGCAAGGTAAATGACCGATTTCTTTGTCAATAATCTCTTTGATGGCTTTCTCCTCTTTGCAATACCTCTTGCAATTCTTACAGGCCTCATCTCATTTGCCTCTCCCTGCGTCTTGCCTCTAGTGCCGGGGTATCTCTCATTTGCAGCTGGCTACTCACAAGCAAGAGGAAGAGTCTTTCTAGGCTCAGCCCTCTTTGTCTTTGGTTTTTCAGCTCTCTTTATCTCTTACGGACTTCTCTTCGGGAGCGCGGGTGCGCAAATCTCTGCGAACGAGGAGATCATCACTCGAATCCTTGGTGTATTTACAATAATTCTTGGATTGATTTTCGCTGGTGCGTTTCCAATGATGCCAACGCTACGTCCGCGCATCTCAACAACTGGTGGATTAATTGGTGCACCTGTACTGGGCTTTCTTTTTGGAATCGGTTGGACGCCATGTATCGGTCCAGCTCTTGCCACGGTTCAAACGTTAGCCTTCACCGAGTCGAGCGCTTTCCGTGGCGCAATCCTCTCTTTGGGTTACTGCATTGGTTTAGGTCTTCCCTTTATCGCAACGGGGCTCTTCTTCGATAAATCAGAGAAGCTGCGTAAGTTTTTAACACGCCATGGTCGAGTTATTTCAATTATTGGTGGAGTCCTGTTAATTCTCATCGGA
>JBIPNL010000089.1:0-5068 GCA_044373255.1 Candidatus Planktophila sp. | reverse complement strand
GAGCCAAGATATGAGCCACCACGGTTACGTTCTGTGACAACGCGCAGCGGCATCATTGGATTTGCAACTTTGGTTTCAATCACCACGAACGCAACCAAGAGAACTACGGCTGCGACCAGGAATGAAATTGTTGAGGTTGCAGACCAACCCTTTGTGGCTGCTTCGCTAAAGCCATATGTGAGCGAGAAGAGACCGGCAGTTGCAGTGATTACACCTGGAATGTCATAGCTGTGATCACCGCTCGCTCTTGATTCCTTTACGTACTTAATTGCTAGTACTCCAGCGATTACCGCAATCGGAACGTTAACTCCAAGGCACCAGCGCCATGAGAAGAACTCTGTGAGCGCGCCACCAAGAATGAGACCGATAGCAGCGCCTCCGCCTGAAATCGCACCGATAACGCCAAATGCCTTTGCGCGTTCGGCTGGAACTGTGAAAGTCACGCTGATAATTGCAAGTGCGGCAGGTGCAAGAAGTGCACCGAACACTCCCTGTAATGCACGAGCTGCAAAGAGCTGCTCTTGATTGGCGGCGATACCGCCAAAAGCGGAGACAAGAGCAAAGCCTGCGAGTCCGATTAGAAAAATCTTCTTACGTCCCATGAAGTCACCGATACGACCACCAATGAGCAATAGCGATCCGAATGCGAGTGTGTATGCCGTGATGACCCACTGCTGGTTTGCATCAGTGATTCCAAGATCAGCCTTCGCACTTGGTATTGCAATATTGACGATCGATGAATCTAGAACGACCATAAGTTGGGCGATGGCAACAACAAAGAGTGTGCGCCAGCGATTGGGATCAAGGGTGGTTGCAGGTGCTTGTGACACAGGTAGTACTCCTAAAAAGTTCATTTTGGATGGTTAGAGGCTAGAATTGTCTCATGTCGAAGATGAAGCCGCGTTCTGGAGTTGTAACCGATGGTCTCGAGAGAGCACCTGCTCGTGGAATGTTGCGTGCAGTGGGTATGGGTGATGACGATTGGGTCAAACCACAGATCGGTATTGCGTCATCATGGAATGAAATCACCCCGTGCAATCTTTCGCTCGACCGACTAGCAAAGGCATCGAAAGAAGGCGTCATTGCAGCTGGTGGATTCCCAATGCAATTTGGCACCATCTCGGTCTCAGATGGAATTTCCATGGGCCATTCCGGCATGCACTTCTCTTTAGTTTCACGCGAGATTATTGCCGACTCTGTTGAAACAGTAATGCAAGCCGAAAGATTTGATGGAATGGTGACTTTTGCTGGTTGCGATAAATCACTTCCTGGAATGATGATGGCAGCAGCGCGTTTAGATGTTGCAGCAGTATTTGTCTACGCAGGCTCATCGCTACCAGGTCAGGTAGATGGAAAAGATGTCACGATCATTGATGCATTTGAGGCAGTTGGTGCATGCGCTCGTGGACTTATTACGAGAGAAAATGTTGATGAAATTGAGCGCGCAATCTGCCCAGGGGAAGGTGCCTGTGCTGGCATGTTTACCGCAAACACCATGGCAGCAATTGGTGAAGCGCTAGGTCTCTCGCTACCAGGATCGGCAGCTCCTCCTGCTATTGATCGCAGGCGCGATGCGTACGCGATCAAATCTGGTGAGGCAGTCGTAAACCTCATCAAACTTGGAATCACAACACGAATGATTCTTACCAAGAAAGCATTTGAAAACGCGATCACAATTTTGATGGCGCTGGGCGGCTCAACCAATGCTGTACTGCACTTATTGGCGATCGCTCATGAGGCAGAAGTTGATTTAACGCTTGAAGATTTCCATCGCATAGGCTCAAAGGTCCCTCTACTTGGAGATCTCAAGCCGTTTGGTAAATTTGTGATGTCAGATGTTGATCGTGTGGGTGGCATTCCGGTTGTTCTCAAAGTTTTACTTGATGCTGGATATCTTCATGGCGATACATTGACTGTCACTGGTAAGACGATGGCGGAAAACCTAGCTGACATTAAGCCACCACTTGCTGACGGCGATGTACTTCGCGCCATCGATAAACCACTTTCGACAGATGTTGGAATTACTATTTTGGGCGGATCCCTTGCCCCAGAAGGTGCGGTCTGTAAGACAGCCGGAATCGGTATTGCCAACTTTGAAGGGCCTGCTCGAGTATTTGATCGTGAACAGTCGGCAATGGATGCTCTCGAAGATGGAACTATTCAAGCGGGCGATGTTGTTGTCATCCGCTATGAAGGTCCAAAGGGTGGTCCTGGAATGCGCGAGATGTTGATGATTACGGGCGCAATCAAGGGTGCCGGTCTTGGAAAATCAACTCTGCTCCTTACCGACGGTCGCTTCTCTGGCGGATCTACTGGACTTTGTGTAGGTCACGTTTCGCCCGAGGCAGTTGATGGTGGGCCGATCGCATTTGTAAAAGATGGAGATATTGTTCGAATTGATATCACCAATCGAACCCTTGATCTTCTAGTCGATGCGGCAGAGCTTGCGGCCCGTAAGGTTGGATGGAAGCCACTTCCACATCAATACACTCGCGGGGTCCTACATAAATTTACGCAGCTCGTTGGCTCAGCCTCTCGCGGGGCTGTCTGCGACTAACTCACGGCTCTCTCATATTTTGAGATCACCATCTCACCTCTTGACGCATACGCCTTGAGGTTGGAGAATAGAGCCATGTCCAGCAATCGCATCCTTACCTCATCAGTGGTGGTGATTCGATAGCGCGTGCCTTCACGACACGCGCCCTCAGATATCTGGGGGTTTTTTTATTTAACGGTTCAGGTAGGAAATCGATAGAGAGCGAAAGGAGTACGAAGAGATGGCACACGTTCCAACAGTAGATGGCACGACAATGAATGGAGCTACTTCATTGGTGAAAAGCCTTGAAGCAGTTGGCGTTGATGTGATGTTCGGTATTCCTGGTGGTGCGATTTTGCCAGCCTACGATCCAATCTTTGACTCCACAATCAGACATATCTTGGTTCGTCATGAACAAGGTGCCGGCCATGCTGCAACTGGTTACGCGCAAGTTACTGGTCGCGCTGGTGTCTGTATTGCAACCTCTGGACCAGGGGCGACCAACCTTGTCACCCCACTTGCCGATGCAGCTATGGATTCAGTTCCTATGGTTGCAATCACCGGACAGGTTCCATCTCTAGCTATTGGTACCGATGCCTTCCAAGAAGCAGATATTCGTGGAATCACGATGCCATTTACTAAACATAATTTTCTTGTCACTAACCCGCAGGATATTCCGCGCGTGATTGCAGAGGCTTTCCATATTGCAACAACAGGTCGCCCAGGGCCAGTTCTTGTTGATATTACAAAAGACGCGCTGCAAAAAGAGGTCTCATATAACTGGCCAACAAGCATTAATCTTGCTGGATATAAGCCGCAGTTTGCGCCAAGCCAGAACGCCATTAACGATGCCGCTGCACTTATCGCATCGTCACATAAGCCCGTCTTCTATGTTGGTGGCGGTGTAATCAAGGCAAATGGCGCACGTGAGTTACTTGAGTTAGCAGAACTTCTTGGAGCACCTGTTGTCACCACCTTGATGGCGCGTGGTGCGTTTCCTGATTCACACCCATTGCATATGGGTATGCCTGGAATGCACGGAACTGTTGCAGCCGTTACTGCACTTCAAAAAGCAGATCTACTCATTACTTTAGGTGCACGATTTGATGATCGCGTCACCGGAAAACTTTCAACTTTTGCAGTAAATGCCAAGGTAGTACATGCAGATATAGATCCTGCTGAAATCGGTAAGAATCGTTATGCCGACGTCGCGGTGATTGGTGACGTGCGCGAAACAATGAAGGCTCTGGTTCCTGCTCTCAAGGCAGCGCTAGCAAAGAGCCACCCAGATCTGACTCCATGGCTTGATTCAATGAATAAATTGCGTGCCACATATCCACTTGGCTATGACGTCCCTTCAGATGGTTCACTTTCCCCGCAATTTGTGATCGAACGCCTTAGCCAAATCTGTGGACCTGACACAATTTTTGCAGCAGGTGTTGGTCAGCATCAGATGTGGGCTTCTCAATTTGTTAAGTATGAAAAACCACGCACCTGGCTCAACTCTGGTGGAGCAGGCACGATGGGTTATGCCGTTCCTGCAGCAATGGGTGCAAAGGTTGGCGCACCTGATAAAACCGTCTGGGCAATCGATGGTGATGGCTGCTTCCAGATGACAAATCAAGAACTTGTTACCTGTGCACTTAATGACATCCCAGTGAAGATTGCAATTATCAATAACGAAAGCCTTGGAATGGTTCGCCAGTGGCAGACCTTGTTCTATGACAGCCGTTATTCAAATACAAACTTGGAATCAAAGCGCGTTCCGAACTTCCCAATGTTGGCAGAGGCTATGGGCTGTGTTGGCCTAGCCTGCGAACGCCCAGAAGATGTTGATGCGGTGATCGAAAAAGCAATGTCGATCAACAATCAACCAGTAGTTGTTGATTTCCGCGTTCATCGCGATGCGATGGTCTGGCCGATGGTCGCAGCTGGAACATCTAACGATGACATTTTGATCGCTCGCGCAACTGCGCCTGACTGGGATTCACAGGAGCTCTAATGGCCATTCATAAATTAGAAGTTCTCGTCGAAAACGAACCCGGCGTCTTGGCCCGCGTTGCTGGCCTCTTTGCACGCCGTACCTACAACATTGATTCTTTGGTGGTGGGACCAACCGAAAATGCAAAGATTTCAAAGATGATTATCGAAGTGAGTGTCGAAGGTCACTCACTTGAGCAAGTGATCGCCCAGCTAGATAAATTAATCAACGTAATACGGATCGAAGAGGTCCTTGAAGGTGCAATCAGCAATACCAAGCATGACACTCAACCCGATTATCAGAACTAAACTAGATCTCGATATAACAACGATAAAGGAGAAATACCGTGGCAACGATGTATCACGAAGAGGATGCAGATCTCTCAATCATCCAGGGTCGCAAGGTCGCGATCATCGGTTACGGCTCACAAGGCCACGCACATGCACTGAGTCTTCGCGACTCAGGTGTTGATGTACGTGTCGGCCTTAAAGATGGTTCGCCATCCCGCGCTAAGGCAGAAGAAGCCGGACTTCGCGTGACAAGTGTTGCTG
>JBIPNL010000088.1:0-5257 GCA_044373255.1 Candidatus Planktophila sp. | reverse complement strand
CGTTGGTGTTGGAGAAGGCGTTGGTGTTGGAGAAGGCGTTGGTGTTGGAGAAGGCGTTGGTGTTGGAGAAGGCGTTGGTGTTGGAGAAGGCGTTGGCGTTGGAGAAGGCGTTGGCGTTGGTGAAGGTTCCGGCGTTGGCGTTGGTGCTTCGACTGGTGCAACACCTGTCGTCGTAAATGATTGGGTAGAACCGTATAGGTATTTCTGGGTGTACAGCGGCCCACTTAGTCCTTGAAGTCTAGTTCTGTAATAGTAGGTAGTGCCCGAGGTAAGTCCTGTGACAGTTGATGAGACCGTGGTGTTAGCTCCGCTTCTGACCGTCAGTGGCGAACCATCAACTACCGTGAATGTATCGAATGTGGAGCTCTTCGAATACATATAAGCAATCTGAACATTCCCACCGCCGGGATTGATGGACGAACTAAAGCGAACGCCTGTGTTGGTAATTGAAGCGTGAGATTGAGAAATAATCACTGGCATTATCATTTCGCCAGTACTTAAAACGGTATTACCAATTGCTTTTCCTGAGTCATTTACGGCATCAAAGCGGAAATTGTAGGTAGCTCCAGGAATTATTCCAGTCACTACGACCGAAACAGGAGTAATTGTGTCGGAGGTAATCACTGGAAGAACAATGTCTCCTCCGTCAAGAGTGAAGGTTGTGTTACGCCCATACCTAAAAGTCACAGTTGTAGCCTGTGATTGAGGGTGTACGAATCCTGTAAACGTCTGCGAGACAGTGCTCATACGACCATCAAGGTAGGCCGTAGAAATCGTAGGAGCTAACCCTGGCGCAACGAGTGTCTTAAATGTTGATGTCGCTGACTGGGAAAAACCAGCTGAGTTATACGCGCCTACTTTGTAGTAGTAAGTCGTGTCGCTCGCCAAATTTATTGGAGTTGAATTGAGGTTGAACGCAGTACTCCCATAGGAAGTGTAGATACTGCCGCTAATTGTTTTCACATTTGAAGCGAATGTTGAATCAGGGCTATAAAAGATTTGAATCTCAGTTGCAAGTCCGTTCGGGTTAACGGTCCCATTGAGTTGGGCACTGTATGCAGTTACTGACGTGGCTCCAGTTGCCGAAACTGTAGGAGCAGAGCTTGTCGTAGATTTAGTTGTAAAGATATAGGTAGGTGATACAAATGTTTTTGCTGAATTCACTCCGACAATTCGGAAGTGATACCTCGTGTTTGCAGTAAGTGACGTGAGTGAAACATTTGCGGAGATCAGATCCGTTCCTGAAAATTCTGGCGTCGTGGGAGACGCCGTTAGAACTGAGGTCGCAAATGTTGGACTGGTTGAAAATTCAACGCGAGTAGTCGTGCTGAGGTTTTCTGGATTGACCACAATGTTTACTAACGCGCTAGAGCTCGTAATTGCCTCGAGGGACTTAAATTCAACAGTGGGTGCTGCATATGCCGGCCAGGTATCGGTGGGTGAGACATAAAGCATCTTGTTTGGTGTGCCAACATTGAGATTGGTAATCACATCGGGTGTTGAAGTGGAGATTAGCGCTGCAGTAACTTGCGCTACCGTGGCAGTTGGATACAGACCTCGGTAGACAGCTGCAGCTCCGGCAACGTGTGGCGATGCCATCGATGTTCCGCTGATCGTTCGGGTGGAATTAGCGCCGAGATACCAACCACCGGTGATCAGCGAACCTGGTGCATTGATATCAACGCACGTTCCAAAGTTTGTGTAAGAGGCCTTCGCATCCCCTATGTCGGTAGCTCCTACCGTAATTGCATTGACCGCAGATGCTGGTGATCTTGTACACGCATCTGTTCGTTCATTTCCGGCGGCAACAACAACTGTGATTCCTTCATTGACTAAACGTTCGATGGCATCGTTGAGTGCGACTGATTTTGGACCACCAATACTTAAGTTGAGAACCGCTTGAGTCTTTGGATTTGGATTTGCAGGAGAAAGAATCCATTCAAGGGCTGCAATGACACCTGAGTATGCACCACTGCCATTGCAATTAAGAAGTCTAATGGGAACAATCGTTGCATTCTTTGCAATGCCGTATTGGGTACCTGCCGCACTCGTTGAAACATGCGTTCCATGCCCATTGCAATCGATGGTTCCACGACCATCATCAAAGGCTGTGTAGCCAGATGGAGAAATTCGCCCCACTAAATCTTGGTGAGGAAATACACCGGTGTCTCCGACATAAATTGTGCTACCGGCTCCGGCGCTCAAATACTCATAACTTCCATCCCCACCGCCACCGATTCGTTCACGTTGATCGATGCGATCAATACCCCATGCCGGAGTCGGTGTTTGTGTTGCTGCCAGTGTGACAATGCCATCTTCTTCAATTCCTGTTACGTATTCAAGTGATTGCACGTATGGAAGTTGATAGGCAGCTAATTCGACAACGAAACCATCGAAGGCGTATTCGAATTCATCATCGATTGTGATTCCAGCATCACGGAGTTGACCGCGAACAACATCATTGAAATCTCCGTCTACAGAGACGATGTACGTTGTCGTTGGAGAGGCGATTTCGACAGCCTGTGCGACGGAACTGCCGACCATGGTGATAACAAGGCCAAGGGCAATGACTGCCCGAGCCTTACCCCAAGCTCTCTTCATACGTAGCCCACCGTCTCTCCTACACCCAATTATGCGCCAGCTTCGAACTTTTAGACGGGCAAAAGCCCCCCATGGTTCCATGGGGGGCTTTCTTTTTACGTCTTAGGGGTGATCCTTATGAGCAACCCGATGTATTGCCGCAACCTTCGCATACAAAGCATGCACCTGACATACGCATCTTGACTCCACATGTCATGCAGAGAGGTGCATCTGACTTGATTCCCATGGATTCAAGAAGATCTGAAGATGAACCAATTGTTCGTGCTGCTGCACCTGGTGCTGCCTCTATCTTGACATCAGCGACTGGTGCTTTAGCGACTGCAGCTACAGGAGCCGCCACAGGCGCAACTGCTTTTGGGCTATCGCCCTCCACAGGTGCATACTCGCCGCCATTGTTCAGCGCTGCTTCGCGCTCCGACGATGTGTAGAGACCGAGCGCTGCACGCTCTTCAAATGGCAGGTAATCAAGTGCTAGACGACGGAAGATGTAATCCATCATGGACTGTGCCATGCGAATATCTTTATCATCTGTCATACCTGCTGGCTCGAAGCGCAAGTTGGTGAACTTCTCAACGAATGTCTGAAGTGGAACTCCGTATTGAAGACCAATCGATACTGCGATTGAGAATGCATCCATTACACCGGCAAGAGTTGAACCTTGCTTACCGAGCTTAAGGAATACCTCACCGAGTGCACCATCAGCGTATGCACCTGAGGTCATGTAACCCTCAGCGCCGCCGACAGAGAACGATGTTGTTGTTGATGGACGTGACTTTGGAAGACGCTTGCGCACTGGAGCTGCAATTACTTCTGCTTCTACAGAGTCAGTTCCGACAGCGGCTTTCTTCTTCGCCTTGCCATCTGAAAGTGGCTGACCGACCTTGCAGTTATCGCGGTAGACAGCAAGTGCCTTGATGCCCATGCGCCATGCCTCGAGGTGAACTTCCTCAACTTCTTCAACAGTTGCTTCCTCTGGGAGGTTTACTGTCTTTGAAATTGCACCGGACAAGAATGGCTGACATGCAGCCATCATGCGGACGTGGCCCATTGGAGCGATTGATCGTGCACCAAGTGCGCAGTCAAATACTTCATAGTGCTCTTGCTTGAGTCCTGGAGCATCGATGACGTGACCGTTGGCTGCAATGAATTCAACAATTGCTTCGATTGTCTCTTCTGTGTATCCGAGCTTACGAAGTGCTTGTGGAACTGTCTGGTTAACGATCTGCATAGATCCGCCACCGACGAGCTTCTTGAACTTAACGAGCGAGAAGTCTGGTTCGATACCTGTTGTATCGCAATCCATCATCAAACCAATTGTTCCTGTTGGTGCAAGAACTGAGATCTGCGCATTGCGCCATCCGTTGGCATCGCCTGTTGAAAGACATGCATCCCATGCCTTATTTGCTTCTGCCCATACATCGATATCAAGAGTGGTCTCTTGCTTGGCTGCAGATGAAGCGGCTGCATGCTTGCGCATCACACGTGCGTGAGGCTTAGCATTTTGTGCGAAACCTGCATATGGTCCAACAATTCCCGCTAGTTCAGCTGAGCGCTTATATGTTGTTCCGGTGAGAAGCGAGGTGATTGCACCAGCTAGTGCACGACCGCCTTCTGAATCGTAGGCAAGGCCTGATGCCATAAGAAGCGCACCGAGGTTTGCGTATCCGATTCCGAGCTGACGGTAAGCCTTTGTTGTCTCACCAATAGCTTCAGTTGGAAAATCTGCGAAACAGATTGAGATATCCATCGCGGTGATGATCAGCTCTGATGCCTTTGCAAATGTCTTCGCATCAAATGAACCATCTGCTTTGAGGAACTTCATCAAGTTAAGTGAAGCCAAGTTACATGATGAGTTATCGAGTGACATGTACTCAGAGCAAGGGTTTGACGCATTGATGCGACCTGTCTCTGGAGTTGTATGCCAATCATTGATGGTGTCATCAAATTGAACGCCTGGATCAGCACATGCCCATGCAGCTTGTGCGATCTTTGTGAAAAGTTCGCGCGCATCAACGGTGTCAATAACTTCACCAGTTGAACGAGCTGTCAAACCAAATTGCTCACCATTTTCAACGGCCTTCATGAACTTATCTGACAGGCGCACTGAGTTGTTTGCATTCTGGTACTGGACAGAGATGATGTCTTTTCCACCAAGGTCCATATCAAAGCCAGCATCACGAAGGGCGCGAATCTTGTCCTCTTCGTTGACCTTGGTCTCGATAAATTCTTCGATATCTGGGTGATCGACATCTAGAACAACCATCTTGGCAGCACGACGGGTTGCGCCACCTGACTTGATTGTTCCAGCGGACGCATCAGCACCGCGCATAAATGAAACTGGGCCTGAGGCTGTTCCACCTGATTTAAGAAGTTCCTTAGATGAGCGAATACGTGAAAGGTTAAGACCGGCACCAGAACCGCCCTTAAAGATCATTCCTTCTTCACGGTACCAATTAAGAATTGAATCCATCGTGTCATCAACAGACAAGATAAAGCATGCAGAAACTTGCTGTGGGGCAGCAGTTCCGACGTTAAACCACACTGGGGAGTTAAATGAGAAGATTTGGTGCATGAGCATATGTGTTAATTCATGCTCGAAAATTGTTGCATCCTTATCTGTTGCAAAGTAACCGTGTTCTTTTCCAGCCTTTGTGTA
>JBIPNL010000087.1:0-5266 GCA_044373255.1 Candidatus Planktophila sp. | reverse complement strand
GCATATACGCATAATGATAAAAACCGGTATAGATCCCAGCAGCTTGAGCCGCTGCGCGATCCATAATTACATATTTGAGTGCAAGCGCATCTGAGTCATCTCGCGCATCTGATGCCTTGATCATGACAAAGCGCAGCCCGGCTTTATATTTCTTAACAAAATCAATAGGCGCATCATTAGGGTGCTGCCATCTGCTCACATCCGAACCATGAATGCGACCACCTGGACCATTGGAGTGAACAACAATCGGCGAACCATCAATCATCTCTGGCGTGGGTTTGATGACAACTTCGCGCGCTGTTGAATACAGTGTTTTCCCAGCAACTTTTGCCTTTGCACGATATTTCATTTTTGCGTCAAGTGCCGTTGCAACTGCAACTACTCGCCACGTCCCCACCTTTGCACTCTTGGTTGAAAAACGGGTGTCTTGCCATTTTCCATTAAGGTAAACCTGCACGGTGACAGGAATCTTTGCTCTGGCAGGCTTGATCTGGCCAAAGAGAGTAACGATTGGTTCAGAGCGACCAGGTGTTTGATTGAGCGACATCGTCAAAGTTGAACCAGCGGCGTAGGTAGGTGTGGCATACAAGAGCCCGGCCACGAGAGTGAGCGACAGCGCTAAGAGAGATTTCTTCATGGAATCTGTCGCAATTCTAGGTCTACGTCAAATACCTGCTTGATCGCGGAAATCAACAGCTCCTCTTGCTTTACTCGAGTACTGCTATATCCATGTGCACCACCAAATTTGGCGCTATCTGAGTAATCCAAAGTCAGGACTGAATCTTCAAGGGATGCCAGGCGAGCATCGAAGAAAGCCATCCATGTGATGCGATCACTTTTTTCCACAAGATCTAAGACTTCATTCCAACGAGAGCGTACATCTGCCAGCGAAAGTGATGTAGCCATGGTCCAACTCTAGCAAGTGAGGTGCTGCTAGAGGTGGCGCGGAGCACCAATGCATTTGAAGTATTCACCAGTGATGACAACTCGAAGATTCTTTGCTCTATCCGGTAAAACGTCGAGGTGCTGGGCTATTCGCGCAACGATCTGTTCAACCGACTTTTCGCTTACAAATCGCACTTTAGCGATCTCAGAATTACTCAGCCCTTGAGCAAGCAGACGCAAAGTAGCCACTTGAATATCAGTAAAATTGTGGATTACAGATCCAAAGGCATTTTCATAGGATGAGCCAGCGCTGTTTACCCATTGGGCCGTTGCCATTATGGAAGAAGATTCTAGAGATTGTGTAATCGCCGAATTAAGGATAGCTAAATCCGCCATCGATCTTTTGAGAACAATTTGGACTCCTCGCGGAATTGATGCAGCGGGTATCCCGAGTAACCTCAGATCCACGCAAGCAGTCATGATCACAATTCCGAGTTCTGGATTTGTCTTTCTAAAACCAACAATCATTTCAATCACATGTGAATCTGCAAAGAGAAGATCAAAGAGAATTACCTCAGGTTGTAAAGATCGAAATGTATTCTCGGCAACAATCTGACTTTGAACTTCAGCCACAATGTTTACTCCATGAAGCCTGAGTGAGGCTGAGACCGTTGTTAATTCAAAAGCATCCTCAGTTGCAATCATTACTCGAGGAAGAGTCGCAATGCTCATAGATCAAGGTAGTCCTCAAATGTGCGCTTATCGCGCTAGACCTGCTCGTTAAAGAATCTTTCCGATCGCGGCAGGGATGTAATCAATTACCTGAGAAGCGGTGATCGGGCTACCCCTAGATGCCAGTAAAGCGGCCGAATTATGAAGATATGCAGCGCTTGCAGCTAGGTCAGCCAGATGTTCTTTATCGTTGAGAATTTCTATGTAATTTGTTGCAACAAGTGCGCCAAGAATTCCAGCGAGTACGTCACCGGTACCAGCGGTAGCTAACCACGGAGTCGAGCTAGGCAATTCAATGAGATCTTCCCCTTGTGCAACAACTGTTCTCGAACCCTTCAATAAAACAACGACACCTAACTCTTGTGATGCCACGCGAGCCCATTTTTTGGGATCTCCTTCGATCGCCTCAGATTCGACGGTCATGCCTCGGCTTCTGAGGAGTCGAGAGAGCTCACCTGCATGTGGTGTGATCACAGTAGGTTGATCTAACTTTCCAGCTAGGTGAAGTGCTCCTGCATCAAGAATTGTTGGAACGCTTTGCTTTGCAATGAGCGTAAACCAGCGATGGCGTAGCCATGTTGTGACATCACTATATTTCTTCGCATCGATGCCAGAACCGGCAAGCCAGGCGGTTACTGGACCAGGCTGGACAACGACTTCTGGGTTTTTATGTAAGACCAGGTGTGCAAGACCTGATGAACTATGAAAACGAATCATGCCAAGCCCGGTCGCTGATGCAGCACCGCTAGAAAGAACTGCTGCGCCAGGAAATCTTGCAGAACCCGTAATTACCCCGAGTACGCCCCTGGAATACTTATTGTCCAGATCGCTCGGAATGACAATAGATTTCTTAACATCTCTTGCGCTCCATTTACGAATTGTCATGGAGCCACTCTAACTGCATTTCAATGGAGCGTAAGATCAGCAGCGCCTTGGAGCCAATGAGTAAAGCGAACATTAAGGTAGGCACTCATTGGGCTTGCACAGTGAGGTCCTGCCTTCCATACCCGCGATGGATCAATGGGAGCTACTCGAATGAGTTGATCTTCATCTTCACATCTCGCGCGAATGGTCAGTGCGTTCCCATCACGACTTGCCCGAACAGTCACTTCTTTTCCCATCCAATGGGGGACCGGTGCCAGCGACCAATCGGAGTTTAGCGCCGTGACAACAGCACCCACTTGTGGCAGACCATCTGCACTTTCGACTCCAGCTTTTATCCAGTACTCACTATCGCTGTAGATAATTATTCCTGCCTGATCAAACTGTCCTATGTAATCTAAGATAAATGAAACTTCCATGGCAGCACCATTAGGAAAATCTGTGACTAGCGCATGTCCGGAGTCGTGGATGAATCCGTAAGATGTGTTTCGCCAGAAGTCACTTTCTGGGGCGGTCATAACCAGAAGGTCGCCAGAATTTTCTTCTGACTGAAGCGGCGGATTGATCCATTCACCATGGCTCCACGCAATCTTTCTCATGGATTGATCCTACAGATCAGATTTTTCTGTGGCATTATTCAGAAATGCGCATCGCCGTCTTCTGTTCAGCATCAACCAAGATTGACCAAAAGTATGTTGATTTTGGCTTTGAAGTTGGCAAGGCGATTGCCGAACAGGGTTGGGATGTTGCCTGGGGTGGTGGGACTCTTTCAATGATGGGTTCAGTTTCACGTGGGGCTCGAAGCGTCGGCGGCAAAACATTCGGAGTCATTCCTCAAAAACTTGTCGGCAAAGAGTTCGCCGATGAAGATGCTACAGAGCTCTTCATTACCGAATCAATGCGTTCGCGAAAAGCGATGCTAGAAGATCTCTCCAATGGATTCCTTATCTTGCCTGGAGGAATCGGCACCATGGAAGAGTTCATGGAGATCTGGGTTGCTCGTCATCTTGGATATCACCAGAAACCAATTGTGGTCTGTGATCCGTTTGATTTCTATCGAGATCTCCGTGCTTTTCTGGCAACTCTAAAGAGCGAGAGATTTACCAGTAGCGCTCATGACGAGTTACTCACCTGGTCAGCTGAGATTCCTTCGGCTATCAAGGCCTTTCGCGCTTCAATGAAACCACCCACCTTGATTTAATTCCGCAACTGATCAGTCACCTGCCATACCCTTAATGGGTGAAAAAAGTGAGCGGCCTTGGCTTCACCCTTATTCTCGCTGGCGCATTACTCAATCCCAACTCGAGTTCGATGGCGTATGAAAAATTTAATTGGAAGATTAAGAAAGAAGAAACTAGGCGCAGCACCGCTGGATATTCAGATTCGATGTCATATTCAGTTGGTGCGTCAATTGAATTCAAGATCAGCTGCCCGGCTACAAATTTCTACATAGAGGCTGTGCGAATTGGATATTACGAAGGTGATCAAGGAAAGAGAATCTCGAAAACAAAAGAATTTCCATGCTTAGACCAGTCTCGGCTTGATTCAAAGCAGTGGAAAGTCAATGCACAGGTAAACTCGACCTCATTCCCGCATGGAATGTACCTGTTCATTATTCGTGACAGCGATAAGTACTCAAGTTATATCCCAATTGTTTTAAGAGAAAAAACCTCAAAAGCCAAGGCAATTTTCTCGGTTCCAACGATGACTATGCAGGCATATAACAGCTGGACCGGAGCAGATACTTATGGTGGTGCTGATGGTTTTGAATCGCGCCTACGCGTAGTTGACTTTAGGAAACCCTTTGATGAAGGTAACGGTGCAGGTAAATACCTACGTTATGTTCATCCACTAATCGTATACATCGAAAAACTCAAACTTGATGTCAGCTATG
Source organism: Candidatus Planktophila sp. (assembly GCA_044373255.1). GTDB lineage: Bacteria > Actinomycetota > Actinomycetes > Nanopelagicales > Nanopelagicaceae > Planktophila. The sequence continues at coordinate 873 of JBIPNL010000087.1, read as the reverse complement.
TGGCCGATACTGATATTCATTTTGATAAGGTAATCCTGGCCGGTAAGCAAGTCTTTATCAGCGCTGGACATGATGAATACTGGACTAATCAAGAGCGAGAGAATGTAATCAAGGCGCGTGAAAGAGGCATGAATACAGTTTTCTTTGGAGCAAATGCTGGCTATTGGAACACCCGACTTGAGAAGTCTTCTGCTGGAAAGTCGATCACGATGGAGATCTACAAATCCAAAGATGAAGATCCAGATAAGAAAGATCCCACCATCAAATTTCGGGATCTGGGAAAACCAGAACCTGAGCTCACTGGATTGGAATACAAGTGCTTCCCGGCACGGGGGAGTATCGAAGTAAAAGAGCCGCAATCATTTGTCTTTAACGGCATAAAAAGTTTTGAAAACCTAGATTTAGATGGACTTGTTGGGCCAGAAGTAGATTCCTTAGTATCAAGTTCGAGCAAAATCGGCACAGTGGTTAATTTGGCACAAGCTAGAGTCAGGTGCGGCACCAAGTGGTATGCGCCTCGGTACGGTCAGATGAATATGATTATTTCTACAACGAACGGACTTCCTGGAGGTGTTTTCTCTACCGGAACCATGGGATGGGTGACAAAAGGGCTAAGCGCTTCAGCGAAATCTGACATTGGAAGATTCACTAGAATAGTGACTAAAAATGTATTAGAGAAAGCCGTACTGGGACCACTGAGATAAAAATTATCGTGTCATGAGTTAACTAGAGTTAGTGGTGGTTCTCTCTAGTTAAAAGGCGTGATGTTCCTTAGAATCACATCATGGATAGGCAGACCAAAAACCAAGTATCTACCTCCACGATATCTATCAAGAGCGCGGAGCTTGGTGGAGAAAATCCTCTCCCAATTTT
>JBIPNL010000010.1:0-21606 GCA_044373255.1 Candidatus Planktophila sp. | reverse complement strand
TGGCACCTGTAATAACGAGACCTAGTTCACGAGCGATTCCGCGTAATTGTTCCCGTTCTGACTGTGAATGATCACGATGATCTACTTCAACTCCGTTGAGCCCAGCTGCAATTAATGAAGGAAAGCTCATAGCTGAAAGCGTTTGACCACGTCGCGTTGCAAATGGGTGTGCGATGACAGCAACACCACCGGCTTGCCTAATTACTCGGATCGCTTCTTCGGGGCTCGGAGCAATATGTGTCACATAATATTTCGAAGAATTGTTCAAGAGTTCGGCGAATGCCTCATCACGACTTTTCACATGACCTTTGGCGACAAGAGCATCGGCAAGGTGTGGTCTGCCCAGCGTTGCTCCTTCAGGCATTGCCGCAAAGACTTCGTCGAGTGAAATATCTATCCCATCAGCGGTTAATAACTCTGTCATTTTTCGCATCCGCGGCAATCGTGAATCTCTTGACTCTTCCAGCATTACTTGCATTTTCTGATTCTCGCCATCAAATAAAAGCCCCAACATGTGGACTGCAACCGCATCCTCTGTCAGGCATGAGACTTCCGCACCGAGTGCAAGTGTGAGTCCTGGTCTCAGCGCGCGAATAGCTTCTGCCCATCCTGATGTTGAGTCGTGATCGGTCAGACCTAATACTGTAATTCCCGAAGAGAGTGCCTTGTTAACAAGTGCGTGAGGAGAATCTGTTCCATCACTGCTCGTTGTATGTGTGTGTAGATCAATCACAATTAAGCCACCACTTCCGTCAGACGTGTTCGTAAAACTACCAACACACATCCCGATAAAATCACGATAATGCCGGGGATAAGTGCAATGGATGGGGTTTGCCCAAGCCACCAGATAGCCAAGAGTGTACTCACTGGGACTTCTAAAAACACTATGAGCGAAACAATGGCGGGTGACACTCTCTTAAGCGCTGCATTAAACATTGAATGACCCAAGATTTGAGCCCCTGCAATAAGTGCCAGAAGTATGAGCCACTCTCTCATCTCAAAGTCAAAAAGTTTAAAATCTAAAACTAACGCTATCGGCAGGGCGGTAATTGCACAGAAGAAATAACAGATTGACGTGTAGGTATGTGTGCCAATCTCTCTTTGTACTTTAGAACCAAGGAGTACATAAATTGCAGATAGAGCAGCTGCGATAACTGCTGCGATGTCACCCTGAAAGGCAAGCCATGAGATAGATAAGTCCACTCCGGAAATCATGATGACGCCTATGAATGCGATTCCCATTCCAAGCCATGCACGTGATGGAATATCGCCACCCAAAAATTTCACAATGAGCGCTGCAAATATTGGCTGCAGGGCAACAAGGGCGGTACCCGCGGCAATCGTTGTCCAGCGCATCGCAAGAAAGAATCCAATGAAGTGAAAGGCAAGGACTACTCCCGATAGCGCTGATAGCGCGATCGCTCGGCGATATTTATAGTCATGTGTGACGAAAGCCTTTACAGCAAAGGGCAGAGTAAGCAGCGCACCACCGAGATTTCGCCAAAAAATTAAGACGACCACTGGCATGGCACTCAGTGCGATCAACGGTCCCGACGTACCAATCCCGAGAGTTCCAAGGCCTAAACGAAAGAGATCAGGGCGCTGTGGAATCTGCGTATGGTTTTCGATGGAGGACACTGAGCAAAGGTATCTGAAGTGTGGAACAAGGTTATCCTTGTCCCATGAGTACGCAGTCAACTAATCGAGTATTTCTCGCCAGGTTAGCTGGAACGGCCGTTTTTGATCCAAACGGTGATCCAGTTGGCAAGGTCAGAGATGCTGTTGCGACCCTGCGCACAAATAACCAGCCTCCTCGCATCGTGGGTTTAGTAGTCGAAGTGCCTCTGCGCCGACGAGTTTTTGTTCCGATAACCCGAGTTACCTCGATTGAATCTGGAGCGGTTGTCATTACTGGCATTGTGAATATGCGTAGATTTGAATCTCGAGTCGGAGAGCACTTGGTCCTTGGAGATCTACTCAACAAGTCGATCGTAATTCTTGATGGCCATGAAGATGTCATTGTTGAAGATCTGGGTATGGAGTCAAATAGAGCAGGTGACTGGTTTATTACTCGCGTACACGTGATGAAGCGTGGAAAAGGAATTCGTCGTAAAGGTGCTTCCTCTACTCTGCGTTGGGATGAAGTTCGAGGTTTTGAAGCCCCGGAGAATGATCAAGGAACTTCTCAACTGCTTTCTACAATTAGTAATCTGCGCGCAGCAGACTTAGCTGCCGTCATTCAAGATTTAGCACCTAAGCGCCGAGTTGAAGTGGCTCGAGCACTCGATGATGAACGACTTGCCGATGTTCTCGAAGAGATGGATGAGAGCGAGCGTGTCGCCCTTCTCATTGAATTAGAAGGTGAACGTGCTGCAGATGTTCTCGGTGAAATGGATCCCGATGACGCTGCAGATCTTCTCCGCGAAGTTGGCGCTGAACGTGCACAAGAGTTGATCGATCTTATGGAACCAGAAGATGCTGAAGATGTTCTTCGACTCATGACCTACGAGGATTACTCTGCCGGTGGAATGATGACAACGGAGCCTCTCATTATGAGCGCCGATGACACGGTGGCAGATGCGCTAGCTGTTGTCAGACAAGGTGAGATTTCTCCGGCGCTTGCTTCGCAAGTTTTCGTGACGCGTCAGCCGCTGGAAACTCCTACCGGTCGATTTGTCGGAATGGTTCATTATCAACGGTTGCTGCGAGAGCCACCAGCAACTCTTCTTGCCTCACTTGTTGATACCGATACCCAAGGGCTAAGCCCTGAAGCAACGCTCAATGAAGTCTCTTCTTACCTTGCCAGCTATAACTTGTTGAGCGTCCCTGTCGTTGATGCAAATGAGAGATTACTTGGGGCGGTCACAGTGGATGACGTTCTTGACCACTTGCTCCCAGATAATTGGCGAGTAGATCACAGAGATAACACGCGTCCGGATTTAAAGAATATAACTATTGACGATAAAGGCAGGGTGTGAAAGTGACACGCAAAAATGGCTTAGACACGCCTCGTGAGGCTCGCCGAAATATCCGCCCACATATTGATGCGGAAGCTTTCGGTCGGCTCTCTGAAAAATTTGCGAGATTCTTAGGAACTGCCGGCTTCTTGGTCTACATGACCGTTTTCGTATTCTCTTGGGTGCTCTGGAATACCTTGGCACCACATGGTTTACGTTTTGATGAGTTCCCATTTATTTTTCTTACACTCATACTTTCTCTACAAGCTTCGTATGCTGCTCCGCTCATTTTGCTTGCTCAAAATCGCCAAGCGGATCGAGATCGCATCACGCTCGCTGAAGATCGTGCGCGCAATGATCGCAGCATGGCAGATACTGAATATCTCACCCGCGAACTTGCCAGCCTTCGTATCGCATTAGGCAATGTAGCAACGCGCGAAAACCTCAAAGATGAATTAGGTAATCTTTCAAAAGGGATTGCACGAGAGTTACGAAGTAACTCCGAGCCTGACTCCAAGTAGCGACTTTTCGCGAATAATTAACTTATCCACGATATTCGAAATAGCCTGGGCCGCAGGACTCTCTGGTTGCGCATGAACAATCGGTGCACCTGAATCTCCACCAGTGCGTAGCTCTGGTGCAAATGGAACCTTGCCTAGTAGAGGCACATCTGCACCAACAAGTGTTGAAAGTCGGGCCGAAGTTTCCTCTCCTCCACCTGATCCAAATAAATCTGTCGATTCATTACATGTGGGACAGATAAAGGCAGACATGTTCTCAATAACACCAATAACTCGTTGGTGCATCTGGTGCGCAATTCTTCCTGCGCGCTCTGCCACTTCTGCGGCAGCTACTTGAGGTGTAGTAACAACAAGAATTTCGGAGGTAGGAATGAGTTGGCCCAGCGAAATTGCAAGATCTCCAGTTCCTGGCGGTAGATCAAGAAGGAGAAGGTCAAGATCTCCCCAATAAGCATCAGAGAGCAGCTGTTCTAGAACGCGATGTAGCAAAGGACCGCGATAGGCAACCGCATCTGCACGTTCTGGTTTAAACATCTCCATCGAGACTGTCTTAACGCCATAACTTTCGGGAGGGATGAACATTTGGTCGATGGCAGTGGGGCGCACACCGAGAAGTCCCATTAATCGCGGAATCGAATGCCCATAGACATCTGCATCAAGTATTCCGACTCGCAAACCTTTCTTAGCAGCAGCAACTGCCAAGTTTGCAGTCAGCGACGACTTTCCAACCCCACCTTTACCCGATGCGATACCGATAACGCGAGTGAGAGATTCTGGTTGAGCAAAAGGAATAAATTTTTCGCGTCCGCCTCGCACTAATTTTCTGACTGCAGCGCGTCCTTCATCACTCATCACTCCAAAGGTGATGCGAACATCGGTGACGCCTTCGACAGCACTGACAGCACCAGTGATATCTGTTGTGAGACGATCTTTCATTGGGCAACCTGAGATGGTCAACAAAATAGTCAGATCTGCAACACCATTAGAGAAGCCAACATGTTCGACCATTCCAAGTTCTGGTAGCGCCCGGTGGAGTTCAGGATCTTGCACAGTAGCTAAGGCAGCGTTGATTCCCTCAATAACGCTCATAGAAGATCAGGATCAATCTTGGGCTTGATTGCGCTCTCTTTGGAGGCCATCTTCTCTTTCTTCTCATCTTCTTCTAGAACAGATGCAACATGTCGCTTAATAAATGTTTTTGGGTTCAGGTCTGACGGGGTCAGATCCTCAAATCCAGGTCCAAGATTTTCCCGAATTTCAGCGGTAGCTGTATTGGTCATAGCTCGAACTTTTCGAATCATCCTCGCTAAATCTCCAGCGACGCGTGGCATACGTTCCGGGCCAACCAGAATGAGTGCAAGAACTACAAGGCCCGCAACTTCGCCAACTCCAAAATCAAACATCACTCACCTGCCGTCAAAGTAAGTGTGGCCTTGAGAGTTTTCTCGGCTCTGATGTACTCGATCTCAACTTTATCTCCGACATTCTTCGAGCGAATTGCAACGATGAGTTCTTCTGGTGTTGTGATGGTTCGACCATCAAATTTTGTGATTAAGTCTCCGGCGCGCAGACCTGCCCGTGAAGCAGGGCCTCCTGGAACGATGGCGTTTCTTGTATCAGCAATTTTTGCACCATCTCCTGCATACTGCATATCAACTGAGATTCCGACAACAGGGTAGGTTGCCTTTCCTGTCTTAATTAATTGCTCGGCGGTTTTTCGTGCCTGATTAATGGGAATCGCGAATCCAAGTCCAATTGAACCTGATTGCGATGAAAGAAAAGATGACCCTAGCGTTGCAATCGCTGAATTCACACCGATGACCGCTCCTGCTGAATTCACCAGAGGTCCGCCTGAGTTTCCAGGATTAATTGCAGCATCGGTTTGAATAGCGTTGATGTATGAGTTATCTCCGGCATCTTCACCGGCAGTTACTGCACGATCTTTCGCGCTTACAATTCCTAACGTAACGGTTCCGCTTAGACCTAATGGTGAACCAATGGCGATGACCGCATCTCCTACTGCGACTTGATCACTATTGCCAAAAGTAAGTGCTGTGAGCCCAGTCCGATCTACTTTAAGAACAGCCAAATCGTAAGCCGAATCGCGCCCAACAATTGTGGCAGCTAACGTTGTTCCATCGTTGAGCTGCACTTCGATTCTGCCGCCGTCGACTGCAGCATCTGCTATCACGTGGTTGTTAGTCAAGATGAAGCCAGTGCTATCGATAACAAATCCAGTTCCCGTTCCACCACCGCGTGCACCGCGTGCTGAAATAGAAACAACCGATGGCAAAACTCGCTGTGCGATATCGGCAACAGACCCTGGTGGCCGTTCTATCGATGATGAAACGGACGTTAACTTAATTTCATGGCCAAAGAGAGAGCCAGATGAACTAGCTCCAAAGAGTGCGCCAACCAATCCGGCAATTCCTGCCATTAAAAGTGCATTAGAGCGTGTGACAAATTTCGCCTTACCGTGAGCCGATGATGGAACCCACCAAGGTCCCGTCCCCATGGGTTGCTGCGGTGGTTGCTGACTCATAGTTCTATCTTTCTACAACTTAGTGGCGAGCAACAGTCCATCGCCAACTGGAATAAGTGAGGTCACCCACTTTTCGGTATCGCCTTTTAACGCTTTCCCAGCATCACGCAGTGCAATCGTCTTTGGGTCTCGCTGAGCCGGATCATTTACCTTTGCTCCACCAAAGAAGTTGTCGATAACAAATACTCCCCCGCTTCGCAGGATGCGATAGGCCTCGATGATTGCGTCAGGAAGATCTTCGGCGTTATCTCTAAAGATCACGAGGTCATAAGCGCGATCAGCTAATTTTGTCATCACTTCAATTGCAGGATTTGTAATCAGTCGAAAACGTGATTGTGCGATCTGAGAATCTTGCAGCGCAATTTTTGCAATTGCTGAGTGTTCTTGCTCTCCATCAATAGATGTCAATGTTCCGCTTGGCAGCATTCCTTCGAGAATCCATAGCGCACCGACACCTGAGCCGGTTCCGATCTCTACAACTGATTGCGCATCAAGAATGTGGGCCAAGTGGCGAAGATATGCGCCAACACCAGGCGTGACATCAACTGCTCCGACTTCTGCGCCACGACCACGCGCTTGAGTCTTATCAACGCTCTCGCCGATAAAGCCCTCGGCGTATGAGTGGGGGTCAATCTGATTGATCATGAGAGGGATGTTAGCCACTCCACGAGCAATCGCACCCCGAAACCAGTTCCACCCTTGGGATTTTCTCCTGCATCACTCTCACTTCGAGCAGTTCCGGCGATATCAAGGTGTACCCACTGGCGCTGACCAACAAATTGCTCAAGGAAAAGGGCGGCGGTCACTGACCCAGCTCCGTAATGTCCCTTATCTGCGGTGTGATTCAAATCTGCAATGTCACTCTCTAGTCCATCGGTGTAATCATCAATGAGTGGCATATGCCAGACGCGATCACCAGTACGTTCTCCGATCTCTGCCAGAGTGTGAGCAAGTGCTTTATTTCGCGTATACATCGCTGCATACTGGCGACCAAGACCAAGTGATGCTGCTCCGGTAAGTGTTGCAATGTCGACGATGTAATCCGGATCAAGGTTTGCATCTGCAAATGCCAATCCATCCGCCAGAACTAAGCGACCTTCGGCATCGGTATTAATAACTTCAACGGTTTTTCCACCGTAATGAGTGATGACATCACTGGGGCGCTGCGATGTACCAGAAAGTGCGTTTTCGGCACACATCATCAGAGCGCTTACCTTTACCTTTAGGCCAAGCTTGGCAACTGCGCTAATTGTCGCCAACACAGCGGCAGCGCCAGCCATATCGCTCTTCATCGCAGTCATGGTGTCGTAGGGGCGCTTGAGAGAAATTCCACCTGTATCAAAGGTGATGCCTTTACCGATAATCACAACATGCGGAATCCGCGCGGCACCTTTTGCACTCTTTGGGCTGTAGGTCAGGTGAATAAAGCGCGGCCCTGGTTTGGGAGATGAATTACCAACTGCACGCAATCCCCCAAATTCTTTTAGTCCTGCGCCTGAAAGAACAGATATCTCAAGCCCATTCGCTTTCGCAATGTCCTGAGCTTGATTAGCCATCCACAAAGGAGTTTTGATATTTGATGGAGTATGTATCAGATCGCGAGCGCGACAGATCGCAGTTGCAATCGTTCGCGCATAATCAACGGGTTCTGCATCGATGGCAACAATTTCAATTTCAGGGTTTGTTACCGTGAGAGTGGTTTTTTGGCTCCAGGTGTAGTGGCCAAGAAGCGCCGATGTTGCAAAGGCGATGATTTCATCACGCTTGTTCGGTGCCAAAGTTGCAAACTTTTTATCGGTGCCACGTACTTTTCTTCCAAGGGTCGCACCCGCGCTTCTAAATGATGCTAGCGATTGATCCCCTAAGCCAAGTAATACGATTTTTTCAATCGCGCTATCTGGTGCACTCACTGGAATTTCATTGATTTCGCCAGCTTTGCCTGTTGGTGAGAAGAAAGTGAGCTCATCGCGTAGATCAACGGCGAAGAGTTTTTCAATCTTTTTAACAAGTGCGGGGTGAGCGTTAAAGATAATCTCCGGGGCGCTCTCACCCTCGGCTGGCAAGGTGATGTAACTGATGACAATTACATCGGAGGTAGAGACTGATTCAATATCAGGATGTAGTGCGCTGATCTGCATAAGTAGTCGTAGGCTACGAGAAATTACTTCTTGATAAGTGCAACAGCGGCTTCAAGGGCTGCACTGAGATTATTTGCCTCGGTGGGATTGAGTTCGACAACAAGTCGTCCGCCACCTTCAAGAGGGATGCGCATCACAAGTGAGCGTGCCTCCTTGGTAACTTCCATTGGGCCATCACCTGTGCGAGGTTTCATAGCTGCCATGATGGACTCCTTTAAAGCCTGTTAAAAGCTTGGACCTTCGATCGCGGGTTATTCGAAAGTAAGGGCGTAAGTATCTCGCACCTCGGGCCATCTATGAAATCGAGAGCGCCCTATATGCCCAATTCGCTCTTCAATCGCGCTTTTCCTGAGGTAATGACCGCCTCAACAGACTTCTCAGGTACGCCTAAAAGCCCGGCGATCTCAGGAGTAGTCATACGGCGCAGATAGGAAAGGGTCAAGATGATGCGCTCTTCTTCAGGAAGTGCAGCAAGCACTTCGGCGAGGGTCTTCGGCGCTCCCATAGGACGAGGTTACCCGTTCCCAATATCTGCAGCTCTACTAATCAACTCTTTCTAGGGCTATTAATTCTTAAAGAGCCTAGAAAAGCGCCAGAGGGAGATCTTTACTCCCAACCAGATAAACGGAGCACCTAAAAGAAAGAGGGCCCGGTGAATCTCAATAGTCTCACTCCAATGAAAGAGAGAAGACTCTGGACCGGTTGCTTCTAGGAGAAAGGTGCCACTTCCCTTCAGGATTGCTCCTGTATGTATGACGTCACAACGAGTGGGCGGTTCCCACGAAGTTACTGTCATTGTGTCGAGTAATCCCAAGAATGAAAAAGCTGGATAGCGTTTATGAAACGGGCCAGTGAAAGCGGCAATCGTGGTTCCTACACCAGTGCGCTGCTCTGATGTCAGCCAGACGGTTGTCGATAACATCCATCTACCTTGAGCGCTCCAGTTTTCGATTTCAGCCCAGACTTTTTCAATCGGCGCAGCGCAGTGGACTGTAATTGCGAGTGTGTTCTTGGATTGTCGCTCCATGAAAATAAGGATAGGCGATATTGTGAGCACATGACGACTGAATCTCATCTTGCCCAAGGCCGAGCTTCGGGTCACGGAATTGCAACCATGAGCGGTTCAACTGTTCTCGATGTCTGGTTTCCGTCACCTACTCTTGGTTCATTAGTTGGTGAACCGTCACAGGTTCTCAAAGATTGTGTCGGAAAAGATCCGATTCGAAAAGTCACACGTGAACTTGTATCCCGTGAGATCAATCTTGCTGTCGCGCCAACGGATGCAGTCGATGCATATCTACGATTGCATCTGCTCTCTCATCGTTTGGTACAACCGCATGGTTTAGCACTCGATGGGATTTTCTCGCTCCTCGCAAATGTTGCATGGACATCAGCAGGTCCCTGCGCCGTGGATGGTTTTGAAGAAGTACGTGCGGCTCTTCGAGTCAGAGATGGACATGTCAGCGTATTTGGTGTCGATAAATTCCCGCGCATGGTTGATTATGTGATTCCTTCAGGTGTTCGTATCGCAGATGCAGATCGTGTTCGACTTGGTGCTCATCTAGCGCCTGGAACAACTGTTATGCATGAAGGCTTTATTAATTTCAACGCTGGCACTCTCGGTACTTCCATGGTTGAAGGTCGAATCTCATCTGGCGTTGTTGTCGGCGATGGAAGTGATGTAGGTGGCGGAGCTTCCATAATGGGAACCCTGAGTGGTGGTGGCAAAGAAGTTATCTCTGTCGGCAAAAAGTGTCTGCTCGGTGCCAACTCTGGATTAGGGATTTCTCTTGGAGATAATTGCGTTGTCGAGGCGGGTACCTACGTCACAGCTGCAGCAAAAGTTCGTCTTCCAGATGGAAGCATTGCAAAGGCAGCATCTCTTTCTGGCGCAAACAATCTTCTCTTTCGTAGAAATTCACTTGATGGATCGCTAGAAGTTGTTATGCGTGAAGGTTCGTGGGGCGGACTTAACTCAATTCTTCACTCAAACTAGCTTTGCGGATTTGCGGTACTAACTACAGTAAACCAAGGCGAAGGAATCTTTGCCCGACTTCTAAATGTATCGCCACGAATTTTCTTGACCACTCCGGTTGACGATGTCGCCGCAATAAAGGTCACTGCACCAGCTTCGTTTCGCGAGAGAACTTCAAGAGAGATTACATCAGGCAACAAAAATGCCTTTGCGACTAACTCTTGGGTTGCTGACGCCTTCCACGAAGCGAATCTAGGATTGACTTTCACATCAACGCTGGCTGTATCGGGCACTGACTGCGTGTAAGCAGTTGCAGTCCCCCACGCATCCAGCGTGGTCTGAGTGGCTCCCCCGGATGATGAGAAGAAATAAGTTTGCGCTGGTTTACCTTGGCTCAGAACAACTAAGCTCGTGGTCGTGTCAATAATCGTACGATCAACTGCTGCTTTCCACAGCTGACCAAAGCGGGGTTCGCTCTCCTTGGAAAATCCGACAAAATTCTGATCAGAAATATGTGAGTACACCTGACAGTCACAGGCAGGTCGCACAACACCTAACTTTGAGAGCGCGTAACTTCGTGATGCAATTACCTGAGCTTCCAGTACAGCGCTAGGCCAGCTAGATGAAACTTCACTAATTCCGTAGAGGTATTCATCTCTTAATGACATCGTATTTGTCACAGCAAGTGCCCCACGAAGTACTTTTATTGTGATGTAACCATACTTATATCTACTCGTCGTCTTGCCGTTAAACATGGAGACGATCGCACCCTCTCCTACCCAGCGAAGTGTGACTGCCTTTCCACGCGCAATCGCTGACAGGGAAACAGATTGAGAGGCAAAGGTAAAGGTTGCTCGTTTCCTACTCTCAAAGCTTGCAATCGGGAGAGCATCAGGTGTCAGGGCGATATCTCCCTCATAGACTTCTAATCGCGCACCTGGTGTTTGTGTTGCAAATGAGATTGACTTTACAAGATTGGCAATACTGACTCGGATTGTATGAGTATCGACAAATGGAGCTACCTGAACATCTTTGTAATAGTAATTAAGAATTGCGCTGGCAGATTCTCCAGAAAGTGCGCGCGCTCTTGCCCCAAATTGGCTCATACCAACGCCATGACCATAGCCACTGCCCGTGAATTCAAATGTAGAAGGAACTGTTTGAGCTTGCGCAACGGGGGTTGTGAAGGCGAGAGTTGCAATCAATAAAGCAATAAGGTTTTTAGACATCCTCATCCGATGAAGCACTCCTCTTTACCTGCATAAACTCGCGGTATTGGTTGATGATCTCTTGAGGTTCTCCTCGAGCCATCAGTCTGCCTTTATCAAGCCAGATCACTTCATTACATACATCTTCAATTGTTGCCAACGCGTGGCTGACCAGAATAAGTGCGCGATCTTCAGTGCGGAGTTCTTTAATCCGGTTCAGACTCTTCTCTTTAAATCGCGCATCACCAGTACTGAGAGCTTCATCGATAATCAAAATATCTGGCTTCACTGTGGCAGCAACAGAAAAGGCTAGTCGTGCATACATTCCTGATGAGTACGTGCGCATAGGAGAATCAATAGCTTCACCTAGCTCTGAAAAGGCTGCAATCTCGTCGAATTGATTATCGATTTCTTCACGAGTCATTCCTGCAGCTAAACCACCAAGGTACACATTTTCACGGCCGGTAAGGGAAGCGTTAAAGCCCACACCGAGGGCTAAGAGGGTACTAACCGAGCCATAAACCTCAATGCGCCCTTGCGATGGCGGAATAATCCCAGCGACCACACGCATGAGGGATGATTTTCCTGCACCGTTAGATCCAATAATTCCTAAGACCGTTCCATAATGGATGTCGATACTGACATCGTTTATTGCATCGACTCTACGTGAGAATTTTCCTCCGCGGCCAAATCTTTTTATGCGTGCTTTAAATGTCGGTTTTTTATCGACGGAAGTGACATATGTAAGACCAACGGATTGAACCGATACGGCCAGACTATGCGAAGGATGAGCGCTAGAGACGGACAGCGAAATCACGCTCCCTCGATAAGAAGAAATAGGTTCCAATCAAAAATATTGTCAGAGCCCAAGCAAGGCTAATAAGGATAGAACTCAAGGTTGGTGCTTGTGCGTAGACCATTACTTGCGACCAGGCGTCAAGTAAATCAAAGATCGGATTTGCAATTTCAAGAGTTCGTAAGCGATCAGAGAGTGATGATGCTTCATAGAGGATAGGTGAAAGATAGATCAAGCTACGCGTCATGTAAGGAAGCAGGCTTGCAATATCTCGAAAGTAAACATTGATACAGGAGATTGTAATTGCCATGCCAAGTCCCATGAGGACTCCAAGAATAAAGATTGGGAATGCCCAGAGCATCTGCCACGAAAACGGTGCACCGATAATCGTTCTAATAACAAAGAAGACAATCAACGTTGGGACAAATTTAAACACTGCGATAACTGAGGCTGAGATGGGAAGCATGATGCGAGGAAACGCTGTATTCAAAATTAAGCGTTGTCCGGCTGTAATTGACTTTACCCCGCCGGTGAGGCTGTTGGCGATGAGATAGAAGAAAAACAAGCTCGATGTCAGATGAACATAGCGATTTGAATCGCCTTTTCCGCCAATGATGTAGATCAGAAGAAAGTAGACCCCTGATAGGAGAAGTGGATTAAGGACAAGCCACAGTTGGCCGAAGACAGATCCGTAGTTCTGCTCGCGCAACTCTGAGCGAGAGAATTCAGCGATGAAATGACGGCGCGACCACAGAGAGCGCCCATACTCACCGAGCGGAGGTAACCCGGCTCGGTAAGGCTCATATACATTCACTGGAGTGCTCATATAGTGCAAGGTTACCTTAGAGAGTCTGGAACTAGCTTTCGTGGTGATGTGAGAAAGCCAAATCCCCAAGAAAAATGCATCGTCGGGAGAATAAAGACGAGAACGGGATAATGAGCGAGATCTTTTGAGACAAAGAGTGGGGTGATTGCAATAAATGTGAAGTATGTAGCAGCTGGCAGATAGAGCGACGGATCAATGAGTGCGCCGGCAAAGAGTGAAAGTACCGTTCCAATCAGGGCTAATGGTGGAGCGAGATATCTGTAATTGATTGTCTCTGGATACTTTCTAGCAATCACTCGACGCCATCGGCCATACTCAAAGTATTGTTTTGCCAATCGGCGGAAGTTTGGACGAGGACGATATGTGACATGTAAACGTGGATCAAAATAAATTTTTCCACCGCCTTCACGTAACCGATAGTTCAGTTCCCAATCCTGTGCACGTATGAATCGCTCATCAAAGCCTCCGACATCAACAACTGCCTGACGCAGAAATGCACCGAGATAAACAGTGTCCACAAAGCCTGCCTTGCCACCAATATGGAATCTGGAACCGCCGACACCAAAGGGGCTGCGCATCGCTGCTGCAACTGCACTTTCAAAAAGCGTGACTCCTTCTGCGCCCATCACACCACCAACATTGACAGCGCCTGTCTCCGCGAGAATTTCAACGATCAGCTGAAGATAGTTATAAGGAATTTCTGCATGAGCATCAACGCGCACAATAATTTCTCGAGTCGAGCGATAGAGGGCGAGATTGAGTCCTGCGGCAGTGCGGCCAGTGGGATTGCTCACAAGAATGATGCGGGGATTCTCAGCTGACAATCGCTCTGCGATCTCATTGGTGCGATCTTTTGATGGACCTAGCGCCAAGATAACGTCGAATTCGCCAGCGTAATCTTGCGCAAGTATCGCGCGAATTGAATCTTCGAGATGTGATTCTTCATTGAGGACGGGCAGGATCACGCTAATGCCAGGCAAAGCTGGCAGAGGGGCGTTCGGCGATGTCATAACACCTCCACGCTATCGTCCAAGTACTCTTGCCACGTGAAATCAACACGTTCAATTCGGATAATTACATCACTTTCGATTGCAATCGTGCTGACCTCTTCAGTCTCCTCCTTCGGGCTCGGCCGAATTAGTGACTCCATTGCCCGCATCGATGTCTTTAACTCCGTCGATAATCGTCCCGAAAAAATCTCGAAGGCGGAAATTTACCTTCTCGTCGGCTCAGACAATAGAGCGGGATTGACCAAACAACAGATTCGAGATCTGCGGGTGGGCTCCACTGCTACCGCTGCAGGTGGTCGATCCGACACCATGCTGTTGATCCATCTGAGCAAGTCTCGCGATCGCGCCTCCATCATCTCTCTTCCGCGCGATAGTTTGGTAACTATTCCAGAACATATAAGTAGCCTGGATAACGAGAAGATTATTTCTGCTCGTCCTGGCAAACTGAATTCTGCATTTGCTTACGGTGGTGCTCCCCTGCTCATCGAAACAATCGAACTTGCAACTGCGGTAAAAATTGATCACTACATCGAAGTCAGCTTCGCCGGCTTTGCCGAGATAGTGGACGCTCTCGGAGGAGTTGAAGTCTGTACCAAGGTTGATATTGATGATCCAAAAAGTCACCTCGTGTTAAGTGCTGGTGTGCATACGCTCAATGGAATTGAAGCGCTGAAATATGTCCGCACCCGAGGCTTTGATGGACTTGGAGATATTGGGCGAATGCAAAGACAGCAACAGTTCATGAGCGCAGTCCTGCGTAAAGCGACAAGTTCTGGAACTCTGCTCAATCCATTTAAGTTAAAGAACTTTATTAGCGCTTCCTTGGCAAGTGTTCAACTAGATGCTGGACTTGCTCCCGATGATCTACTAACGCTTGCACGACAGATGAAGAACCTATCTTCCGGAAATGTCCGCACACTTACCGTTCCAATTGGTAATCCAAATGGGCGAGATGCCAATGTCGGATCTGTTGTGATTTGGGATGAAGTGTTGAGTGCAGATCTCTTTGATCGTATACGCAATGACCTTCCGCTCATTGATGAGGTCATCCCAACCCCCGAACCATCTGCATCGGCTTCACCCTCACAAACCCCTGTCATCGTAGATAAATTCAAGACTCGCACAGCCGCTGAAAATCCATGCGGCGAGATTAAATAGTTCGTGCCTTAGACTCACCTCCATGACGTTAATGCTTGCGGTAATTGGTTGTGGTTATCTTGGTGCAACCCACGCTGCCTGCATGTCTTCGCTTGGATTTGAAGTTGTGGGTGTTGATACAGATCAGAATAAAGTTGATCTCCTTAGCGCTGGAAAGTTACCTTTCTACGAGCCTGGATTAGATACTCTCTTGGCTGCCGAGATGAAGACCGGTCGACTCTCTTTCACTACCGACTTTTCCGCTGTTGCCGATGCCGATGTGCACTTTATCTGTGTTGGTACTCCCCAAAGCAAAGATGGGCTTGCCGCAGATCTCACATATGTAAAGTCATCGGTTGCTGCGATTGCCCCCTATCTCAAAGATGGCGCACTCGTTGTCGGAAAATCAACAGTGCCGGTAGGAACAGCGCAAGGGCTTCGTGCCGAGTTAGCAGTAACTGCGCCACAAGCGGATTTAGCGTGGAACCCAGAATTTCTTCGCGAAGGCTTCGCTGTTGAAGATACGTTGACACCGAATCGACTTGTTGTCGGAGTTGCAAATGATCGTGCAGAAGAAATTCTCAAGGAAGTTTATAAGCCTGTTATTGCCCTCGGCACTCCGTGGGTGCGAGCAGATCTTCCAACCGCTGAGCTGGTCAAGGTCGCAGCAAATTCATTTCTCGCAACGAAAATTTCATTTATCAACGCTATGGCTGAAGTATGCGAAGCTGCGGGTGGAGACGTCACTGTTCTTGCACAAGCTATTGGTTATGATCCAAGAATCGGCAACCGATTCCTGCAAGCCGGTATCGGTTTTGGTGGAGGCTGCCTACCTAAAGATATACGTGCATTTATGGCGCGTGCCCAAGAACTTGGGGCAGATCAGGCTCTGGAATTCTTACGCGAAATAGATGCAATTAACCTGCGTGCTCGCCAACGAGTGATCGATGTAGTCCGCGCAGATCTATCGGATGATTTAACTCAGTACAAAATCGCAGTTTTGGGTGCAACATTTAAGCCTGATAGCGATGATGTGCGCGATTCCCCAGCACTGGATATCGCTGCACAATTGCAAGCCGCCGGAGCCACTGTTGTTGTTCATGATCCTAAAGGAATTGAACCGGCGCGTAAGCGGTTCCCACATCTTGATTATGCCGAGCGAGTAACAGATGCCGTCAAGGATGCAGATGCGATTTTGCATCTGACTGAATGGAAAGAGTATCGAGAGCTAGACCCAGCGATTATTGGAGGACTTGTTAAATCCAAGTTCTTGATCGATGGAAGAAATATGCTGGACCGCGACAAGTGGCGAAAAGCCGGTTGGCGTGTTCACGCGCTCGGTCGTTCCGATTAAAAACCAGTCTTCTTCTTAGCGTTTAACTGAGAACCTTTCTTCTTTGCTTCTTCGTTGATGGTCTTTAGACCCTGCTCAACTTTGGCTGAAATCATCGAGTCAGAGACACCCAAAATTCTCGCTGCCAATAAGGCGGCATTTTTGGCATTACCAATTCCCACTGTTGCAACGGGAACTCCAGCAGGCATCTGAACAATAGAGAGAAGAGAATCCATTCCATCAAGATGAGTAAGCGGTACCGGTACACCAATCACTGGCAGTGTTGTAAGGGATGCAACCATCCCGGGAAGGTGTGCAGCTCCACCAGCTCCAGCAATAATGACCTTAAAGCCAGCTGCAACCGCACCTTGTGCAAATGCCATCATCTCTGTTGGCATGCGATGTGCACTGACAACATCTGCTGTGTATGTGATCCCTAGTGCGTCAAGAGCAGATGCCGCTTCAGACATTACCGGCCAATCTGAATCTGAACCCATAATGATTGCTACATCACTCATCAACTTCTCCGCTCATGTAATCACGTGCATGCTCGATTAACTCCTCCAAGTGTAGAAGATTTTTGCCAAGTGCTGTGACATGACCGATCTTGCGACCCGGACGAACGTCCTTCATATACTGATGGATCTTCAGCTCTGGATTCCGAGCCATGAGATGTAGATATGGGCGATACATATCCGTCTTATCTCCCCCGAGAATATTTCCCATCACGGCCAAGTTTGCTCGCATAGCTGTTTCACCTAGTGGGAGATCTAGAATCGCACGCAGGTGCTGTTCGAATTGGCTTGTCACAGAACCTTCGATCGTCCAATGTCCTGAATTGTGCGGGCGCATTGCAAGCTCATTGATAAAGACATCTTCACCTCTAACAAAGAACTCAACAGCCATTACACCAACAAGCCCAACTCGTTGGGCGATAGTAATTGCCAATGAAGCAGCTTTTTCGCCAACACTTTGGCTAATTGATTGTGCGGGAGCGATAGTTCTCACACAAATTCCATCTTCTTGAACGGTGTGTGTGACGGCCCATGTACTTACTTGTCCGTGTGGGGAGCGGGCGACCATGACAGCAATTTCGCAATCAAATTCAATGAGCTCTTCAATAAGCAATTGTGGATTAGTCGCAATTACTTCAGTGAGCATCTCTTTATCGGAAATCTTCCAGACACCTCTGCCGTCGTATCCGCCAGAGATAGCCTTTGCGATCACTGGAAAGGTGCTCACTTTTTCTGCATTATCGATAATGGACCATTGTGGCGAAGGAAGATCCTTCAGAAAACTTCGCATCGCGCCTTTATCCTGCGAGTAGATAAATGCACTTGAAGGTGGGTAAACACGAACGCCTGCCGCTTCAATCCCCTTGATTATCGAAAGCGGAATCAACTCATGCTCAAAAGTCACGACATCGCAGTGACGGGCAAATTCGAGAACCTCTTGCAGGTTTTTATAGTCACCGACAACGTGATCACATATTTGCGCGGCGCTGTCATCCTTGCTCTGTGCAAAGAGTTTGAGGGTAACTCCGAGTGCGATCGCAGGAGCTACGCTCATACGAGCAAGCTGCCCCGCGCCAATAATTCCTACGATAGGAAAACGACTCTTCACCTTCTTATCGTAGATGAATTACATCCCCTACTGAAACGATTTGGCCATCATCGAGATTGAGTTGGCCCTGTTCATCAATTGAGATTGCCTGAGCAAGGATCTCTCGCCCACCGGGCAGCTCGATACGAACATTTCGCATGATGGTGGCGGAGAGGTCGAGATATCGATCCACCAAGGATTCTCCAAGATCCCACCGAGTAAAGTCAGTTTCCATTGAATTGAGAATCTTCGAAAGTAAAAGATTGCGATCAAGCAGTGATACACCCACTAGGCCGAGTGAGGTTGCATGGTCGACCGGTAATTCCTGAGCTGACATCGAAATATTGATACCAATACCAATGATCACGCCATCCCCATGAATTGTTGAAATGATTCCACCAACTTTTTTCTCGTTGATGAGTAAATCGTTTGGCCATTTGATTGAGATTCCTGCATTCACTGTATTTAAAGTCTCTGCAACAGAGATACCCGCTAAGAGTGGAAGAAAACCCCACTCTGTACGTGATCTCTGGGGAGTGAGATAAAGTGAAAATAAAAGTGCAGAAGATGCAGGTGCAGAAAAAGATCGATCTAATCTTCCACGGCCTGCACTTTGAAAATTTGCAACGATGACATCACCACTGTGCGCTTCTCCTGCGTTAATTTTTTCTGCCAGATCCGTTTGGGTTGATGTCGTGAGATCAACCACGCTTACTCGCCAGTAGTGCGACAAAGTGGCAGCGATCTGACTCTGATCTAGTGGCGCTCGTGGCATATCTATACCCATGGCTAGTACCGTATAGACATGAGCCCCGATCTGCACACTACATCCGGAAAAATTGACGATCTTCGCGAAAAAATTGATGAGGCGATCCATGCCGGCTCCGCTAGAGCAGTTGAGAAGCAGCATGCCAAGGGCAAGCACACAGCGCGCGAGCGTATTGAGATGCTTGTAGATGCCGATTCATTTACTGAGATCGATGAGTTTGCGCGCCATCGCTCGACCCAGTTTGGGATGGAGAAAACACGCCCTTATGGCGATGGAGTTGTCATTGGTACAGCAACAGTTGATGGCCGGCCGATCGCCCTCTATTCGCAAGACTTCACAGTCTTTGGCGGAAGCCTTGGTGAAGTACACGCTGAGAAGATTGTAAAGATTGCCGAGTTTGCACTTAAAAGCGGTATCCCACTTATTGGTATCAATGACTCGGGTGGAGCAAGAATTCAAGAAGGTGTCGCTTCACTCAATGGATACGGA
This sequence comes from Candidatus Planktophila sp., assembly GCA_044373255.1. Taxonomy (GTDB): domain Bacteria; phylum Actinomycetota; class Actinomycetes; order Nanopelagicales; family Nanopelagicaceae; genus Planktophila. Next base: position 2,303 of record JBIPNL010000010.1, on the reverse strand, counting down.
AAAATTTTCCGACTCAACACTCGATCTTCGGGTGTTATTCCACAAATTTCCCTCATTCTTGGGCCATGTGCCGGCGGATCGGCATACTCCCCCGCACTCACCGACTTCACCATCATGGTGAAAGAGACTTCAAATATGTTTATCACTGGCCCAGAAGTTATCAAGACTGTTACTGGCGAAGATGTTGGGATGGAAGAACTTGGTGGAGCCCTTACCCATAATACGAAATCTGGTAACGCTCACTACATGGCTGAATCTGAAGCCGATGCCATTGATTATGTAAAGGCGCTTCTCTCGTACTTGCCATCAAATAACATGGATGGTTCTCCGGTACTTCCACCAACCCAGACATTGGCAAAAAGCGCAGGTGATCTCGCGCTTAACGCACTTATTCCTGACTCACCTAACCAACCGTACGATATGAAATCACTGATCGAAACGTTGGTAGACGAAGGAGAATTCCTAGAGGTCCACTCTCTCTATGCTCCAAATATTGTCGTGGGCTTTGCGCGAATCGAAGGTCAATCGATCGGAATAATTGCAAACCAGCCTTCCGCTTTAGCTGGAACGTTAGATATTAACTCTAGCGAGAAGGCAGCACGATTCCTTCGTTTCTGCGATGCTTTCAATATTCCAATACTGACCTTGGTTGATGTGCCAGGTTTTCTCCCAGGAACAGAACAGGAATGGAACGGCATCATTCGACGTGGTGCGAAATTGCTCTACGCCTACGCAGAAGCTTCCGTCCCACTTGTTACATTGATTACTCGCAAAGCCTATGGTGGCGCCTTTATCGTGATGGGATCCAAGTATTTAGGGAGTGATATCAATTTTGCGTGGCCTACCGCTGAAATTGCTGTGATGGGTGCACAGGGCGCCGTCAACGTTCTCTATCGTGGTGAACTTGCTAAATCTGATGATCCAGAAAGTCTTAGAAAAGAATTGATCACTGAGTACACCGAAACTCTTTCAAATCCGTATGCAGCTGCCGAGCGAGGCACGATTGATTCCGTGATCGAGCCAGAAGATTCACGCGCATATATCACTAAGGCTTTCCGTACCCTGAAAACTAAGCGTGACATTCTTCCTGCCCGCAAACATGGAAACATCCCGCTGTAATGAAATTTTCGATTACGTCTGGAAATCCCACACCTGAAGAGCTAGAAGCTTTGAAGTTAGCTCTTGCTGCGCAAAAGCCAGCAGTTCTCAAGCCTGTTGTAAAACGAAGTGTCTTTGGGCTACCGCAGCTACGTCAGCCGCTTCCTCATCAAATTACATTCGGTGCAAGGAAATTTGATTAGATGCCAAGAATAGTTCTTGCTTCGCAATCGACTTCACGCAAGCGCTTACTCGTTGATGCTGGCCTCTCTCCCACAATCATCGTCAGCAACGTCGATGAGGAGACCGATTTCTTCAACGCGATGACCCCTGAAGATATGGTGATTGCTCTAGCGATATCCAAAGCCCACACAGTAAGGGAGATGATTGATTATCCAGCGATTATCATCGGCTGCGATTCAACATTTGCTGTTGATGGAATCTCTTTTGGAAAACCAGGGACTCCCGCAGTCGCTCTTGAACGGGCCAAGGCAATCAGCGGTCGAAGCGGTCTGTTGCACACAGGTCACTGCATTATTGATACAGAGAAAGGTATTGAGATTGCAGATCGTGTGACTACCAAGGTGACATTTTCGATGATGACTGATGAAGAGATCCAGGACTATATTGATTCGGAAGAGCCGCTTCATGTTGCTGGTGGCTTTACTCTTGATGGTTTCGGCTCTCCTTTTATCCCTAGCATTGAAGGCGATTACACAAATGTCGTTGGTATCTCAATGCCATTTCTAAGAAGTGCGATCAAACAACTGGGGTATACGTGGCCTCAGGTAAAGGGGATGTCATGAAACGTGTGTTGATTGCCAATCGAGGTGAGATTGCAGTTCGCGTCATTCGGGCATGTAAAGATCATGGCATTGAAAGTGTTGCTATCTACTCTGAAGAGGATCGAAGTGCTCTCCACGCGAAAGCAGCAGATTTCGCTTTTTCACTCAATGGGGTTAGTGCAAAGGATACGTATCTCAATATAGAAAAAATCATCACTCTTGCAAAGAAATCTGGAGCCGATGCTGTTCATCCTGGTTATGGTTTTCTTTCAGAGAATGCTCACTTTGCTCAGGCGGTTATTGATGCAGGGCTTATCTGGATCGGACCTCCTCCTGCTGCTATTAGCGCCTTAGGCGACAAAGTTTCGGCCAGACGAATTGCTGCCAAGGTCGGTGCGCCACTAGTTGCAGGAACAACAG
>JBIPNL010000086.1:0-5309 GCA_044373255.1 Candidatus Planktophila sp. | reverse complement strand
TGGGCGTCAGCGCCTCTTGGTTGTGGTGTCTACAGAATTGCTCCACGCTGGCAAGAGATTATGCGCCCGCTCATCGTCTCCTGGCAGGACCACGATGCATATCCACTTCCTTGGGACATGCTCGGAACTGTTGATTTAAGTCCATGGTTAGCAGCACCAGTTGCAATTGAATTTTACGAGAAGATCGGTTGGCACCGAGTGCGCGCAGCGAATACTGCTCGCATGAGATATGGACGTGGTTTGGTAATGGCAGAACTCGGGGTGGGCGATGATGAATTGCGCGAGGAAGAATTACCTCTCGGAGTAATTCGCCTGCACAAGATGGATGGCGGGCGCGATGGTTGCATCGCACTTCAGCGTAAATTTGCCGAAATCCACAAAATTGAGGTGCCAATCACAACGGCATGCGATCAATATTTCATGAGAGTTTCTGGTCAGCTATACAATACGCCAGCTGATTATGAAACTTTGGCCATGGCAGTGCGTAAGGAGTTTAACTAGTTATGAGTATCTCTAAGGATGAGCTTGAAATTCTGGAAGAAATTCAACTTCGCACCCTTTGGCTAGCTGTGCGTATGGTCGACTTTGCTAACCATGATCGAGTCAATACTGATGGAATCAAAGTTGGAGGCCACCAGGCTTCAAGCGCCTCGATGATCTCGATTCTCACATCTCTCTATATGTATCATCTCGATCCACATGATCGCGTTAGCGTTAAGCCTCACTCCTCACCAGTTTTTCACTCCATTCAGTTTCTCTTAGGCAATTTAGAGAAGAAGTATTTAACGACGCTTCGTAGCGCTGGCGGACTTCAGAGTTACCCATCACGTACCAAAGATCCAGATATCGTTGATTTTTCTACCGGCTCCGTAGGTCTTGGCGCTGCAGCACCACTATTTGCCGGAGTTACACGTCGTTATGTCGACTCTCACTTCGGTCCACGTCCGCACTCTCGCTTCATCGCTCTCATTGGAGATGCCGAACTCGATGAAGGAAATATCTGGGAGGCAGTTGCTGATCCGGCAACCGATGGACTCGGCAATGTGATGTGGGTTGTTGACTTTAATCGTCAGTCACTCGATCGAGTCATTCCAGGAATTCGTATTGCCCAATGGCGTGCGCAATTTGAGGCAGCTGGATGGCACGTTGCTGAAGTCAAGTATGGAACGAAGCTAAAAGAGGCGTTCGCCGAACCAGGAAGCGAAGCATTCAAACAATGGTTTGATGACATTCCTAATGAGCAATATCAATCGCTCTTCGGACAGAAGCTCGAAGATTTACGAGCGCGCTTCCTTGATGGTGCACCTGCAGGAGTCGCCGAGTATTTAACAAAGTTTTCAGATAGCCAGTTGTTCGAGATCTTAAGTGACCTTGGCGGACATAACGTTGCCTCACTTGTTGAGACCTTCCAAGCGTGTGATGCCGTAACAGATCGCCCGAGCGTCGTATTTGCCTACACCGTTAAGGGGTGGGGGCTTCCAATGGCGGGGGATCCGAGAAACCACTCTGCACAGTTATCTACAGAACAGATAGATACCCTACGTACATCCATGGGATTGACGGTAGAAAATGAATGGGATTCATTTGATCCAGAATCTCGAGTAGGAAAATTCTTAGCAAAACGCAAAACCGATCTCAAGCGTGGAGAATCTGCTGCTGAAATCAAAGCGGTAATTCCAACTACCACCAACCCAAAGAGCACGGGAATGATTTCGACACAAGAAGTCTTTGGACGTGTGTTAACTGAGATCAGTCGCGATGAAGCAATTCGTCCGTACCTCGTAACAACAGCACCTGATGTGGCGACCTCAACAAACCTAGGCGGCTTTATTAACCGTACGGGCGTCTATCATCCTCAAGTTTTACGACGCTGGAACGAAGATCCAATGCTGAAGTGGGCTGAAGGTCCTACAGGTCAGCACATTGAACTTGGAATCAGTGAGATGAACCTTTTCATGCTCCTTGGAATGCTTGGGCTCTCACATGATCACTCCGATCAGCCACTTATTCCAATCGGTACTGTTTACGACCCATTCGTTCTGCGCGGGCTTGATGCCTTTATCTATAGTGTTTACTCAGGTGCAAAATTTATTATTGCGGGAACACCATCGGGAGTAACTCTTGCACCTGAAGGTGGTGCTCATCAATCGACAATTACGCCATCGGTTGGCATGGAGTTGCCAGGGGTAGTTCTTATGGAGCCAGCCTATGCACAGGCTCTTGATTGGCTTCTCTGCGATGCGATCGCCCATGTTGCTGGAAATAAGAAAGATACAACTCCCGATCTTCGCCCAAATGAGCTGGCATTCTATTTCCGTCTTACTACTCGCCCTATTGATCAGGCTCCATTTACACAAGCACGTGAACGCCTTGGTGATGCGCTGCTTCGCACACAAGTTTTAGCTGGTGCATATCGACTAGTTGATGGTCGCAGCACACCTGGCTACATTGTTGAAGATCCGCACGCACCAGTTGTCCATTTAGTTGCAACCGGAGCAGTGATGCCCGAAGTACTAGAGGCAGCGCGCGAATTATCAAGTGAAGGAGTCGTCGCCCATGTCATTGAGGTGACATCACCTGGTCGACTCTACGGAAGCTGGCAGAGAACTCTTAAGCAGGGAATTCGCACAGCAAGCACACCATCATTTCCTGGCGCACTGCGCACAATTTTCTCAGAGCGCGCTCCAATAGTTTCTGTACATGACGGTGCATCACATGCAATGTCATGGTTGGGCTCAGCCCTTGGAATGCCACAGGTGGCTATGGGAGTAGATACTTTTGGACAATCAGGGACGATCGCTGATCTCTATCGAATCCATGATCTCGATAGCGGCTCGATCGTCAATGGAGCACTCGCTGCACTTAGTTTGGATGTGTAAACCAATTGATTCTCTTCACCGATTCCACTTCGAGAAGCAAAAGCGATAAACTATGTCCGTGAATAACTCTTCTCCTGGTGCAGCATTTCGCAAGGCCTTGGCCGAGGAGAACCCGCTTCAAATCGTAGGTACGATCAATGCCAATCATGCACTCCTTGCACAGCGCGCCGGATACCGAGCAATCTATCTTTCGGGCGGCGGCGTTGCAGCAGGCTCTATGGGTATTCCTGATCTTGGCATCACCACCCTTGAAGATGTTCTGACAGATGTTCGTCGAATTACCAATGTCTGCGATACCCCGCTATTAGTTGATGCAGATACCGGTTTTGGTGCCTCAGCATTTAACATCGCCCGCACAGTCAAGGATCTGATCAAGGCCGGGGCAGCGGCCATGCATATGGAAGACCAAGTGGGAGCTAAACGATGTGGGCACCGACCAAATAAAGAGGTCGTTTCAAAGGCCGAGATGGTTGATCGAATCAAGGCTGCTGTAGATGCTCGCACAGATGATGATTTCTCAATCATGGCACGCACTGACGCAATTGCAGTCGAAGGAATCGATGCTGCAATCGAGCGAGTTCATGCCTATATCGAAGCGGGAGCGGATTTAGTCTTCCCTGAAGCAATTCGCACGCTAGAGGATTACAGCAAGTTTAGCGCAGCGGTTTCAAAGCCAATTCTTGCCAACATTACTGAATTTGGAATGACACCTCTCTTTACGCGGGATGAACTCGCTGCCCACGGAGTAAAAATCATCCTGTATCCGCTATCAGCATTTAGAGCAATGAATAAGGCGGCAGAGAATGTTTATGAGGCGATCAGGCGCGATGGAACACAGTCTGGCGTTCTAGACACCATGCAGACCCGTGAAGAACTCTACGACAGAATTAATTACTACAGTTATGAGAACGCACTGGATCAATTGCTCAACGATAAATAGCAGCGCGTTGGAAAGTGAGAGGAAAATACAATGGCCGATTTTAAACCTAAGAAGTCTGTGGCGTTATCAGGAGTCACAGCTGGCAATACCGCCCTTTGCAGCGTAGGTAAGAGCGGAAACGACCTTCATTATCGTGGATTTGATATCGCGGATTTAGCGGCACATTGCGAATTCGAAGAAGTTGCTTTCCTCTTGATTCATGGACATCTGCCAACAAAATCCGAACTCTCACATTACAAATCAAAGTTAAAGAGCCTTCGCGGGCTTCCTGATTCAGTCAAGACCGTACTTGAGGCAATCCCAGCAACAGCTCATCCAATGGATGTCATGCGTACAGGAGTTTCAGCACTTGGTTGCGTTACTCCTGAAGATAACGACCACAATGAGTCAGCGGCGAAAGAGATCGCAGATAAACTCATTGCCTGTCTCGGCTCGATGCTCGTCTACTGGTACCACTTTGCTCATTCAGGGAAGAGAATTGAGATCGAAACCAACGATGACTCAATCGGCGGACACTTCCTTCACATGTTGCACGGAGAGGCCCCAAGCAAGCTGTGGGAGGACTCCATGCACGCATCACTTATCCTCTATGCAGAGCACGAATTTAACGCATCAACATTTACCGGCCGTGTGATTTCAGGAACGGGATCCGATATCTACTCTGCCATCACCGGAGCAATCGGAGCACTTCGCGGCCCTAAGCATGGTGGGGCAAATGAGGTCGCTCTTGAGATTCAGGAACGCTATTCCAACCCTGATGACGCTGAGGCTGATATTCGGGCACGCGTTGCCAACAAAGAGGTAATCATCGGCTTCGGGCATCCGGTCTACACAGTCTCAGATCCTCGTAACGAGATCATTAAAGAGATCTCACTCAAGCTTTCAGAAGATCAAGGCAATACCCAACTGTATGCAATTGCAGAGAGAATTGAATCAGTAATGTGGGAAATCAAGAGCATGTTCCCTAACCTAGATTGGTTCTCTGCAGTTTCCTATAACCAAATGAAAATCCCAACGGCATTTTTTACGCCAATTTTCGTTATCGCTCGTACTACAGGTTGGGCAGCTCATATCATCGAACAAAGAATTGATAATAAAATCATTAGACCAAGTGCGAATTACACAGGACCAGAAGATCTGCAATTCATTCCAATAGAGAAGAGATAATCACAATGTCATCGCACGTAGCAAAATCCAACCTGCCCTACGATAAAGAGATCATCGATATTGTAGATTATGTGATTAAGTATGAGATTAAATCTCCAGTCGCATACGAGACTGCATGGAATTGCTTACTCGATACACTCGGTTGTGGTTTAGAGGCTCTGGAATATCCTGCCTGCACAAAACTCCTCGGACCAGTAGCTCCTGGTGTCACTGTAAAAAATGGCGTGAAGGTCCCTGGAACAAATTTTGAATTAGATCCAGTGCAAGGAGCGTTCAATATCGGCGCTATGATCCGCTGGTTAGATTTTAACGACACATGGCTG
>JBIPNL010000085.1:0-5314 GCA_044373255.1 Candidatus Planktophila sp. | reverse complement strand
TGGATATGGAACTGTCTACTTGATTGCAAATCTCGTTGGTTGGCCAATCCTCGGTGTCATGCTTGGTCCAATCCTTGGCGAGAATTTTGCTTGGCGTAATGACCCAGTGCGAAAGCGTGCCTACATGAGAGCAAGCTGGATCTGGGTTGGCCTGTTCTTTAGTCGGCTTGCAGTCCAAACCCCGATCTATTTTTCAGATAATCTCAATCTTCTCGGGGCAGTTAATTTAGCTATGGGTTATCCGCTTTTCTTCTTAACAGCTTATGGAACGTGGCTTGTGCTTAAAGGTGTACCAGCAACGAAACCACCGAATGCGGAGTCTGACTAAGACTTAATAAAGCAGTCCTTGATCAAGTCTTCGGCGGTAGCAGAAGCGACAAAGAGTAGTTCATCTCCGGCGCTAAATACATCAGCGGCCGTTGGTGCGATGACGCGGCCATCACGGACAATTGCGGCAAGCGAGGCATCATCTGGAAGTTCAATCTCTTCGACAGTCTTTCCGATGCAGCTGGAATCATCTGGCAAGGTGAGCTCAACCAGGTTTGCTTGACCTTGTCTAAAGCTAAAGAGTCGCACAACATCACCAACACTGACCGCCTCTTCAACAAGTGCTGCAATGATGCGAGGGGTGGATACGGCAACATCGACTCCCCATGATGAATCAAACATCCATTCGTTCTTTGGATGATTAATGCGGGCTACAACTCTTGGCACACCATATTCAGTCTTTGCTAGCAATGATGCAACAAGATTGACTTTGTCATCACCTGTTGCTGCCACCAACACTTGAGCAGTACTCAAGGCGGCTTTATCGAGTGAAGAAATTTCACATGCATCAGCCATCAACCATTGAGCATCTGGAACAGAATCTAATTTCAGCGCCTTTGGGTCACGGTCGATCAGAAGCACTTCATGCCCGTTATCTAAAAGCTCACGGGCGATAGCTCTTCCGACATTACCCGCACCTGCGATAGCGATTCTCATGAGCGCTCCTCTGGCGGATTAGCCAAGATGACTTCCACTTCGCTTACGCGAGTTGTTTCAATAATCATATGGAGGAGATCTCCTTCTTGGAGAACTGTGTGTTCATTTGGCACCAGGCCCTCTGCAAGTCGTGTCAGAAATGCAACACGTGCAGTCGTTGCACTTTCAATCACGCTGATTGGGATGCCAAGCCATTGACCATGGGGATGGACTTCTGCCAGATCGATTGTGCTAGTGGCATCACGCCACTCGCTGCGAGAACCTTCAGGTACCAAGCGTCGCATAATTTGATCTGTCGCCCATAGAACTGTAGCGACGGTAGGAATTCCTAAACGCTGATAAATCTCTGCCCGTCCTGGATCGTAAATTCGTGCAACAACGTTTGCGACTCCGTATGTTTCGCGAGCAACGCGCGCCGCCAAAATATTTGAGTTATCACCATTACTTACAGCGGCAAATGCATCTGCTGTCTCGATACCTGCTTCCAGCAACGTGTCACGATCAAATCCAATTCCGCTGATGGTGCGGCCCTTGAAATCGGGTCCGAGACGACGAAATGCCTCTCGCGATTGGTCGATGATAGAAACGGTATGACCGAGGAGTTCGAGTTCAGTAGCCAAAGACGATCCGACTCGACCGCAACCCATGATCACTACGTGCATATGACATAACTTACCCCCTTAGGCTTAGCTTTATGACATCTACTCCACGCGCCGTTCTCCGAGTGGGGCAAATCATTAGGGTGACAATCGAAAAGGTTGCCCACGGGGGACACTTCATAGCCCGCCATGAAGGCGCTGTGATTTTTCTTCGACACGGCCTACCCGGAGAAGTTGTTGATGTTGCCATTACGAGTATTGGATCTTCGTTTAATCGGGGGGATGTGGTCAAGGTGATCACCGCTTCGGCGGATCGTGTTGCTGCGCCCTGTACCTATGCCAATCGAAATGGCTGCGGAGGATGCGATTTTCAACATGTAGAAATTTCCGCCCAACGAAAACTTAAGAGTCAGGTCATTACAGAGCAGTTTTCGCGAATAGCGAAGATGGAGATTAACGTCGAGGTAGAAGAAGTTTCATCTCCACTAGGGTGGCGGACGCAGACAACAATCGGCAGCGATAAGAACGGACATGCAGGATTCTATGGATCCAGAACGAACACGATAATCCCGATCAAGAATTGTCAGGTGTTGCATTCATCCGTTGGTTATGAAGCAATCGCTGCGCGAAGCTGGGAGCCAGGAATTCGAATCGAAGTCAGCGCCGCAAGCACGAAGGTACCAAGGCTTATTGCGGGCGATACGGTCGAGGGAGACCTGATTCAAATTTATAGTGTTGCGCAGAAAGAGTATCAAGTGAGCGCAGGCTCGTTCTGGCAAAGTAACATTCGCGCACCGCAAGTTTTAGTTGATGCAGTAAGAAGTTTTGCTGATGTGAAGTCGGGCGATCACCTCATTGATTTATATGGCGGCGTTGGATTATTTGGACTCGCATTACTTGATCTCATTGGTGCTGATGGCAGAATCGATCACGTTGAGGGAAGCAAATCAGCAATTGCTGATGCACATGTAAATTACGGTGAAGCAAAGAATGTTCATTTTCATACCGGCGATGTCGAAAAAATTCTCCCGCGATTTTCCAATGCAGATGTTGTCATCCTTGATCCTCCTCGCGAAGGGGCGAAGAAAGCTGTGATTGAGAGTCTGGTTGCGTGCTCTCCTCGCGCAATTGTTTATGTTGCCTGTGATCCTGCCGCTCTGGCTCGAGACACCGCCTTACTACGTGATGCCAATTACACTCTCATTCAACTGCGGGCATTTGACCTCTTTCCGATGACACATCACATCGAGTGCGTTGCCCTCTTCGCGCCGACTGATGTATCTTGACCCCATGAGTAAGAATTCGCTTGGCCGAAAGAAAAATCTCACAGTTGCAGGCAAAGACTTTGAAATCTTTGATATCAGTCAGGTAGAAGGGGCGGCAAACCTTCCCTTCTCGCTCAAAATTCTCCTCGAAAATCTCCTTCGCTGTGAAGATGGTGCCAATATCACCGTTGACCACATTAAAGCTCTGGCTCAGTGGGATCCAGCGATTGAACCAGATACCGAAATTCAATTCACTCCAGCTCGCGTTGTTATGCAGGACTTCACCGGCGTTCCTTGTGTAGTTGATCTAGCAACCATGCGTGAGGCCATCGTTGAGCTCGGGGGAGATCCTTCAAAGGTGAACCCGCTTGCTCCTGCCGAGTTGGTCATTGATCACTCTGTCATTGCAGATGTTTTTGGTACGCGCGATTCATTTGAAAAGAACACAGATATTGAATACGAACGTAACCGTGAACGCTATCGCTTCTTGCGTTGGGGCCAGGGTGCCTTTGACGAGTTCAAGGTTGTCCCGCCAGGAACCGGAATTGTTCACCAAGTAAATATTGAATACCTCGCACGGGTAGTAATGACGAGAACTGTTAATGGTGTTCTTCGTGCATATCCTGACACCGTTGTCGGTACTGATTCGCATACCACCATGGTCAATGGCCTTGGAGTACTTGGCTGGGGCGTTGGCGGAATCGAGGCAGAGGCAGCACTTCTTGGTCAGCCTGTTTCAATGTTGATTCCGAGAGTTGTTGGTTTCAAACTTAGTGGTCAACTTCCAGTCGGAACAACAGCTACCGATCTCGCTCTCACAATTACCCAAATACTTCGCAAGCATGGAGTTGTTGGAAAGTTTGTTGAGTTCTATGGTCCAGGTGTAGTCAGCGTTCCTATGGCTAATCGCGTCACAATCGGAAATATGAGCCCTGAATACGGATCAACCTGCGCGATTTTCCCAATCGATGATGAGACTTTACGTTATCTCCGACTTACCGGTCGTAGCCAAGATCAAGTCTCACTCGTTGAGGCGTATGCAAAGACACAGGGACTCTGGCATGACCCAGCCGCTTCACCTCGTTTCTCAGAACATATCGAGTTAGATCTTTCAACAGTTGTTCCATCGATCGCCGGCCCTAAGCGCCCACAAGATCGCATCTCACTTTCGGATTCAAAGAACTCATTTGAGAAAGTGCTCCCAACATATTTCACAGAGAAGACTGGAAAATCTGCATATCCAATCAAAGTTGGCGATAAGGCAACAACGATTAAAAATGGTGATGTTGTTATTGCATCGATTACATCGTGTACAAATACATCTAACCCATCAGTGATGATTGGTGCAGCTCTGCTTGCAAAGAAAGCGGTAGAGAAGGGGCTTACATCCAAGCCTTGGGTGAAGACCACATTGGCACCCGGATCAAAAGTTGTCACCGATTACTACAATCGTGCGGGCTTAACCCAGTACATGCAAGAGCTGGGCTTTCACCTTGTTGGGTATGGCTGCGTCACTTGTATCGGTAACTCAGGTCCGCTTCCGGTTGAAGTGAGCAAGGCCATCAATGAGAATGATCTAGCGGTTTCAGCAGTCTTGTCCGGTAACCGAAATTTCGAAGGTCGCATCAGCCCTGATGTAAAGATGAATTATCTTGCTTCACCGCCGCTGGTTGTTGCCTACGCATTGGCCGGAACCATGAATCATGATTTCGAGAAAGATTCATTGGGAAATGACAAAGATGGAAACCCAGTTTTCTTGAAAGATATCTGGCCATCAGCTCAAGAAATTCAAACCGTCATTGATGAGTCAATCTCATCAGATATGTTTACAAAGGATTACGCAACTGTCTTTGAGGGTGACCACCGTTGGAAATCACTTGATACGCCAACTGGAAAGATATTTGAATGGGACCCACAATCCACCTATGTTCGTAAGCCGCCGTACTTTGAAAATATGCCTGCCACACCTGCGCCTGTCGTCGATATTACCGGCGCCCGTGTTCTAGCAATCCTGGGAGATTCGGTGACAACCGATCACATCTCACCGGCTGGAAACATTAAAGCTGACTCACCTGCCGGCAAGTACCTTGAAGCACATGGTGTTGCTCGCAACGACTTCAACTCATATGGATCTCGTCGCGGTAATCACGAAGTAATGATTCGAGGAACGTTTGCAAATATTCGCCTGAAGAACATGCTCCTTGATGGTGTTGAAGGTGGATTCACTCGCAACTATCTCAATGGTGGCGCTCAAGAAACTATCTACGATGCTTCGATGGCATACCAATCTGCCGGCGTTGGGCTTGTAATTCTCGCTGGAAAAGAATACGGATCAGGATCATCCCGTGACTGGGCCGCTAAGGGAACTGCGCTTCTTGGAGTACGTGCAGTTATTGCCGAAAGTTTTGAACGCATTCATCGATCCAACTTGATCGGCATGGGTGTTCTGCCATTGCAATTCCTTGA
>JBIPNL010000009.1:0-21808 GCA_044373255.1 Candidatus Planktophila sp. | reverse complement strand
AGACAACTTTGCCTTCAACAACGCTTGTAAGTGCGACAACATTTTTCGAGCTGCGCGCGCGGAGATCGAGTGCAATCTCACGCAAACTGTCGGCAGGTATCCCATCAGTAAGGGATCCAGAAATAAATGAAGTTCCGGAAACATCTTTAGCGTTCTCGATGAGCTTACCCGCTCCTTGTAGCGCTGCCGAAGTTCGTAAAGAGGCTAGCTCTTTCTCGATATCCTTCATCTTGGTGACAAGATCATTTACGCGCGAAGGCAATTCTTCTACACGCGCACCTTTGATGATTTGCGTGAGCGAGCTGAGCAGTACATGCTCTCGGGCGAGGAATTGGTAAGCATCGGGACCAACGAGTGCTTCAACACGACGAACACCGGCACCAATAGAAGATTCAGAGAGAAGCTTGACCAAACCTAATTGACCCGAACGATGCACGTGCGTACCACCACAGAGTTCTCTCGCCCAATCTCCAACACTGACAACGCGAACGCGATCGCCATACTTTTCGCCAAAGAGGGCCATAGCGCCTATCTTCTTGGCCTCAGCTTGTGACATCACCTCAGCGGTAACTGCAAGATCATTAATCAACAGTTCATTCACTCGTCCCTCAACTTCATCGAGAACGCCTTCCGAGAGTGAGCCAGCCGATGGAAAATCAAAACGGAAACGACCTGGAGAGTTTTCTGAACCTGCTTGCGTCGCAGTTTCTCCGAGTACTTCCCTAAAGGCCTTATGGACCATATGCGTTGCTGTATGGGCGCGCGAAATAGCGTTGCGACGTTCGCTATCAATGGCGGCAAGCACCGATTGACCTACTTGAACAGAACCTTTGAGAACACGTCCTCTATGTATAGATAATCCTGGAACTGGATTTTGCACATCATCGATCTCAATAATTGTGCCATCATGCAGAGTGATGGTTCCGCCATCTGCCAACTGACCGCCACCTTCAGCGTAGAACGGCGTGCGATCAAGGACGATTTCAACATCTGATCCTTGATCTGCTGTCGATGTGCTGAGGCCATCGACAACAATTGCTTGAATTTTCGATTCTGAAGAAACCTCTGAATAACCGATGAACTCAGTGCGACCTTTATCATCGGCAATCTTTTTATACTCGCTGAGATCTGTGTGACCACTCTTCTTCTCACGCGCATCTGCCTTAGCTCGATCGCGCTGTTCCTTCATCAATCGAGTGAATCCAGCTTCATCAACCTCGAGACCTACTTCACGAGCCATCTCAAGAGTGAGGTCGAAAGGAAAACCATAGGTGTCATGGAGTTTAAAGACGTCCTCACCGCCCATAACTCTCGAGTTTGTCTTCTTGACCACCTGTGCCGCTGTGTCAAAAATGACTGTTCCGCTCTTAAGTGTTTGTAAGAAACTCTCTTCTTCGGATGCACAGACAGAGAGAATTCGTGCTGAGTCAGATTGCAGCTCAGGATATTGAGGCCCCATCGCACCGATTGCCGCTTGAGTGAGTGAAACCATGCTCGGATCATTGCTTCCCAGAAGGCGCATGTTTCGAATAGTTCGGCGCATCATTCGGCGCAAAACATATCCGCGACCTTCGTTACCTGGTGTAACACCATCGCCAATCAACATGGCAGCTGTTCGTGCGTGATCTGCAATCACTCGAAGCGAGATATCTGACTTTTCGTTTTTTCCGTAAGTAACACCAGAGAGTTCAGTTGCGCGATTGAGAATTTGCATTGTGGTATCAATTTCGTAAATATTTTCAACGCCCTGAAGTAGAGCGGCCATGCGCTCTAAACCTAAGCCAGTATCAATGCTCTTTGCAGGGAGTTCACCGAGAATTGGGAAACCATCCTTGCCGCCACCTTCTCCGCGCTCGTTCTGCATAAAGACGAGGTTCCACACTTCAAGGTATCTATTTTCATCAGCGATCGGTCCACCGTCTACTCCGTATGACGGGCCACGATCGTAATAAATCTCCGAGCAAGGTCCACACGGACCAGGCACTCCCATCGACCAGAAGTTATCGGCCATATCGCGACGTTGAATTCGCTCCAACGGAACGCCAATCTTTTTATGCCAGATATCTGCTGCCTCGTCATCATCGAGGTAGACCGTTACCCATAAGCGTTCCTCGGGAAATCCGTAACCGCCTTCGGAGATCGGCTTTGTGAGTAATTCCCACGCAAGTGTGATGGCACCCTCTTTGAAATAATCACCAAAAGAAAAATTTCCACACATTTGGAAGAAAGATGCGTGACGAGTCGTCTTTCCCACTTCATCAATATCAAGGGTACGAACACATTTTTGTACCGATGTCGCGCGAGCATACGGAGGGGTGACTTCACCGAGAAAGAAGGGTTTAAAAGGAACCATTCCCGCATTGACGAGAAGGAGATTTGGATCATCGGCTATCAGAGATGCTGAAGGAACGACTGTATGGTCTAACCCGAGCGAGTTACCTGATTCAAAAAAGCGCAACCACCGTGCGCGGATCTCCGCTGATTCCACGAACTACACTCACTCAGCCTTCTTCTTCTTTTTCTTTTCGCGACCTTTTCCGGATTGAGCAGCGGAGATAAGCGCACTCGCGACTTTCACTGCAGGCCCACTGTGATCGATAAAGTCCGTCGCTACCTCTGACACCTTTGTGGTTACCTGTTCAACATTCTTTGAAATCTTTGCAAACGATTCGAGCGGACTATTGACCAATTCAAGAGTTCGGGTTGATTCCTTGATTAGGGGTGTTGTCTCGGTGGTGAGGGCAGCGAGTGAAACGCTAGCCTCGTCGATAAAACGACCAAGACGAACTACTGCATATGCCACAGCTACGGCGATGAACAGAAGTGCCACCGCACAAATAATTGCTGCAATACCGCCTGGACTCATATCAATCCCCAATTTCGACTTAGAACTTCTATGCGAGAAGCCTACCCGATCGGCTTATTTTGCGGGTACTTCTGGCTTGTAGTCGATGCCACTCTCACGGCGCTGCGCCGTCGTGATTGGAGTTGGTGCGCCGGTTAATGGATCGCCACCGCTTGCAGTCTTTGGAAAGGCAATCACCTCACGGATAGATTCACTGCCTGTTAATAGAGCACACACTCGATCTAAACCTAAAGCTATTCCACCATGAGGTGGTGGGCCGTAATTGAAAGCTTCTAACAAGAAGCCGAATTTGCTGTTGGCCTCTTCATCGCTCAAGCCGATAACACGGAAAACTTCTCGCTGAATCTCTTTATCGTGAATACGAATCGAGCCACCACCGAGTTCGGTGCCGTTGAGGACAATGTCGTAAGCGTATGCGAGTGCATTGCCCGGATCTTGTGAGAAAGTAGAAGAGAACTCTGGCTTCGGACCAGTAAATGGATGGTGGACAGCAGTCCAACCTCCATCATCGGTAGGTTCAAACATTGGGGCATCGACAACCCAAAGAAACTTCCATGCGCCTTCTTCGATCAGATTGCAACGTCTTCCAATCTCGATTCGCACCGCACCGAGTAGCGCTTGAGATGCTCTCTGTTCACCAGCGGCAAAGAAAATAGCGTCGCCCTTATTCGCGCCAACGATGGCTGCAATTCCCGCTTGTTCTTCCTCAGAAATATTCTTCGATACCGGGCCCCCGAGAGTGCCATCGTTATTGAGAAGGATGTATGCCAAGCCCTTAGCTCCGCGCGCCTTCGCCCAGTCCTGCCATGCATCTAGTTCACGTCGGGGTGAGTTTGCACCACCCGGCATTACTACCGCACCTACGTAATCGGCTTGGAAGACTCTAAATGGTGTCGCCTTAAAGAAATCTGTAACGTCCACTAATTCATTTGCAAAGCGAAGATCTGGCTTATCTGAACCGAAACGATTCATGGCGTCCCGATATGTCATGTGAGGAATAGGCGTTGGTATGGTGTAACCGAGACTATCTTTCCAAATATCAACCAGAATCTTTTCAGCCACGGCAATAATATCGGCCTGGTCGATAAAAGACATCTCAATATCTAATTGCGTAAATTCTGGTTGACGATCAGCACGAAAATCTTCATCTCGGAAACAGCGAGCAATTTGATAATAGCGCTCCATGCCTGCAACCATCAGTAACTGTTTGAATAATTGAGGCGACTGCGGAAGGGCATACCAGCTGCCAGGTTGAAGTCGAACAGGCACGAGGAAATCTCGAGCGCCTTCGGGTGTTGAACGAGTGAGGTACGGTGTTTCAATTTCTAGAAAATTCAGATCGTCCATTGCGCGACGAATCGCAGACGTCACTCGGGAACGCAGACGAAGATTCGCAGCCGGGCCTTCACGTCGAAGATCTAAATATCTGTAGCGAAGACGAATCTCCTCTGAAATTTCTGACTCGACTCCGGTATCAACTGGAAACGGAAGGGGGGCCGATTCACTCAATACGGTGACCGAATCTCCCATCACTTCAATTTCACCCGTAGGAAGTCCTGAATTCTCGTTACCTGCCGGGCGCGCTACTACTTCACCGGTGATGGCAAGGCACCATTCTGCACGCAGAGAACCAGCTAACGCTTCATCGCGAATGACGACTTGAACTGATCCTGTCGCATCTCGTAAATCAATAAATGCAACTCCGCCATGATCGCGGCGACGGGCTACCCACCCTGCCAGGGTGACTGTCTGCCCAGCGTGAGAAGCACGCAAGGAACCGGCGTCATGTGTACGAATCATTAGTACTACTGCTTTCTCTCAGATAGAGCGATCTTCAATTCGCTCATCTTAACCGAGGAAACTTGTCCATCATTCATGCGCTTTAGCTCAACTACGCCACTCAAAATTTCTGTCTCCCCGAGGACAATCGAGTAAGCGCTACCGGATTTATCAGCGGCCTTCATGGCACCTTTAAGTGCCCTGTCGCCAAATGCGATCTCTACTTGGAACCCTTCACTGCGCAACTCCTGCGCCATCAAGAGCGCCGCTTGTTTTGACGATTCACCCAATGGAATCACGTAGAGATCGCTCACGAACTCATTGAGTGCGAGTACACCTTCAGCCTCAGCTGCAAGAAGCACGCGATCTACACCCAATCCAAATCCAATGCCTGAAAGGTCTGATCCACCTAGTGTGTGCATCAACCCGTCGTAGCGTCCACCCCCACCAATACCTGATTGCGCACCTAGATCCTCATGAACGAATTCAAAAGTTGTCCCCGTGTAGTAATCCAATCCCCGAACCATCCGTGGGTTGACGACGTAAGAAATCTTGAGAGCATCAAGGTAGGAACAGACTTGATCAAAACTCGCTTGGGATTCTGCAGTGAGATAGTCAATGAGAAGTGGAGCGCCAACCATCGCCGCCTTTATCTCTTCTCTCTTATCATCGAAAGTCCGTAAAGGATTTATCTCAGCGCGCGCTCTTGTCGCGTCGTCAAGATCTAAACCTGCTAAGAACTTTACGAGGTCACTGCGATGGGCCGCTCGCGAAGCTTGGTCCCCCAGCGATGTAATCTCAAGACGATATCGCTTCAATCCAATACTTTTAAATGCGTTATCAGCCAGAGCAATGATCTCGGCGTCAATAGCTGGATCATCAAGGCCGATTGATTCAACACCTACTTGATAGAACTGTCTGTATCGTCCTGCCTGTGGTCGCTCGGCTCTGAAGAAAGCACCAGAGTAATAAACCTTCACTGGTAGTTGGCCGCGATCTAGTGAATGTTCGATCACGGCGCGCATCACTCCCGCCGTTCCTTCTGGTCGCAAAGTGATCGAACGACCACCGCGATCTTCGAAGGTGTACATCTCTTTACTTACTACATCGGTTGATTCACCAACTCCACGGGAGAACAACTGAGTATCTTCAAAGACCGGTAATTCCATCAATTGATAACCCGCCAGCTTTGCGGGGTTGATCAGTTTCTCTCGTACCCACTCGAATGAAGCAGAACGCGGAGGCAGGTATTCACTCACACCTTTCGGTGCCATGATCTTCTCGCGCTTCATGTACGCAATTCTTTCAGATAAGGGTTGGTTCTGCGCTCAAATTCAATGGTCGTGTCCGGGCCATGTCCTGGGAGAACTCGTAAGTGATCTGGTAGAGACAAGACCTTTGTCGATAATGTTTTCTGCATCGCCTCGTGCGATCCACCCGGAAGATCAGTTCTACCGATTGAGCCTGCAAATAACACATCACCGCTGAGCAGTACCTCATCGTTAATAAGAAACATCAGTGAGCCTGAGGTATGTCCGGGTGCATGGATTGCTCTTATTGTGAGTCCAACCGCTTCAAAAATTTCATTGTTCCGTAACTCTTCCACGCGCTCTGGTTCATGCCACACTTTTCCAGAAAAGGTGGCCATAAAATCAGATCCGTGAATCACTTCAGGTCGTGTGAGAGCCAATCGGTCGTTACTATGAATATAAGCGGGAATTGAATATCCATCAGCTAACGGAACAACTGAAAAAGTATGATCAAGGTGTCCATGCGTAAGAAGAATCGCAACCGGCTTAAGATTGTCGTGGGCAACGATCGCCTCAATATCTGGACTCACATCGGGTCCGCCTGGATCGACGATGATGCATTCTGATCCGCGCCCTGTCGCCAGGACCCAGCAATTTGTTGCAAACATCGGAGCTGGATGCACTCGGATCAACATCTCTAGCCTCCGCGCGGATGAAATTACGCTCAGTTTTTGAGGCGTTAGTAAGACAGGGTACCTTTGTCCTCCCATCATTGGTTGCATTAACGAAGGCCTCACTGGCCAACGCGCTGAAAGGAACGACTATGACCACGGAGAATCCAAACCCATCACAGGTAGCACCTCAGATCAGTGCCGCATCGGCCCTCATCGGAGATCCTTCACAATTTGGTCGAGTCGGCGACGATGGCAATGTATATGTGCGCACATCGCAAGGCGAAAAAATAGTTGGTTCATACCCAGGCAAAAGCGCTGAAGAAGCCCTCGCCTATTTCGTCCGCAAATTTGAATCGCTAGCTTCAGATGTTGCCCTCACCGCAGCTCGCATCACATCAGGTGCGATGGTCCCGGATGACGCCTACGAAGCTGTGAAGAAATTGCGCCAACAAGTGCGCGAACTCAACGGTGTTGGAGATCTCGAAGCGTTAGCGGCATCTGTAGAACAGATCGAGCCCCTCATTGAAGGCCATCGTGAAAAGTTTGAGGCTAAGAAAAAGGCTGAAGCAGAGCAGAAGGCCGCTCGTCGCGAGCAGGTACTTGTTGAGAAAGAGAAAATTGTGGCTGAAGCCGAATCGCTTGCTCTCTCCGAAAGTTGGAAAGCAACTGGCGAAAGACTCAAAACACTTCTCGATGAGTGGAAGAGCGCTCCTCGTCTAGATAAGAAGACAGATGGAGATCTTTGGAAACGCTTCTCAGCTTCACGAAATAAGTTCGATAAGCGTCGCCGCACACACTTCGCAGCACTTGAGGCGACAGCTTCGGTTGTTTCAACGGCTAAAATCGCAATTGTCGAGGAAGCAGAAAAATTGGCAACATCTACAGATTGGGTTCCAACAGCGCGACGCTTCAAGGTGCTTATGGATTCTTGGAAGGCTGCCGGTCGAGGCAAGCCAAAAGATGATGCGCAGCTGTGGGCGCGGTTTAAGAAATCTCAGGATGCATTCTTTGCAGCTAAGAACGCTGATCTTGAAAAGCGCGAAGTTTCCATGAGTGTAAATTTGGAAAAGCGTGAAGCCCTCATTCTTACGATTGAAGGTTTACTTCCATTTACCGATGTCAAAGTTGTTAAGAATGAGTTCCGCGAGTTGATGCGCGAGTGGGAAAAGATAGGAATCACCCAGCGTGATAAGCGCGCAGCTTTAGATGCACGTGTTCAGGTAGTTGAAGCGGCGATCAAATCTGCCGAAGCTGAAGTATGGCGAAAGAGTGATCCAGCGGCTAAGGCTCGTGCTGCCGATGTTGTTGCTCAACTCACCGCAGCAATCGAGAACTACGAAAAAGTTGCTGAAAAATCTGCCAAGGCTGGCAATGATAAAAAGGCACAAGAAGCACTTGAGTCAGCTGCGGCCCGTAAGGTCTGGCTCGCTGAAGCTCAGAAAAATTTGAGCGAATTTAGCTAGACGCTAACTTCTATAAACGTCGTAGACGCCTTCAACGCTGCGCACTGCAGCCAATACCGAATCAAGGTGGGTGGCATCTGCCATTTCGAAGGTGAATTTAGAGATTGCTACACGATCTTTCGAGGTACTCACCGATGCGCTCAAGATATTTACATGCTGTTCTGAAAGCGTACGAGTGACATCGGCAAGTAAACGAGCACGATCCAGTGCCTCCACTTGAATGTTGACCAGAAAGAGCGAACCAGCACCGGCCAACCAGCGAACATTGACTATTCGCTCTGCCTGATTCAGTCTGAGATCATCACTATTGATGCAATCGGTACGATGGACCGAAACACCACTCCCCTTAGTGATAAATCCTAGGATTGAATCCCCCGGAACGGGTGTGCAACAACGAGCAAGTTTGACCAAGACATCGCCGACGCCTTCTACCTCGATTGCCGTACTCGAACGACGAGTTGTCGGGACTCCTGTTGGAATGTATTCGATCGTTGGCTCTGGGTGAGAATCTTCAACGCCGATCGCCGCTACTAACTTTTCAATAATCGATGGCGCAGAGACATGGCCGTCCCCTACTGCGATGTATAGCGCATCGATATCCGGGTATCTGAGTTCGTGTGCTAACTCGAGGAGTGAATGGCCCGCAAAAATCTTCTGCAGCGGAAGTCCAGCTTTTCGCATCTGACGCGCAATTGATTCTCGTCCAGCATCTACCGCCTCTTCACGGCGCTCTTTCGAGAACCACGCTTTAATCTTTGAACGAGCTCGTGGGCTCTTAACAAAGTTGAGCCAATCACGCGATGGACTAGCAGTAGGGCTCTTATTTGTTACCACTTCAACAACATCGCCATTGGAAAGTTTGGTCTCTAGCGGAACTAATCTTCCATTGACCTTTGCGCCAGCACATCGATTTCCTACATCGGTGTGCACGGAGTATGCAAAGTCCACTGGTGTTGAACCTCCTGGAAGAGCGATAACACTTCCCTTCGGGGTAAAGACGAAAACTTCAGGTGTACCAAGATCAAAGCGAAGGGCTTCAAGAAACTCCGATGGATCTTCTGTTTCCTTCTGCCACTCATGAAGTTGCTTCAACCAAATCATTTCAGGCGTGTTCTCGGGACCACCCGAACTATCTTTATATTTCCAGTGAGCGGCGATACCGAATTCGGCACGCGAATGCATCTCATAGGTTCGGATCTGAATCTCCACCGCTTTACCGCCAGGACCGATCACAGTGGTGTGCAGTGATTGATAGAGGTTGAACTTAGGCATAGCGATGTAATCTTTAAAGCGACCAGGCACCGGGCTCCATCGCGCGTGGATCGATCCAAGTACGGCATAACAATCGCGAACATCATTGACGAGAACACGGATACCAACGAGGTCGTAAATATCATTGAACTCTCGGCCTCGCACCACCATTTTTTGATACACGCTAAAGAAGTGTTTCTGTCGTCCCGTCACTGTTGAAATTATTGAATCAGCTGCGAGATCAGCGTTAACGGCATCAATCACCTCTTTAGTGAGCGCATCTCTCTTGGGACTTCGCTCAGCGACAAGTCGTGAGATCTCTTCGAACTTCTTAGGTTCAAGTACTTCAAAGCTCAGATCTTCTAACTCCCACTTAAGGGCGTTCATACCTAATCGGTGTGCTAACGGGGCGTAGATATCCAGAGTCTCGCGTGCTTTTCGAAGCGCGCTCTCCCCCGATACATATTTCCAGGTTCGTGCGTTATGTAGTCGATCGGCTAATTTAATTACCAGAACACGAATATCGCGTGACATGGCGATTACCATTTTTCGCACGGTTTCAGCCTCGGCGGTTGGCCCATATGCCAATTTGTCAAGCTTAGTTACGCCATCGACAAGAGCGGCGATGTGATCACCGAAATCATCTCTTAATTGCTCAAGTGAGTAAGGAGTATCCTCAACGGTGTCATGTAAGAGCGAGGCAATAACTGTCTCTTGATCCAGCCCTAGATCCACAAGAATCTGTGTCACCGCAACGGGATGGGTAATGTAATCTTCGCCAGATTTTCGCAATTGTCCCGTATGGGCTATGCGAGCAGTTTCAAAGGCTCGCTCAATCTCAGAAAAATCGGACTGTGGATGATGCTCTCGAAACCCAGTAACAATGGGCGCGAGGAGATCATTCATAGGAAGGATTTCTACTTGCGACCTTTACGCTTTGGTTGATTACGAGGCCCACGTCGTTCAGTGGTAGCTACCGAAGCTGTTGGTGCTGATGTCGCAGATGCAGAGATGGCGGGTGAAGTTTCAACACTTGAAGCACCGCTTCTTGCCTGAACTCTCTTTGCCAAAGCCATCATGGCTGGCTCCTTCTCACGCAATTGCGCGAGAACTGGAGGCGCGATAAAGATAGATGAATAAGCGCCAACGATCATTCCTATGAAAAGCGCTAAAGCGAGATCTTTGAGCGTTCCAGCACCTAGTAGTCCCGCGCCAACAAATAGGATCGCAGCGACCGGCAGCAGCGCGATAACCGAAGTGTTAATTGATCGGACTATTGTTTGGTTTACCGCGAGGTTTGTCGCCTGTGAATAGGTGTATTTGCTCGTTGAATTAATGGTCCGAGTGTTTTCACGAACTTTGTCAAAGACTACAACGGTGTCGTACAGCGAATAACCAAGAATTGTAAGGAAGCCAATAACTGTTGCCGGAGTAACGTCGAAGCCAACCAGAGCATAGATACCGACGGTGATTAGGACGTCGTGAACTACAGCGAAAATTGCTGCGATCGCCATCTTTGACTCAAAGGCCATTGTGAGGAAGAGCAGAATAACGATAAGGAAGGCAATCAAACCGTAGAGCGCCTTCTTGGTGATCTCCTTACCCCAGGATGGCCCAATAATCTGGGTATCGATTTCTCCTTGGCTTACGCCGAATGTTGAAACAATTGCAGCTTCTACAGCATCAGATTCTGCTGTTGTGAGTGAACCTGTTTGAATTCTTATCTTGTCGTCGCCCACCTTCTGGACAATTAACTCACCCGAAAAACCTGTCGCTTCAACGGCCGTACGGGCTTGTTCGACTGTTACGGTCGTGGAGTTAAATGAATAGGCAGATCCACCCTTAAATTCGATTCCCAAGTGCAAGCCTTGAACAGCCAGTGCACCGATAGAAATCAGGGTAAAGACAGCCGAGAGTATGTACCAACGTTTGGCATTTCCTACGATGTTAAATGATTTCTCACCGGAGTAGAGACGACCACCAAATCCTTGTGCTGTTGACATGTTATGCCTCCACTTGTGAAGTTGATTGAGCGACACCTGAACTCTTGGCAGAGACTCCTGAGAAACGGTGGCCTGAACCAAAGAATTTCAATCGTGCGATGAATGTCATCATTGGCTTCGAGAAGTAGAAGACAATGATGAGGTCAACAAGGGTTGTTAAACCTAGAGTAAATGCGAAACCACGAACGCCGCCAACGGCAAAGAAGTAGAGAAGAACCGCTGCGATCATAGAGACAGCATCAGCCACCAAGATCGTACGGCGTGCTTTCGCCCAACCGGTTTCTACTGCTGAACGCAGGGAGCGGCCTTCTCGGATTTCATCGCGGATTCTCTCAAAATAAATAACAAATGAGTCGGCGGTAATACCGACAGCTACGATGATTCCGGCTATACCAGCTAGCGTCATGGTGAATCCGATGGTTTCACCAAGGACGAGCACGAGAAGATAAAGCAGTCCCGCCGCCATAACTAGTGATCCAGTAATTACCAAACCAAGACCTCGGTAATAGAGCATTGAATAGAAAACAACCAGAAGAAGACCCAAGCCTCCAGCCAACAAACCGGCATCAAGCTGTTCTGAACCAAGTGTTGGGGACACCTGCTGTACTTCTCCACGGTCGAATGCCAAAGGAAGTGCGCCGTATTTAAGAACGTTGGCTAGATCCTTAGCTCCGACTTGAGTGAAGTCGCCAGTGATCTGGGCAGTCCCAGAAGGGATTGCTTCGTTAATTCGTGGCGATGATTGAACGATTCCATCTAGAACAATCGCAACTTGGTTGTTCGGTTCAGGCAATGAGGTTACACGAGCAGTCAGTGCACCAAACGCTCGTGTTCCTTCACTATCAAATGTAAGAGAAACAGTCCATGCACTGCCCGCTTGTGTATCAAGGCCAGAGCTAGCCTCTGAAATCTGACGACCCAACACTTCAGCTGGAGCAAGGATGTACTTCGTTGTTAAATCCTTAGAGCAAGAGGTAATTACTGCATTGGGATCATCGGTACCTGTTCCTTGCAAGCTTGCAGCGACTGCACAATCTAAGTTCGCAAACTGTGTATTAATTTCATCGGATACTCCTGGTACTGGGGTTGCCGCAGTTGCAGTGTCCGTTGCTGAAGGAAGCCCAAAGCCGGATGCTAGGACTTGTCGAAATCTGAGCTCTGCTGTCTGGCCAACAAGGTCGACCACGCGGCGACCGTTTTCTCCAGGAATCGAGATAACAATCTGACGATTATTCCCACTACCCTGTGCTGTCACTTCACTCTCTGCAACACCTAATGAGTTCACACGCTGACGAATGATCTCAACTGCCTGGTCAATTGCCTCTGGCGTTACTTCATTGCCGGCAGTAGAAGCGCGCGGCTGAAGAGTCACACTTGTGCCACCACGGAGATCAAGTCCAAGCTTCACATCAGTACCCCCGGTGATAGCAACGGTAGCTCCAAGTGAGATGAAGATAAGCGCGAGAGCGAGAAGGGCGCGTCCTGGTCTGGTCGTTCCTTTGACTGCTTTGTTAGAGGTAGACATAAGAGCAGAGTCTAGGCCACATCAGCTAGTGCTCCGGCTCACTCCGATGGAGCATCAAAAAGGGAAGCAATAGCAGGCGGAGCTTTAATGCCGAGGTGGCTATAGCCCAATTCGGTGGCAATACGCCCGCGTGGAGTTCTGGCCATAAATCCGTTACGCACCAAGAATGGTTCTGCGACAGATTCCACCGTTTCAGTCTCTTCGCCGACGGCGATGGCCAAGGTTGAGAGTCCGACCGGTCCCCCATTGAAACGTTCGATGAGCGCGGTGAGTACTGACCGATCCAAACGATCAAGACCTTGTTCATCAACCTCATACATTTCAAGGGCAGCCTTGGAATGCTCATGTGAAAGAGATGACGATCCTTGAACCTGCGCATAATCCCGTACTCGTCGCAAAAGACGATTAGCGATACGTGGCGTGCCACGAGAACGACCTGCAATTTCAGCGATCGCCTTCTTATCGATTTCTAATCCGAGAAGTGATGCGCTTCGATTAACAACAACTTCAATCTCTTGCGGGTCATAAAAATCTAAATGCGCAGTGAAACCGAAACGATCACGTAAAGGGCTGGGAAGAAGTCCCGCTCTTGTTGTTGCACCTACGAGTGTGAAGTGAGGTAGCTGCAATGGAATGGCAGTCGCACCAGGTCCTTTTCCGACAACGACATCAACCCGAAAATCTTCCATGGCTAGATAGAGAAGCTCTTCTGCAGGTCGCGGAAGGCGATGAATTTCATCAAGAAACAAAATCTCGCCTTCAACGAGCGATGAGAGAATCGCCGCAAGGTCACCAGCGTGTGTAATAGCAGGACCACTGGTGATGCGAATCGGGGTTGACATCTCCGAGGCCAAAATCATGGCAAGAGTTGTTTTACCTAATCCGGGCGGTCCTGATAAAAGTATGTGATCTGCAGCTGCTCCACGATTGCGTGCAGCGGTGAGTAGAACATCAATCTGTTCTCGAACGCGATGCTGACCGACAAATTCTTTTAACGTCTTCGGCCGTAAGGCATTTTCCGATAAAGACTCTTCACCGCTTGCAGCTGGATCTACGATCCGCTTGTGATCCTCGCTCATGATCTGCCTCCAGCCAGTGCTGCTTTGAGAAGATCAGATAAATCAGCAGCAGCGGGGTCTACACCGCGATTGGCATAGTCGATTGCAACTATCGAAAGAACTGCATCGGCATCACGAGGTGAATATCCGAGGGATGAAAGCGCACCAGATAATTGTTCGCGCCATTGAGATTGCGTGATGTTGATCGGCGCTGATGAACCAGAGGACGAGAATTTCCCTTTAAGTTCTAGCAGAATTCTCTGTGCACCTTTCTTACCTATGCCAGGTACAGCCGATAGCGTTTCGACAGATTCGGCAGCGATTGCATGTGCCAATGTCTCTGGGGTCAAATGAGCGAGAATCGAGAGGGCAACGCGTGGTCCTATTCCGCTCACGGTCTGGACTAATTCGAAAGTTTCGCGAGACTTCTGATCAATAAAGCCAAAGAGCGTCATTGAATCTTCTCGAACGATCATCGAGGTATGCAAAGTGACGGTCGTTCCCAGTGTGAGCGCCGACGAGGTTACTGGAGTGACCGAAACGAGATAGCCCACGCCTGCGACTTCAAGAATGATGCGGTCGACAGAGATCGAACGTACTTCGCCTGTGAGTTGAGCGATCATTTCTTCACCAACTTCGCCACCCGAGTTTTCTCCTGCTTCAGTGCTTGTTCAATCTTACTCGTCGCACCTGCCCGCCAGATATTACAGATAGCGAGAGCTAGCGCATCAGTACTGTCAACTGGTTTCGGTGCTTCTTTCAGAGAAAGGATGCGCACCACCATTTGCGCGACCTGAGCTTTATTGGCGCGACCATTTCCAGTAACCGCTGCCTTAACTTCGCTGGGGGTATGCATCATCACGGGAATCCCACGTTTAGCTGCGAGCAAGAGTGCGATCCCCGCAGCTTGGCCAGTTCCCATCACGGTACGAACATTGTGTTGAGAGAACACTCGCTCAACGGCAATCACATCGGGGCTATGTTGATCGAGCCAGTTGTTTAATTCGCGTTCAAGTTCAAGTAAACGTTGCTCTAGCGGAGCCGATGCTGACGTTTGAATCACGCCCACACCTGAAAGTGATAGCGGTGAACCTGGTGCACCAACGACAACACCGATTCCACAACGCGTGAGCCCCGGATCAACTCCTAGCACCTTGATACGTTGTTGGCTCATGCGTTCAGCCTAGAACCTCATAGATGAGAGTTAGGAAAGGCTCGCCATTACTTCATCAGAGACATCGAAATTCCCGAAGACATTTTGAACGTCATCGAGTTCTTCTATCGCATCAATGAGTTCAAAAACCTTCTGTGCGCCTTCAGCATCTAATGAAATAACCATCGATGGAAGGAAGGAAGAATCAGCAGACTCGTAATCAATGCCCGCACTTTGTAGCGCAGTACGTGTTGCGACTAAATCTACGGCTTCGCATACAACTTCAAAAGTTTCGCCAAGATCATTAACCTCTTCCGCACCAGCTTCAAGAACTGCCTCAAGGATTGACTCCTCTGAAACTCCCGCTACCTTTGAAACAATAATCACGCCTTTGCGGTTAAAGAGATAGGAAACTGATCCTGGATCGGCCATCGAGCCACCATTGCGGGTGACTGCAACTCGCACTTCAGATGCCGCGCGGTTTCTATTGTCGGAAAGGCATTCGATCATCAGAGCGACACCGTTAGGTCCGTAACCTTCATACATAATCGTCTGGTAATCGGCGCCGCCTGATTCCAAACCGGCGCCACGTTTGACTGCTCGTTCAATGTTGTCAGCTGGCATGGAATTCTTCTTTGCCTTGGCGATCGCATCAAAGAGCGTCGGGTTTCCTTCTAGATCAGGGCCGCCATTGCGAGCCGCAACTTCGATTGCTTTAATGAGTTTTGCAAAATTTTTCGCACGTCGACCATCGATAACAGCCTTCTTATGCTTCGTGGTCGCCCACTTGGAATGGCCTGACATGAAACTAACCCCTTTTGTTTAAAACCTGTGACCTACTTTATCGCGACTTACAGACCTCATCAATAAAGTACCTGTGTACCGCCTGATCCTGAGTAAGTTCAGGGTGGAACGAGGTAGCTAAGAGGTGTGATTGTCGTACAGCTACCGGATGGCTTTTCCCATCACTAGTTGTAACAGTGCTGATCACTTCAACGCTCGAACCAACATCTTCGACCCATGGTGCCCGAATAAATACCGCATGAAGGGTATGGGAGTTGAATGAAAGCGTTGATTCAAATGAGTCGACCTGGCGTCCGAATGCATTTCGCCTAACTGTCATATCTATACCGCCAAATGTTTGCTGACCTGGAGCGCCATCAACGAGACGATCTGCCAATAAAATCATTCCAGCGCAGGATCCGTAGGTCGGCATTCCTGAAGATATACGCGCGCGAATAGGACCAATTAAATCGTAGTTCCGAGCAAGTAACGCGATCGCTGTCGATTCTCCCCCTGGAAGAATCAGTGCATCACAGATATCAAGTTCGCTCGTTCTACGGACTTCTATTCCTTCTTCGCCGCATAGAGCGACTGCATGCAGATGTTCACGAAAATCTCCCTGTAGGGCTAGAACACCTATCTTCATTCTGTGAACTCAGAAAACTGAGTAATTACCAGCCGCGCTCGGCTAGGCGATGTGGCACTGGAATATCTGCAACGTTGATTCCCACCATTGCATCCCCTAGACCACGCGAGACATCTGCCAAAACCTTCGCATCGTTATAAAACGTAGTTGCCTTAACGCAGGCAGCAGCGCGATGTGCGGGGTTACCAGATTTAAAGATTCCAGAACCGATGAATACTCCATCAGCGCCCATCTGCATCATGAGCGCGGCATCTGCAGGAGTTGCAATACCACCGGCGGTGAAGAGAACTACCGGCAGCTTGCCTGTCTCTGCGACTTCCTTTACCAATGCATACGGAGCCTGCATCTCTTTTGCTGCGACATAGAGCTCGTCTTCGCGCATTGATGTCAATCGACGGATCTCTCCACCAATTGATCTCATATGCGACATAGCGTTTGAAACATCGCCAGTTCCGGCTTCACCCTTGGAGCGAATCATGGCAGCACCTTCATTGATGCGACGGAGCGCTTCGCCTAGGTTGGTAGCACCACAAACAAATGGAATCTTAAAGTTCCACTTATCGACATGGTTGATGTAGTCAGCTGGCGTAAGCACTTCAGACTCATCGATGTAATCAACGCCCAAACTCTCCAGAATTTGTGCCTCAACGAAATGGCCGATGCGAACCTTCGCCATCACTGGAATAGAAACAGTTGCCTGGATCTTTTCGATCATATCTGGATCAGACATGCGAGCGACGCCACCTTGAGCACGGATATCTGCAGGTACGCGCTCGAGCGCCATAACGGCAACTGCGCCAGCATCTTCTGCAATCTTGGCTTGCTCTGCGTTGACGACATCCATGATGACGCCACCCTTAAGCATCTCTGCCATGCCTCGCTTGACGCGCGCTGTTCCAGTTTCCTGTGACATGAAAAAACTCCTTGGCTCTACTCGTTCAGAGTGGTGAGTCTAGCCGTGAAAATCGGATCTTTCTCAACAAGTGCG
The DNA here is from genome assembly GCA_044373255.1 of Candidatus Planktophila sp. Lineage (GTDB taxonomy): Bacteria > Actinomycetota > Actinomycetes > Nanopelagicales > Nanopelagicaceae > Planktophila. The sequence continues at coordinate 4,369 of JBIPNL010000009.1, read as the reverse complement.
ACCCACACCTGACCACGTGCGAAGTTCAAGGGAGTCCCATCTACGGCAGTCCATGTGGTGGCTGACTGAGCATCAGGGCGGGACCAATTCGCTGCGAAGTACTCCCCATCACGCAGGAGATAACCAGTGCCTGACCCAATTGTGAGTGAATGAGGCGTGACTCCCCCAAATTTGTCTCCGTAAATCGATGGAACGATTTTCACCTTTTGTATCAGAATAGTTGTGGGGTGATGAGGTAAACCTGAGGCAGAAAGATTAGGCACGCCATTAATAAAGATCGACCACTTATTCTCGTCAACGTTCCAACGAAATTCATACGATGCAGCTGGCCATGAAACTTTGGCCTCCGAAATTGGTAGACCATTCAAAGGCTTATCGCCAAAGATCCAAGTGTTGGGTGATGACCGCGAAACTGTTTTCTCATCTGAATTAACTTTCTCCATGAGCAAATCTGCGCGCAACACCATGTTTGTCGGTGCCGATCGCAAGGAATCTCGAGTGTAAATCGTTGCCGATTGACGCTGCGCGCCGTAGTCATGAAGATTTGCCGCCGCTATTTCCGGTAGAAATTTTGGCTGCGCACCACTGTATGCAAAGACGACAGTTCCATACTGCGCGAGAATATCTAAATCAGTTATTCGCGCACTTCGTACCGGTCCAATAAGTTGCGGAATTTCAGAGGAGAAGAGTGCCGCTAATCGAGTCAGGCCACCCTCGACTTGCTCAATGTAAATTACATCTGCCCGATCAATTCCGATTTGAGGGCGGGCGGCAATGGTGTCATCAATCTTCACGGCAAGTATTGGGCCATCGACACCTTCACGGCCCGATAACGAATTGTACGTGGGTTCAGTAAAGATCTCATCAACGAAGGAGCTACCTGAGATTGGTAGGAACGCTAGGACGATTACGAGAATCGCCGTAGCCCCAATGAGTGTTGCGAGAAATTTCCTCATTAATCGTTCTCGCGAATCAAAAGCCAGTCCCAAGCGCGAGACTCTGATGTCACATTGAGCTTTTCACCCTTTTCTAAAATCTTTTCATAAATTTCGTAGATCTGCAGGGCTACAGAGTTCCAGTCGTACCTCTGTGCGTATACACGTCCTGCCTCAGCCAGTTCGTTTCTCTTGGCATCATCACGCAAAAGTTCAATGACGACTTTTGCCAGTGACTGTGAATCTTCGGATGCAAAGAGCGCGCCATATTTACCGCGACCCAAAAGGTCGCTAAAGGCGGGAATGTCGCTGGCAACAACTGCTGCGCCACCCGCTAACGCCTCTGCAATAATGATTCCAAAAGACTCACCACCAGTATTTGGGGCGATATAGAGTGCGATCGATTTGAGAAAATTTGCTTTTTCATTCTCCGAAATCTTTCCAAGAAACTGGAAACGAGTGCGTAGCTCTGAATTTATATCCTCTGTGATTTCGGAAGGATCACCAGGACCTGCAATCAAAACACGAATATCAGGAATAAAGCGGGAGATGATAGGAATTGCATTAATAAGAACTTCAAGACCTTTACGTGGCTCTTCAAATCGCCCAATGAATCCCAGGGTTGCACCAGACCACTTTTTTTCAATAACGCCATCACGATAACGATCGACAAAAATACCATTGGGGATAACGTGGGCCGTCGTATCCATGTGCTCTTGCAACGTATCGTAGGCAGCCTGGCTCACAGCGATTTTTTCACTCAATCGTTCTATCGCTGGTTCAACTATCGAAGCAATAACTCGCGTTGTCGCCCCCTTCTTAGCTTGCGCATGGAAAGTTCCCACAATTGGTCCTTCGCTCGCCCAGAGAGCTAGCAGTGAAATAGAAGGAACGGCTGGTTCATGTAGATGCAAAATGTCGAAGTCATTTTCCAATAGCCAATTTCGTACCCGAGCAAAAGCGGCTGGATTAAAGAGAAGGCGCGCTACTGCGCCATTAAACGGGATACCCGTTGGCTTGCCCGCATTGACAAGATAATCCGGAAGAGTCGAATCATCTGAAACCGGAGCGAGCACTGATACAAAGTGCCCCTCCGCAATGAAGAATTCGGCAAGATCACGAACATGATTCTGGACACCACCTGGAGTGTCCCAACCATAAGGACAGACCAAACCAATTCGTAGTTTCCTCATAACCTACCTACAAAATCATCGTCGACCCAAATTCTTTGCATCATATGCCAATCCTCTGGATTCTTTGAGATACCGACCGCGAAATTATCGGCACAGCTTTGAACAATCGCTTTTACCTTGGAATCTTCATCTCCGTCTGTTGGTACTTCTATCGCATCGAGTTGAATGTGAATTCCATCTGCTGTGTATGAAACAAAGGCAGTAAGAAGTGGCGAACGAGTTCGAATAGCGACAAGAGCTGGGCCTGCTGGCATTCGCGCCGTACCACCAAAGAATTTCACATCAATTCCACTTCGAGATAGGTCTCGATCGGCAACCAAGGCGATCAGTTTTCCCGCTTGCGCACGCTCGAGCAACGTTCCAAAGGCGCTGCTATCAAGAGGTAGAACTTCCATTCCTATCGCCTGCCGGTACTCAAGAAATTTTTCAAAGAGTGCGCGAGGCTTCAAAATCTCGGCAACAGTAACCAACTGGGCTCCCTTAATGCAGAAATACGATCCAGCGTGATCCCAATTGCCAGCATGGGGAAGCGCGACCACCACTGCCGTGCCGGAACTAATTGGATCCAATAAAAGGTGTTCGTTGCTCACAGTTACAGTCGAGAGAATTCTCTCTCTGCTCCAATCTGGTGAGCGAAATGTTTCGCACCAGTAACGCATATAAGACATTACGCCCTTGGCAGTGAGGTCTTGCAACTCTTCTTCTCGCAGCGATGGGTTTACTCGAGCTAAGTTCGCCCGCAATCTCTTGACACTTCTTCCATTTTTTTTGAGCATTCGAGAACCTAGCCATAGAAAAAGATTGGTTGCTGACTTCTCAGATATACGTCGTATCAAAGTCCAGCCCATAAAGTAGGCGCGAGCGACAATGTAATCCTTCACACACTATTCCTTACGTAGTGCGAGATAGACGATCACTATTCTCTGGATGACCGTCACTGTTCCTAGAAATGCCAGTAATGTGAAGCCGATCATTGCGGCAATGTCTATTCCTAAACCGTAAAATCCAAGTGCAGTAAGCGCGATAATTAACCGTTCCGTTCGCTCTGCGATTCCACCGTTGCATTCAATCTCCATGCTCTCCGCCTTAGCGCGAATATAGGGAATCAAACCACTGACCACTAGAGAGATCAGAACGAAGAGAGCGATCGTTTTATCCTGATCAACAAAGTATAGGAGTGCACCGATGAGTATTGCCGAATCCGTCACTCGATCAATAGTGGAATCAAGAAATCCGCCCCACAATGTTCCCTTGCCACCGGTTCGTCGTGCTATCGCTCCATCGAACAAATCGCTTAATGCAAAGAGTGAGATGACGATTGTGCCTACGAAAAGGTCTCCTCGCGGGTAGAAATAGAGAGCTGCAACAACAGTGCCTACCCCGCCAGCAATCGTTACGGCATTTGCGGTAATCCCCATACGCACGGCGGCTTTGACCACTGGATTAATTAATCGGGTGATCTGAGGTTTCACATGCACGCTAATCATCGGCACCATCGTAGGCTTTAACCCATGACAACTTCCACATCCAAGGCTGTGAGAATTGCCCTCTATGGTCATATCAGCGCTACTCCCGCAGCGCTCAGGCGCGAGCTTGAGGCTCGAGGTGTCTTCATTCAAGACAATGATGGTGATCCGGCAGATATTGATTGTGCGATATTCGCCGTCAATCCGTCAGCGGGAATCGATGGTGAGACAATTGCCAATTGGGAGAGGCTTAACGACTATCTCACACCACGCATTTTTGTCGCACTCGCGCTGCCAGGTACCGATTTAGATTTTGATGATGCAGTCCTCTTAGGCAATCGAGTACTCGATCAGCTGGTGACTCCCTATCTTGTTCTTCATGCCGATGATGGGACTCCAGCTGCATTGATCTCCCTCGCCGACCTTACGGTTCGAAATTACGTTGCAGGGATGGCTGTGATATCCGAAAGCGAAAGCGAGCATCGTGAGTTGGTTTCAGATTTTCAGAAAGAGTATATCGAAGCTCTTTCGCAAGCAGGTGAGGGAGCATTCTCAGCAGGCATGCTCTTCCCGGCAATTCCAATAAACCTTGATAGTGGAATTGGAATAGATGTTCTTATCTCGTATCTCGATCAGTTAGCTGACGAGTAGAACTACCAAGCCGCGGCTATCTCGCTTCGCGTTATACCTAGTAGTTGCGGTAACACCTTAGTTTTTCCAATGATGGGCATAAAATTTGCGTCCCCTGACCAACGCGGTACAACGTGCTGGTGAA
>JBIPNL010000084.1:0-5372 GCA_044373255.1 Candidatus Planktophila sp. | reverse complement strand
TCACCTTTGCACAAGCACTTCGTAGCGCCGGGATTCTCTTACTGCCCCTTGCATTTATCACTCTCATTGCATGGGCAACAGCCGGGAGTACAACAGGCACGACATCTGATCCGATTCGCGCAGCTCTCTGGATCTGGCTTGGCGCTCACCATGTGCACTTTGATCTATCTCTTTCACCAACGGGTGTTGCAGGCAGTCTGACATACCTTCCTCTGGGGGCATTGATCTTTCCAGTACTGGCACTTCGCAGCGGATTCAAACGCGCAGTAACAAAACTCGATGGTGATTACTCAAATCTTACGGGCGCGCGTTTATTTTTCTCACTCTTCTACGCGATCGTGGCATTTCTGGTTGCATTTTTCTCGGGCTCAGATGGAGTGCGCCCACTCTGGCCACTCGCTGCAATCTTTGCATTTCTGATTGCCTTTGCAAGCACTCACTTCATCGGGCGAGGAGTGAATTTTTCCCTCCCACTAGTTTTCGCCCTTCGCATAGTTGCACTTTTACTTGCACTCGGTTTTGCCATCTTCGCAGTGGCTTTCTTCTTGAACTTTGATCAAGGGGTACTGATTACTACCGTCCTTGCCCCCGGAATTTTTGGCTCGATTCTGCTTCTTATTCTGAATATCGTCTATCTTCCAAATGTGGCAATCGCTGCGCTTTCCTATATCAGCGGTGCTGGTTTTGCAGTAGGGGCGGATACTCAACTCTCACCATTCACCCAAGACATTGGTCAGATTCCTGCCCTTCCGCTCCTTGCAGCGCTGCCAGTGCAATCCAACGCCTTCGCTCTTCTCTTTTCACTATTCATCATTGCACTTGGAGTTCTCTTGGGTTACTGGACACTCTCGCTGCCAGAGAAGATTGCGTGGCAGAGCATTCTCTTAGTCATCCTTTTATTGGGATTGTTGGGCTATTTTGCAAGTGGTTCGTTGATCACATCGGCCATGGGGGCAGTCGGAGTTTCGATATGGAAATTTCAACTCGCAGTCGGACTCGAATTACTCATCGGACTTGTAGCCATTAAATTCATACCCCGATTGAGAATATTCAATCGATGAAGAGCATTGTTCTGCTCGCATCGGGCTCTGGCACTTTAGCGCAGGCGATATTTGATGCGATTGATGATAAAACCTTAGATTGCACAGTCGCTGGATTGATTTGTGATCGCACCGATGCCCCCGTCATTCTTCGAGCCCAAAACCATCATGTGCCAGTGCATCTGCATCCCATGATCACTGATAGGCAACAGTGGAATAAAGATCTATTCACTCGACTCACATCTTTGAATGCAGATTTGATTGTGAGCGCAGGCTTCATGCGTATTCTCGATAGATCCATCACCTCACATTTCCCAATTATCAATAGCCATCCCTCACTTCTTCCACTATTTCCCGGGGCACATGCAGTTCGTGATGCTCTTGAATCCGGTGCAAGCCGAACCGGAACCACCATTCATTGGGTTGATGCAGGCGTTGATACAGGCGAGATCATTGCTCAGCAAGGCATCGATATCACTGAGGGTGAAAGCGAAGAATCTATCCACGAACGTATTAAGATTCTCGAAAGATCTCTCATTGTTGCCACAATCGGCACATTGTTAGCGATGAAAGAAATTGGCAGGTCATGACGAAAAAGATCATCAAACGCGCATTGGTAAGCGTCTATGACAAGACCGGACTCGTTGAACTAGGTCATGCCTTGCAGAAGGCGCAGGTAGAGATTCTCTCAACGGGATCTACGGCTGCAACGCTGCGTGATGCCGGTATCGCTGTCACTGATGTCAGCGCCTATACCGGGTTCCCTGAAATCATGGGCGGTCGTGTCAAAACTCTTCACCCTCGTATTCATTCAGGAATTTTGGCCGATCAGAACAATCCTGATCATCTCAAAGCAATTGCAGATCTTGATATCGCACCTTTTGATCTTGTGATTATTAACTTATATCCATTCGCGCAAACAATTGCATCAGGAGCTAGCTTTGAGCAATGTATAGAACAGATCGATATCGGTGGCCCATCGATGTTACGTGGCGCTGGAAAAAATCACGGAAGCGTTGCCGTAATTAGTAGCCCAGAGCAGTATCCATTGGTTCTTAACGCTCTTGCTAGCGGTGGATTTAGCGGTGAAGAGCGACGAGAGCTTGCCCTAGAAGTATTCAGAGTGACAGCAGAGTATGACCTGGCCATTGCTACTTGGCTCGGTTCATCGCAAGGGATTCCAGATTGGTTTGGCCAGATTTATAAGAAAGAAAGTTCGCTGCGCTACGGCGAGAATCCTCATCAACAGGCAGCAATCTACCGAAGCTCAGCAGGCGGAATTGTTGGTGCAGTGCAGCATCACGGCAAAGAGATGTCCTTTAATAACTACACCGACGCAGATGCTGCTTGGCGAGCCGCCCTTGATCACAGTGCTCCTTGTGTAGCGATTATCAAACACGCTAATCCATGTGGAATTGCAGTGGGCCAGACTATTTCGCAAGCATACAAAGCAGCTCATCTCTGCGACCCAGTATCTGCCTTTGGTGGAGTTGTTGCAGCAAATAGAAAAGTAACGCTGGAGATGGCTCACGCTCTTGCGGAGATTTTTACTGAAGTTGTTATTGCACCTGGCTATGAAGATGGCGCGATAGAAGTGTTATCAAAGAAGCCATCGATACGAATATTGACCTGTACCGAAACTCAGCTGAACAGGGTCGAACTTCGTCCCGTCTCTGGGGGAGCTTTGCTGCAAGAAACTGACTTGATAAATGCTCCAGGAGATAGCACTGATGGCTGGAAGCAAGTCTCAGGAACTACCCTCGCCCCTGAAGTTTTAGCAGATCTTGAATTTGCTTGGCGGAGCGTTCGCGCAGTAAAAAGCAATGCAATTCTTCTCGCAAAAAATGGCGCATCGATTGGAATCGGAATGGGGCAAGTCAATCGCGTGGATAGCGCCAAACTTGCAGTTGATCGCGCCGGTGATCGAGTAGCAGGCACTGTGGCAGCAAGTGATGCCTTCTTCCCTTTTGCAGATGGGTTAGAAATTCTCCTTCGTGCTGGTGTGATCGCTGTAGTCGCACCAGGTGGAAGTATTCGAGATGAAGAGATTATTGCCGCCGCTCAAGCTGCTGGTGTGGCGATGTTCTTCACGGGTACACGACATTTCTCACACGCCTGAGCAGTTAGAATATATATATGAGCGCGCAGATTCTTGATGGTAAGGCCTTAGCTGCCTCAGTCAAGAGAGATTTAGCGCAGAGAACGGCTCGACTTAAAAGCGCTGGAAAAGTTCCTGGACTTGGAACTATTTTAGTGGGCGATGATCCTGGCTCGCATTCATATGTAGGCGGCAAACATCGTGATTGCAAAGAAGTCGGAATCGCATCTATTCGAATAGATCTTACAGCAAATGCCACCCAGAGCGATGTGTTGGCTGCAGTAAAAGATCTCAACACAGCATCTGAGTGCACTGGATATATCGTTCAACTTCCTATGCCACGCGGGATTAATACTCAAGAAATTCTCGAGGCGATTGATCCTGCAAAAGATGCCGATGGTCTTCACCCAATTAATCTTGGTCGACTTGTCGCTGGCTATGAAGCGCCGCTTCCGTGTACTCCACGAGCTATTGTCGAACTTCTCAACCATTATGCAATTCCGCTCAATGGGGCAGAGGTTGTTGTGATTGGCCGCGGCATTACCGTTGGTCGCCCATTGGGCTTGCTCTTAACGCGCCGTCAGGAAAATGCCACAGTAACTCTGACACATACAGGCACAAAAGATCTGACTGCTCACACACTGAGAGCAGATATTGTTATTGCTGCAATTGGTGTTCCACATTTTCTTAAAGCACAGATGATTAAAGAAGGCGCTGTTCTTGTTGATGTGGGAATTTCGCGCACAGAAGCTGGATTAATTGGCGATATAGATCCGGGCGCACAAGAGCGAGCACGTTTTATTTCACCGATGCCAGGTGGGGTTGGGCCAATGACGCGGGCAATGCTTTTACAAAATGTCATCGAGGCGAGTGAAAGGTAAATGACTTTCTCACTTAAGGTTGCGTACCTATCCCTGGTCATCGGAGTGATTGCTGGATTCTTCTCATTGATCCGAGTCGGCGCAGTCGTGATCGCCCTTGCAATGGGTGTCATCATCCTGGCGGGGCGAAAAAATGCACCCCATCGGGGGATGATTCCCACCTACCTGCCACTTGTGATTGCAATATCACTTTTCGCCATGGCAATAGCCCTCCCGCGTGGGTTGTAGGATTGCGCTCAATCGGCTGCATCGTTAGCCCCACTCACTTTATAAGAGGTTTGATACATGGCAAAGAAAGTCACAGTTGTCGGAGCAGGTTTCTACGGATCAACCACAGCACTTCGTTTAGCTGAATACAACATCTTCGACACCGTTGTCCTTACAGATATTCTCGAGGGTAAACCAGAGGGCCTGGCACTCGATATGAATCAATCTCGCTCGATCGAGGGCTTTGAAACCAAAATAATCGGTGCAACTACAACAGCAGATGGTGGTGGATACGAAGCAACTGCAAATTCAGATGTTGTTGTCATTACTGCAGGCCTTCCACGCAAGCCAGGTATGAGCCGAATGGATCTCATTGGCGTCAATGCAGGCATCGTTCGCGGTGTTGCAGAAAATATTGCTAAACACTCTCCGCAAGCGGTCATCATTGTGGTTTCGAATCCGCTCGATGAGATGACAGCGTTGACACAGATTGCAACAAACTTTCCAAAGAATCGCGTGATGGGTCAGGCAGGAATGCTAGATACCGCCCGCTTTACCGATTTTGTCGCAGAAAAACTCTCAGTCCCGGTCTCATCTGTGAAAACACTGACTCTTGGCTCACATGGAGACACCATGGTTCCAGTACCAAGTCGTTGCACAGTTGACGGCGTTGCACTATCTGAGAAGTTATCTGCCGAAGAGATCGAAGAATTAGTTGTGCGTACACGTAATGGTGGCGCTGAAGTAGTGGCCCTTCTTAAGACAGGATCTGCCTATTACGCACCATCGGCTGCAGCCGCTCGTATGGCCAAGGCTGTTATTGAAGATTCCGGAGCGGTGATGCCTGTCTGCGCTTGGGTTGATGGCGAATTTGGTATCACCGGTGTATATCTCGGGGTTGAGGCATCGATTGGCCGCGAAGGTGTGAAGAAAGTTGTTCAAACACAGTTGACGGATTCAGAGCTTGCCTCCCTCAAGGAAGCGGCAGAGGCTGTTCGTGCCAAGCAAGCAGATGTCCTCACTCTTTAAGCATCACGATAAGAATAAAAAACTCTCGTACTCACAGTAAAGGAAGAAAATGACCAAGATTAAAGTTGAAGGAACTGTTGTAGAACTTGATGGCGATGAAATGACCCGCATTATGTG
>JBIPNL010000008.1:0-22258 GCA_044373255.1 Candidatus Planktophila sp. | reverse complement strand
GTAGGATATGTTGTTGATAGTTTCGATAAAGCGTTTGACATTCTGCTCAAGTGGCAGCAAGAAATAGATTCCTAATTTTCTAATCTATTTTTAAATCGTAGAAAAAGAGAGAAACTGAGGCAGTCTTGGCTGGGTCTTACGCATCAATAATGCGCAAACCTCACGCTCCATCAACCTTCGGATTTGGCATTCTTGGCCGAGTTCCAATGGCGATGAACACAGTGGCGATTGTATTTCTCGTCTCTGATGTCCGTGATTCGTTTGCTCTCGCTGGACTTACTTCGGCTTTCTATACCCTAGCTGGTGCGGTGGTGAGTCCTAGGATCGGAAAGTTGGCTGATCGATTCGGCACGCGTCCAGTACTTATTCCCGTAACACTGATCAACGCCTTAGCAACCCTTGGTCTGCTCTACTTAATTGATCACTCGACGATTGGTCTCTTTGTATTGTCAGCAATCTGCGGTGCGACTTTTCCTAGTTTTGGTAGCTATACCCGTACTCGCTGGAGTCGATCAATAAAAGATGAGAAAGAACTGAGCTCAGCGCTATCTCTTGAATCAGTTATTGATGAGACAGCCTTTGTTGTTGGACCGGCGCTAGCTGGATTTCTCTTTGCACTCTATGGATCACGCTCACCGTTACTTGCTGGCATTGTCTTTGTCATCGTTGGCGGCATAGGCCTTGCAATAACAAGCACAGATCATGGTGGATTTGCTCAAGTTGTTGACGATCATTCTCGGGGGATTTTATCTATTCCTTATGTAAAATCTTTATTGCTATCACTTACTGCTATGGGACTTCTCTTTGGCTCAAACTTTGTAGTGATCATTGCAGTTGCAGATCAAGGTGGACGCGCATCAGATGGCGGACTCTGGGTAGGACTCTATCCACTCGGTAGCGCCATCTCTGGGCTCATCTACGGCTTTATCCACTGGAAGATTTCAAGCACAGTCAGATACACCGTTTCACTTGCTGTAATGACGGTCTGCACCTCAGGAATTCTCTTCTTCCAAGATCTCGACACAATTGCTTTCTGGATAATTGTTTCAGGAATTGCAATTGGCCCCGCGCTCATCTCAGCTAACGCGTTTCTAAAAGAGCTCGTCCCACTCAGCCGCCTCAATGAATCTTTTGCTTTCCTCGGCGCTGCAATATCGATCGGAATTACAATCGGCAGCACACTCAGTGGCGTAATCGTCGAAGAGTTTGATGGCTGGAAGGGCTTTTACTTCATGACGGGGGCTACCGCTCTTGCTACTGTTATTTCATGCTTTGGCTGGGGCTTTCACAAGGAGGAGGTGGAAAGGGATGAAAGTAATTCTTGATACTGATCCTGGGATAGATGATGCTCTCGCCTTCGTTTTGCTCAAAGCGATGCCAGAAGTTGAATTACAGGCGATCACCGTCACTCATGGCAACACCACTGTTGAAAAGTGCACAACGAACGCACTTAAGTTGGTGGAACTTCTTGGCATGCAAGATATTCCCGTAGCAATCGGAGCTAATCAGCCTCTTGTAAAAGCGCTGAGCGTGGCCGAAGAGACCCATGGTGATACTGGTCTAGGTCATGCACTTCTTCCGCCGTCAACAGTCACTGCGGTAAAGGAGAATGCGGCGAATCTCATCATCGAGATTGTTAACGCTAATCCTGGTGAGATCACAATTCTATGCATTGGCCCGGTGACAAATCTGGCTCTGGCCTTACTCAAGCAGCCAAGCCTGCGCAAGAAAATCAAGAACGTTGTCTCTATGGCAGGCACGATTCATTATCCTGGAAATGCAACTCCATCATCTGAATACAACGTTTTCTGCGATCCCGAAAGCTTTGACATCCTGTTGCGCTCAGGGATTGATTTAACAATTGTGCCGCTCGATGTGACATACCAATGTCTTTTCACAAAAGATCACGTGGCCAGACTTAAAGGTGCACGGACCGATATTTCAGAGTTTATCGATCGATCCACTGCGTTCTATATGGAGTTTCACGCCGAATATCAGGGAATACAAGGGTGTGCAATTAATGATCCACTCGCAGCGGCGATCTTGGTAAAACCAGAGCTAGTCACGTTCCGAGATTATTACCTTGATATTGAGTTACATGGCGAATTTACAACGGCGAAGATATCGGCCGATCACTTCAACGCAACCGGCAATCCACCCAATGCCAAGGTTGCAATGGAAGTTAATGTCGAAGCTTTTATGGATTTCTTTATCGAAAGGGTTAAATCGATATGAGCCAGATGCAGCACCATATTCACCTCAAAGAAGGTGATGTCGGTGAATATGTCCTCATGCCGGGAGATCCTGGTCGAGCAGAAGTGATCGCGCGACACTTTGATGATGCCAAGCACATTGCAACCAATCGTGAATACGTCACGTATACGGGTTACCTAGATGGAGTAAAGGTCTCAGTCACCTCAACAGGTATTGGATGTCCATCGTCAGCTATTGCCATGGAAGAGCTCGTGCGCGTAGGTGCAAAGACTTTTATTCGCGTGGGTACATCGGGTTCGATTCAACCGGGGACCAAATCTGGCGAGTTAGCAATTGTCAGCGCTGCCATCCGCGATGAAGGAACATCACTGCACTACATGCCAGCAGATTTTCCAGCCGTTGCACATTACGAGGTTGTCCAAGCGCTTCGTAAAGCTGCTACCGATAAAGGTTTAGCTCATCGCGTGGGAATTTCTCAATCCAAGGATTCTTTCTACGGCGAAGTCGAACCCGAACATTCAGGAGTCACGCAACGTCTACTCGATCGTTGGAAGGCTTGGGAGATCGGCGGGGCAATCTGCTCTGAGATGGAGGCATCCACTCTCTTTGTCGTAGCCTCTATGTTGCGAGTACGTGCAGGTGGCATCATGGTGATGCATGGAGAAGGCGAACTTGGTTCACTCGAACCATTGATTGAAACGGCAGTGTTAGCGTTGCGCGAGTTAATAAAGGGAGATCAGAATGCTTAACGATGAGAAGCAATATCACATTCAATTAAAGAAAGGTGATGTCGGAAAGTATGTCCTCTTGCCCGGTGACCCTGGACGCTGTGAACCGATCGCTGCTCTCTTTGATAACCCGGTACACGTTGCAACAAATCGCGAGTACAACACCTACACCGGATATCTCGATGGTGTGAAGGTCTCTGTCACGTCAACCGGAATTGGCTGTCCATCGGCTGCAATCGCACTCGAAGAGTTAGTACGAGTAGGTGCCGATACATTTATTCGCGTGGGTACATCTGGCCATATTCAGCCAGATAGCGTCTCAGGTGAGCTGGCAATCATCTCTGCTGCAATTAGAGATGAAGGAACGTCAAAGCATTACATGCCGATCGAGTTTCCCGCTGTTGCAGATATCGACCTTGTCATGGCGATCAAGCGCGCAGCAGAGAAGAACAAGGCTCGTTACCGCATTGGAATCACGCAATCAAAAGACTCTTTCTATGGTCAACACGAGCCAGAGCGGATGGGCGTTGCCTCAGAACTGCTTAACCGATGGAAAGCGTGGGAGATTGGTGGTGCAATCTGTTCTGAGATGGAGGCATCAGCACTCTTTGTTATCGCTTCAATGCTTCGAGTCCGTGCAGGTGGAGTCATGATGGTTCATGCAAAAGAGCCAATGCCACCGCTAGATATTTTGCTCAATACATCAATCGATGCACTCCGTGAAATCATCGCCTTCGATAAGGCAAATGGTCGCGCTGTAGATTAAGCCTTTGCAGCTTTCTCAATAGCGTCAAGCATCATCGACCAGAACTTATCGAAGTCGAGCTCTAGCGCAACGTCTACATTGGCTGCAGATCCACTGCGGTTGTAGATATCAACAACAGTTGCACCACGAGTAAATTTGCCGTTGAGTTCGATCTCCACATTTGAACGACGCGTCTTTACGACCGAGCGATCAATTAACAACGCAATTGCGACAGGATCGTGCAATGGTGGGTCTGGCATCTCAAAGACATCGTTGTAGGTTGAGGCAAAGAATTTAAGTAAGCCAATCACGGTCTTTGAAAGATCGGTTCCCATCGCCTCTAATTTGGCAAAGATGGGCTGAGTGACAAGCGCTTGGTGAGTCACATCGAGGCCACACATTGTCAGTGGAAGTCCCGATTTCATGACTACATCGGCCGCCTCTGGATCCATCCAAATATTGAATTCGGCATATGGTGTGCGGTTACCGCGTGATGCACTTCCGCCCATAAAGACAATTTCAGCAACATTGCTACGAAGCTCTGGGTAGAGCTTAAGGAAGAGAGCAATATTTGTCAGAGGACCTGTTGCCACCAACGTTACTTTTTCAGGATGTTCGCGGACAACTTTTGCAATCAAGTCAACGCCAGAGATTTTTTCAAGTTCAAAGGCTGGTGCAGGAAGTGGCGCTCCATCAAGTGCGGTCTCTCCGTGAATATCTGTCGCTGCTTCGATATATCCAAGAATTGCATTGCCAGCACCTTCGGCGACAGGAACGTTGATCTTTGCAAGAGCACAGATCGACAATGCGTTCTGTGTGACTTTAGCGATAATTCCGTTTCCAGAGACTGTCGTTATTGCCAAGAGATTAATTGCTGGATTATGGGCAGCCAAAATCATGGCTAGTGCATCGTCGTGGCCCGGATCGCAGTCGAGAACTATCGGAGTTTGCTTCATAGGGCTACTTTAATCATAAATAGCCTTCTCAGTAAGCGCCCCTCACGGTTAAGATAGAGCCATGGTAACTACGGCCGCCGCACTCACCGATGGCTCACTGGCGTCGATTAAAGGTTTCTTAAAGACCTTATCGCCAGTTGACCAAGTTGGTGCAGATGCACGCGCCGCGATGCTCGCAACACGTAGTATTAAAACTGCAAGTAAAAAATGGGCAATCGATATGGCAATTAGCATGATTGATTTAACAACTCTTGAAGGTGCTGATACTGACGGAAAAGTAAAAGCGATTTGTAATAAAGCGATTCGCCCAGATCCAACTGACCCAACAGTTCCTCACGTCGGTGCAATCTGTGTTTATAACGACATGGTTGCTACTGCACGTAAACATTTAGATGAGAGCGGCGGTAGAGACATTCCAGTTGCTGCAGTGTCGACTGCATTTCCATCAGGTCGAGCCTCCCTTGAAGTCAAAGAGCGTGATACAAAAGATGCCATCGCAGATGGAGCTACCGAGATCGATATGGTCATTGATCGCGGAGCATTTCTCTCGGGGGACCTCGAAAAGGTTTATAGTGAAATCGTTTACATTAAATCGCTATGCGGGGATAAGGCTCATTTGAAGGTCATTCTTGAGACCGGCGAACTCGTCACCTATGACAATGTTCGAAAGGCGAGCTTCTTAGCCATGGCGGCAGGAGCTGACTTCATCAAGACCAGTACAGGCAAAGTCGCACCTGCTGCGACAGCCCCAGTCGTTCTTGTCATGCTTGAGGCGGTCCGTGATTTTTATCAAATGACAGGTGTGCGGATCGGTGTAAAGCCTGCAGGTGGAATCAGAACAACAAAAGATGCCATTAAACAATTAGTTCTTGTGAAAGAGACTGCTGGAGAGGAATGGCTCAATCCAGAGCTCTTTCGAATCGGTGCTAGCGCTCTACTCAATGATCTATTGATGCAAAGACAGAAGCTGACCTCCGGCCATTACGGCGGACCAAATTATGTGACGTTAGATTAAGGAAACGATAATGACATTCGAATACTCCAGTGCTCCTGAATCAAAGGCGATAGTCACAATTGATCCAGTCTACAAACTCTTTATCGGTGGCAAGTTTGTAGCACCCAAGGCGGGCAAGACATTTACAACCATTAATCCAGCGACAGAAGAAGTTTTAGCGAAGATCGCCTACGCAGAAAAGAGTGATATCGATAAAGCGGTTAAGGCAGCTCAAGATGGCCTGAAGGTCTGGTCAAAGATGGCGCCTTCAGAGCGAGGAAAATATCTCTACCGCATTGCGCGCATCATGCAAGAACGTGCACGTGAATTTGCAGTCCTTGAAACTATGGATAATGGAAAGCCGATCCGTGAAACTCGAGATATCGATATTCCACTATCGGCTGCACACTTTTTCTATCATGCAGGATGGGCAGATAAATTAGATCATGCCGGTGTTGGTGAAAATCCAAAGCCTTACGGTGTAGTTGGACAGATTATTCCTTGGAACTTCCCGCTTTTGATGCTCGCATGGAAAGTTGCACCAGCACTTGCAACAGGAAATACCGTTGTCTTAAAGCCAGCAGAGACAACACCGCTCACCGCACTTCTCTTTGCTCAAGTTTGTCAGCAGGCAGAACTTCCAGCAGGAGTTGTCAATATTGTTACCGGTGATGGTGCAACGGGTGCTGCACTTGTTAATCACCCAGGAATTAATAAGATCGCATTTACCGGCTCTACCGATGTAGGCAAGTTGATTGCCCGCTCAGTTGCCGGCACAGGTAAGGGACTTACTCTTGAACTTGGCGGCAAGGGTGCAAATATCGTCTTTGAAGATGCCCCTATCGATGAAACTGTCGAGGGAATTATCAATGGAATCTTCTTTAACCAAGGCCACGTCTGTTGTGCTGGTTCACGACTTCTTGTGCAAGAGAATATTCAAGAAGAGCTTCTCGAAAAACTTAAGCGCCGTATGTCCCAGATTCGCCTTGGTGATCCACTAGATAAGAACACCGATATCGGTGCGATTAACTCACGCGAGCAGCTTGAAAAGATTACCGAACTCGCACTCTCAGGTGACACCGAAGGTGCAGAGCGATTTTCTGCCGCATGCACGATTCCTGCTAAAGGTTTCTGGTACCCACCCACATTTTTCACTGGCGTCACACAAGCGCACCGCATCGCACGTGAAGAAATCTTTGGCCCGGTACTTTCTGTCATCTCATTTAGAACTCCGCAAGAGGCGATCGAAAAAGCAAATAACACTCCATTCGGATTATCTGCTGGCGTTTGGACGGATAAGGGATCTCGAATTCTTTGGACTGCTAAGCACCTGAAGGCCGGTGTGATCTGGGCGAACACATTTAATAAATTTGATCCGGCAAGCCCATTTGGTGGCTATAAAGAATCTGGCTGGGGCCGCGAGGGTGGACGTCACGGACTTGCTGCATATTTGAAGGGAGCAAAGTAATGTCGAATTCTCGTATTGATGTGAAGAAGACCTACAAACTCTTTATCGGGGGAGCTTTCCCACGAAGTGAATCTGGTCGTACATACGAAGTGAAAGATTCCAAAGGAAACTTTATCGCCAATCCATCTCTTGCCTCACGCAAAGATCTACGAGATGCAGTCGTTGCAGCGCGTAACGCTCAGAGTGGATGGTCTGGAGCAACGGCATTTAATCGCGGACAGATTTTGTATCGCATCGCAGAGATGATGGAAGGTCGCACTGCGCAATTTGTAGATGAGATCGTTGCACTTGAAGGCGTAACTCCATCGGCTGCTAAGAAGCAGGTGGAAGAAGCGATCGATCTCTGGGTCTGGTATTCAGGGTGGTGTGACAAGATCGGTTCAATTTACGGCTCAACCAATGCTGTTTCTGGATCTTTCTATAACTTCACTATTCCTGAAGCCCTTGGCGTCGTCACAGTATTTGCACCAGCAAAGCCATCACTGCTTGGTCTCGTGCAATCACTTGCACCAGTGCTTGCTGGTGGAAATACCGCAATCGTTATAGCTAGCGAGAAGTACCCACTTGGAGCAATAACTCTAAGCGAAGCACTTGGCACAAGTGATCTACCTGGGGGAGTCGTCAACATTCTTACCGGTTCTGCCGCCGAACTTGCTCCGTGGGCAGGTTCGCATATGGATATCGATGGAATCGATGCCAGTGGTTTATCAACCGCGCAAGAGAAAGATCTTCGTATTGCAGGAGCGGATAACCTCAAGCGAATCTTTAGATTTAAAGATGGCAAGAGTCCGCAGCGCGTGCTCTCCTTTATGGAGAATAAGACAGTCTGGCACCCAATCGGCGTTTAGCCCTTGGCTGAAATTGTCTCCAGCCAGAGCGAGATCATCGCTGGAACATCTACCTTCATTGCAACCTGCACCAACGGTGCCTTTGCATGAGTTGACTCTGGTTCTTCATCTTTCCATTCGCGCCGATCACAGAGCGTCTGTCCGCGACTTGGACCAAAACTAGTGTCTACGACAATTTTAAAGTGTTCGTAGGTTGAAAGCTCTGGGCGAATTGCAGTTGCAACTGCGCCGTAATCACCAAGAGTTACATCATGGCCAACCTGCTTAATAAAGTGCTCGATCAGACGTCCTGCAAATGTGGTGCACTCTGTCCCTTCAGCGATAAGTGCAGCAGCTTGCGCAGCGCTGACCCGTGGTTCCATAAATACATCTAGACCGTACATCGTGATTTCAACACCGCTACTAAAGACAATTGCCGCCGCTTCTGGATCATGCCAGACGTTAAATTCTGCAGCGGGTGTTGCATTACCTGATGAAGCTGATCCGCCCATCAAGACAATGCGCTCAAGTTTGGCCGCTGTCTCTGGATATGAACGTAAGAAGAGTGCGATATTTGTAAGCGGTCCAAGCGGAACTAAAGTCACGGGACCATCAGATCCTTCGATGAGATCACGAATAAGTTCTACCGCTGGACGTGGATCTAGCGTGCGCTTTGATACTGGTGTTCCTAAATCACCAAGACCATCGCTGCCGTGGATGTACTCGGCATAACGTGGCTCTTCAATGAGTGGGCGAGTAGC
Organism: Candidatus Planktophila sp.; assembly: GCA_044373255.1. GTDB lineage: Bacteria > Actinomycetota > Actinomycetes > Nanopelagicales > Nanopelagicaceae > Planktophila. The sequence goes on along the minus strand of JBIPNL010000008.1, from coordinate 13,565 downwards.
ACCCTTTGCAACTGGAATATTTCCAGCACCGGCGGCGTCAAGAACTTTGAGAGTATTGATCAGAACCTGCTTGAGATTGGTATTTCCATCTACGCATGTCACACCGAGAAGATTGATTTCAGGATGGCGGGCAGCAAATAAAAGCGCGAATGCATCATCAATTCCGGTATCAACATCAAGGATCAAGTTCTTCTTCATAGCTTTCACTTCGCTTTCGCCATGACAGATTCATAGCCTCGGAGAGAGAACGTCGGACGACGAACTGGAGTTGTAGTTAATTCAAGTGAGGGGAAACGCTTAAAGAGTTCAGGTAGCGAGATCGACATTTCAAGTCGGGCTAAAGGAGCACCGAGACAGAAATGAATACCTGCGCCAAAGCCAATATGAGGATTTGGATCGCGCGTGAGTTCCATGCGATCACTATCTACAAAGACATCTTCATCTCGATTAGCAGAACCCAAAAGAGAGACAATCTTCTGGCCTTGCTTAATCTCAACGCCACCAATTTCGGTATCGGTAGTTGCGGTGCGATCAAAGAAGTGAAGAGGCGCATCAAATCTCAAGAACTCTTCAACGGCCGTATCTGCAATCGCATCTGGCTGACTTTGCAGCAACTTCCATTGATCGGGATGGTTGAAGGCTGCAACAATTCCATTACCAAAACCGTTCACACTCGCCTCGTGGCCAGCGTTGAGTAAGAGAATGCAGGTTGCAATAAGTTCTTGAGTAGAAAGTTTTTCACCAGATTCGCTAACCTGGGCAAGTTCTGAAATCAAATCTGTCGTTGGGTTTTTCAGCCGCTCGACCATGAGCCCATGGACATAATCTGCAAACTCTTTAGCTGCCTTCTTCGCCTCATCCTTATGAGCTTGTGATGGATTAACTTCATACATCTTTACAATCGACTGAGACCATGGGCGCAATAAGTGCTCATCGCTATCGGGAAAACCGAGCAGGGCAGCGATCACTTTGACCGGCAGGGGCTCTGCATAATCTGTAATGACGTCGAACTCGCCGCCTTTTTCTTCGATCGAATCAAGCAGTTGATTAGTTAGACGCAGAATATCGGGACGCAACGCCTCGATGCGATGGCGGTTAAAGGCTTTAGCAACGAGAGATCGCAAACGGGTGTGCTTAGGCGGCTCGCTATCTAATATTGAATCTGCATGCAAATAGTTGAATTCAAACCATTCCGTCTCTGGCGTCTTTGGCACAAAGATGCGACCGAGAGATTTATTTCGCAACACATCGTTGGCATCACTATGTTTTGCAGCCAGGAACATCTGAAGTTCCTCATGCCAGATTGGTTTGCCGAATGATCGTAACTCTTTCAGAGCCGGATATGGATTTTCTATAAACTCTGCATTCTTGAAATCAATCACTTGGCACCTAACTCGGTGAACACTGGCTTAATCTGATTATTGTAAATATCGTTCTTGTCCTCATCTGAGATAAAGGCACTCATGATTGCGTTACGTGCGACATCGTGCAGGTCATCGATTGTCCAGCTATACCCACGCGCAATCTCAGTAATCTCACGGATCATGGATGTTGCACTCATAAGACGGTTATCTGTATTGATAGTGACGTTAAATCCAAGCTTTTTCATCACACCAATTTGATGTGTCTCATATGAGGCGGCGCCACCCGTCTGAAGATTCGAAGTAGGGGCCATCTCAAGGCAGATTTGGCGATCGAGAATTTCCTGTGCAAGTGAGCCCAAGACAGGGGTTCCAGAAGAGAAGTCAATGTCATCGATCAATCGAATGCCGTGACCAATTCGTTCTGCATGGCAGTCACGCACAGCAAGTTCAATAGATTCAACACCGAAAGCTTCACCGGCATGGATCGTAAAGTGAGCGCCATTACTGCGCAGATAATCAAAAGCCTTGATGTGATCTGTCGGTGGAAAACCAGCTTCAGGGCCTGCAATATCAAAGCCAACAACACCGCGTCCCTTGTACTTAACGACCTTAGTTGCGACCTCATCGCTGAAGTTATTTTGGCGAAGCGCACATAACAGTGCCTCTACTCGAATAATTCGCCCAGCCGCCTTCGCCTCAGCCATACCTTGGTTATGACCCTCAACAGTTGCTTCGATCACGTCATCGATCGTCAAAGCTTTACGGGTAAAAAGTTCTGGTGCACCGCGCACTTCAGCATAGACAACTCCATCAGCTGCAAGATCAAGGACACATTCACGGGCGACGCGAATGATCTCTTCTCGTGTCTGCATCACAGAGATCGTGTGTTCAAACGTTTCTAAGTACAGCTCAAGCGTTCCAGAACTACAAGCATTTACAAACCACGTTGCGAGTTCATCTGGGTTATAGCTAGGAAGTTTGGTGTAACCGCTTGCCAGTGCGTGATCGATCATTGTTTGTGGACGCAAACCACCATCTAAGTGATCGTGCAACAAGACTTTTGGCGCGCGGGCAATGACATCGGTACTAAGAAGGAGAGTCATTTACTTGAGATCTTCTGGTCCAAATGCCCATGGCAACATCGCACTCATCTTTTCTGGACCATCTGGAGTCATAAAGAGCGCTTCACTTCCACCGTGCTCAAAGATCAATTGGCGACAACGACCGCATGGTGCCAAGAAATTTCCATGTGCATCAACGCAGACAATCGCCACTAGACGTCCACCACCAGACATTGTCAGTGCACTCACAAGTGAGCACTCAGCACAAAGTCCAAGTCCATAGCTGGCATTCTCAACATTTGCACCGCTAATCAATCGACCATCATTGACTAGAGCCGCTACTCCCACAGGAAATTTTGAATATGGAGCATAGGCTTTCTTCATCGCATCTTTAGCAAGATTATGGATTGAATCCCAGTCGATATTTGCGCTCATTACGTGATTCTACGGGTGAGAGCCCAGATTGGGAATTGGTCGGAACCCCGCCTCTTTGTTACGATACGCCAGCACTACACGGCTAGGAAAAGAAATTTTCCTCATGTATTACACATGGCGGGTTGCCCGAGCGGCCAATGGGAGGGGACTGTAAATCCCCCGGCTCTGCCTTCGAAGGTTCAAATCCTTCACCCGCCACCAGTACGTTTCAGGAGTTGTTCTAATCCTCTAGAAAGACATCTCGGATTTTCTCTAGGTAACCGTATCCATAGAGGTCGTCAGGTTGTAAATAACTAGTCTCTGTCCACTCGTTCCAACTGTTGATGGTAATCAGGGGCGGTTGATTTGGGTGATCATCAACATACTTTTTTGCGGCCCTGAATGCAGCCTCAACATTGTCGGGAGTATTGTTTTTTACGACTGCGCCCTTTACTGGATCCTCTGGCATGTACGACAGATATCGGGGAGTGTTATCCCAGCCCACCGACACATGAGGGAAGTAAGGCAGTGTTGATTCATTCTTGTAGGTATCCCAATCCTTGATGACATCTGCGACAATCTCTGTATAGTCTCGATTCATATCCTGGAAGTGAACAAACTGATAGTGCGTGTAGCTTTTAAAGCCAAGAAGTTTGCATATTTGATCCATAGATAGTTCCATCTCACGGTCTTCAAATTTGACTGTGAATAAACGAGCATCCCAGCGACACATCTGAAAGTGGATTCCCATTAAGCCATTACTCTTCGACTCAGCTTGGAACCATTGAACCCCTGAGATTGCATCCTCCAGTGTTGGAAAACCTTTGAGAAAGACATCAAGGTCGTAGATCATGAGAACTGGCTCATCATCGATTGTGTAGTAATTAGAACGTAGAAAGTACTTTTCAATCATCCTATTTGCAATAATCTTGAATTCATCAAGCGGGACATGTGCTTCCCAGATGAGGTTATCTTCGATATCTGAAATTCTCTTATCCCAAAGATGGTTCACGTTGTGATTAGCCCACATGAGGTAAAACTTCATCTTATTTTGGTTTTCTGCTTTCAAGAAACCATCATTGAGGCAATTTTCTAGAAAGGGACGTCCGTCATACCAATACCAGTCATAAATGAAAACATTCACTCCATGTTTTACAGCCTGCTCTATTTGCATCTCCATCACCTTGGAGTCTGCTTCATTGAGATAACCCCATAGTGGTTTGCGTGGCCATTGATGCCCCTCAAACTTTGCAGTGGCTGACTTAACTGTTTGCCATTCACCATTGCCGTCTGGCCAAAACATACGAGTACGTGGTTCATCTCCTGTGTAGGAGGGCCAAACATAGGCCGCCAAGTCGTATTTCATTGAGATCTCAATCTGTTGGATCGAAGAGATTTAGTAAGTTGCTCTGCCACCAGAAAGATCGAACACAAAGCCTGTGATGTATGAACACTCAGGTGAGACGATAAATGAAATCAAGTCTGCGACCTCTTGAGTCTCGCCCATTCTGCCCATAGGGATTTTCGACAGCATGTATGCAACAACTTTTGGATCCGTATTGTCATTAATGGGAGTTCTTACAACAGCTGGAGCAATCGCGTTAACCGTAACTCCACTCGTAGCCAATTCTTTACCGCTTGCCTTAACCAACCCAATGAGAGCAGCTTTTGAAGAGGAGTAAGGGCCCATGTTTGGGTTGCCTTCTTTTCCTGCGATTGAGGAAAGTTGCACAATGCGTCCATATTTGGCTTGGATCATATATTTCGAAACTGCGGCTTGTAGCGCAATCGCGCTAAAGAAATTGATATCAAATGTGTCACGGAAAGCCTTAATACCCATTTCATGTACGGGTACACCGGTTGGTCCAGTGACGCCGACAGCGTTGACACAGATATCAATTCTTCCGAACTGTTGGAAAACCTGATCTGTATTTTTCACTACGGCATCTTCATCACGAAGATCTACTTGCTTAAACGAGCATTTATTACCTTCACCTTGGGCTTGGCTAATGATTTTTTGAGTAGCTTCTGCGTTGAGATCAAAGACGACAACGTCAGCGCCAAGGGAAGCAAGAAGAGTGGTCGTAGCAGCACCAATTCCACTGCCACCACCTGCAACTATTGCTACCTGACCTTCTAATGGTCGCAAAGATCTCATCTGAATTCCTCTCACGTTCTTTCAATCAGCTCCTCGGCCAATCAAACTCAATAACCTAAGTATCTCGAAGTTTTTCAATGATGCAAAGTGGCTATTTCTGAGAAGTTCATAAGTATGAAAGCAGTAACTTCAAGTTATAGAGAAACATTTGTTCTACTCGGAAGTAGGTAATCCTACTTTTTTGAGGTAGATCTCTGTCTATTGTTCTCTTTCATACCTTCACGAATTCGCGTTCCTGCCAAATGTAATTTTTCAATCAACTTTTCTCGCTCGACCTGCTTCCACGTATCCTTCGGCATTGAAATACTAATAGCTCCGATTGTGTCTTCGCGCAGCGATGGAACTGGTACGGATAAACAGTAAACACCTTTTGTGAACTCTTCGTGATCCTCAGCAAACTTCTTAGCTTTTACTTCTTTTAATCTCTCGCGGAGTTCAGATGCCGATTCAATTGTGCTTGCTGTGAATTTTTCAAAAACTACCTTTTCGTAGTTTGTATCAAGCACTTCCTCAGGTAGCAAACTCAGCATAGCCTTGCCAAGGGCAGTAGCGTGCGCCGGCATCCTGGCCCCGACTTGTGATTCAACAGCTATACCTTCGTGACTTGTGATCTTTGAAAGATAGATCACTTCGGTCTTCTCTAAAATTCCAAATTGGGTAGTCATGGATGACTGCGAACTTAACCACTTTAAATGTGGTCTCACAGCACGTAAAATATCTAAATTTCTTGAAGCAGTTTGTCCCAGTTCAAAAATTCGAATACCAATTTTGTATCTCTTGCCATCAAGCTGGAGAAATTTCTGCTGCTCCATCGCATGTAACAACTCATGCGTACTGCTCTTAGGCATATCAAGTCTTTGGCAGATTTCTGAAAGGCTCAAACCTTGTGGATTAACGTTGACCAATAGCAAAATCTCCATGGCTCGATTTGCTGACTTTACGTAGGTCACGTAGTCCCCCCTCTTGGTTGAGGCAAAAAATAGCCCCTATCTCGATAAATGTAAACATTGTTCGAGGTTTATCACCTGGTAGCGCTATTCGTTGTTCAATTGAACCACTTTCGCGGTTCTCCTAATGAACTCAACTGTTAGATCTGGATAGTTCCACATAATTACATGTGCGCAGTTATCAACGACAATCCAGTTTGAATGGGGTGGGGCGACCGCCTTCTCTTGGGCGACCTTATCCGGAAGCATGAGGTCATAATCCCCGAAGACAATTGAAGTATTGATATGACCGGGAACTTCCGATTCAAACTTTAGACCGCGCGCACCATGCCATAACGGCATGTACCCACGTGAGTGCGCCATTGCTAAGACAGAGTCACGGCACGATTCAAAACTAAGCTCGCGCCACAAGTGTGTGATCTTCTTATAACCAATAGCTTTAAGAGGTGCAATTCGATAAGCCAGAGTCATAAAGTGGCGCGAGATTTTGGCAAGAATTCGAGCATCAATACTTGGTGGGTATTTCTGCTTGGGTGGCTCATGCCAAAGTCCGGCTGGTGCTAGTGCAGTTATGCTCTTCACTTTTTCTGGAGCTACCGAACCCATTTCAAGTGCGATCCAGCCCCCGAGAGAATTTCCTGCAACGTGCATTTCTGTAACGCCATGAGTTTGGCTCAGTTCATCAACGATTGCCTGCGCCAACGATTTCGGGTCGTACTTTTCGTCAGGATGTAACTCTGCAACACCATGACCTGGCAGATCTACTGCGAAGACGCTGAAGTGTTTAACAAGTTGAGGGATGAGACTTTTCCAGATTGTGCTGGCAGAACCTAAACCGTGGACTAGGACCAATGCAGGCCTGTCAATATCTTCGGCGTGAAGATGAGCTCTGATTGGCATAAAAGCTTAGCTCTCCCTATGGGCGAAATCGTGCTCGAGCGTTGAGGCGTAAGTGTACTTCTCAGAAGGCAAGGGTCTGCATCTCACGATGTAATGCGCTCGGGGTAGTGCGATCGAGTTGCAACTAGACAGGGGCTGAGGTGGTTATTAGCCTTTGCCGGGTATTACCCCCTAGGAAAGGCATAGTATGAAAATTCGTAACGGATTAGTAATTGCGTTGACCGTTGCTTTTGCATTCGGAATTTCAGCGTGTTCAAGTAGCGACTCAACTGAGAGCGCATCAGCTTCATGTGAAAAAGCAGATCTTGCAACTGTCGCAGATGGCGTTCTAACCATCGCAACTGGAGAGCCTGCCTACTACCCATGGGTGATTGATGATGCTCCAGAATCTGGAGAAGGCTTCGAAGCAGCTGTTGCATACGCTGTTGCAACACAACTTGGTTTCTCAAAGGATGAGGTCAAGTGGGTTCGCACAACATTCGATAGCGCAGTAACTCCAGGCGAGAAGAACTTCGACTTCAACTTGCAGCAGTTCTCAATCACAGAAGAGCGCAAGGCTGCAGTTGATTTCTCATCTCCTTACTACACAGCTCCACAAGCAATCGTTTCATTCAAGGGAAGCAAGATTGATGGAAAGACATCAATCGCTGAACTCGCGGGTGCAAAGCTTGGCGCAGCTGTCGGTACAACATCACTTGATGCAATTGAGAATCAGCTTGGCCTCAAGGCAAGCGTGTTCAACGACAATGCAGCAGGTGTGTCAGCACTTAAGAACAAGCAGATTGATGGTCTCGTTGTAGATCTACCAACAGCCTTCTATCTTTCAGGTGTTGAAGTTGAGAACGGAATCATCGTTGGACAACTTGCTCCAAGTGGCTCAGGTGATCAATTCGGACTTCTCCTTACAAAGGGAAGTGCGTTGACATCATGTGTATCTGGTGCAGTAGATGCCATCACAGCTGATGGAACTCTTGCCAGCATCACAGATACATGGCTTGCAACCAATACCGGTTCACCAGTATTGAAGCCATAAGCGATACGCAATAAGCAGTGAATTCATTCGCACTCGGTGACCATGGTGAGTAATACAACGCCATGGTCACCGAGCGCGCGTGAACGCGAACGAGAGATTTACCGAAAGAATCTGCAGGCTCGCAAAAGAGTTATTGCCCTGATTTCAACAGTTCTTGTGCTGGGAACATTTTCAGCCATTCTTCTCACTTCACCTGGCTGGGATTCTGTTAAGGCCACTTTCTTTGATCTGGACTACGGCAAGGAAGTATTTCCGACAGTTATTCGCGGTCTTGTCGTCAATATTCAATTAACGCTCATCGGCGGCGTAGCAATCGGAATTATTGCTCTTGCTCTTGCACTACTAAAAACTACGAAGTCACCGGCGTTAACTCCCTTTAGATTTATTGCAACGGCCTATATTGATATTTTCCGTGGCGCTCCGCTAATCCTGATTATCTTGCTCGTCGGATTTGGAGTTCCCGCCCTACGAATTCAAGGACTTACTAATAACGTCATTGTTCTTGGAACAATCGCAGTTGTGCTCACTTACTCTGCCTATGTCGCAGAAGTAATCCGCAGTGGCATCCTGTCTGTTCATCAATCACAGCGAGCAGCCGCGCGATCATTAGGGCTAACTTCACGCCAAACTATGCGATATGTGGTCTTGCCACAGGCGATTCGCCGAGTGATCCCACCACTTCTTAATGATTTTGTCTCACTACTGAAAGACACTGGTCTTGTCTCTATTTTGGGTGTTACCGATGCGGTGCGTGCGGCGCAGATCAACGCCAGCCGCACATTTAATTACACGCCATATGTTGTAGCAGCAATCCTGTTCCTACTTATAACAATCCCGCTTACGCGTTTTATTGACCGCCAAATTCGATTGCGCTCAGAGAAGCAGAATTCTGAGGGGTTGGCGTGAGTACTCCAGTTCTTGAAATTCTCGATCTCCGTAAATCATTTGAGGCAAACCTAGTTCTTCATGATGTGAATCTGGTTGTTCCTGAACACACTGCGACGGTACTTATCGGGGCATCGGGCTCAGGTAAGTCCACCCTCTTGCGTTGCATCAATCTTCTTGAGCCTATCGATGATGGACTGATCCTCTTGGATGGCCAAGAGATTAGTGATCCGGCAATCGATGTTGACCTGATCCGCAGAAAGCTGGGCATTGTCTTTCAATCATTTAACCTCTTTCCTCATATGACGATCAGAGAGAACATCACGCTGGCGCCGATCAAGGTGCAGCGAAAGAGTCGCGATGAAGCAAATGAATTGGCTGACGAATTACTCAAGCGGTTTGATCTGCTCGAAAAGGCAGATGAATATCCAGATCGCCTTAGTGGGGGACAGCAACAACGTGCCGCAATTATTCGCTCGATTGCTGTTAATCCTCGCCTTCTCTTACTTGATGAGGTCACATCAGCGCTCGATCCTGTCTTAGTTAATGAAGTGTTAAGTATTGTGCGCGACCTTAAATCTGATGGAATGACGATGGTTCTAGCAACACATGAGATGGGCTTTGCTACTCAGGTTGCTGATCAAGTCTGTTTCCTTGAGTCAGGGCTCATTCTTGAACGAGGCACCCCTGAAGAAGTTCTACGCTCTCCTTCTCATCCAAAGACTAAGGAATTTCTCAAGCGTGTGCACGAAGCCGGACGACTTTAAAGTCGGCGCCACAGTAATATTCTGGCCATGACTTCAATAAACGAAGATGAACTCAAGGCTCGACTAGATCCTTTATCGTATGAAGTCTTACGTAATGGAGCGACAGAGCGTCCCTTTACTGGTGAATATACCGATACCGATAAAGTCGGAAGTTATCGTTGTAAAGCATGTAACGCCGAACTCTTCAAAAGCGAAACGAAGTTTCATTCTGGTTGCGGATGGCCATCGTTCTATGCACCAACAGCTGATGATGCAGTAACGCTAATTGAAGATCGATCACTTGCTCCGCGAATTCGCACTGAAGTGCGTTGCGCCAATTGTGACTCACATCTGGGCCATGTATTTGAAGGTGAAGGCTATGACGTACCAACTGATCAGCGGTGGTGCATTAATTCGGTCTCACTCATTCTTGAGGAGAAATAAGATCTTTCAGTCTTTCGTATTCAACCTTGATACAAAGATCCATCACAACATCCAGGCCAGCGGATACTGCGCGCTCTGCTGAAATCTCATCCACAAGCCCTAATTGAATCCAGATTGAGTGTGCGCCGATTTCAATTGCTTCATCAACGACAGCAGGTATATCGCTGACTTTGCGGAATATGTCGACCATATCGATATCTACTGGAAGATCCTTTAGTGATGGATAACAAGGTTTACCTAGAACCGTAGTTAATGCAGGGTTAACGAAGTAGAGATCAAGATGTGAGTGAGAAAGAAGCCATCTACTTACGCCGTTACTTGGGCGATCTTGTTTATCGGATATACCGACAACAGCCACACGCTTTGTTTTCGACAGTAACGTTGCTAATTCATTATCGCTAGTGATAACTTTACTCATATCACCATCGTACTCGGTGAACCAATCAATTATCCGTCGGGAGCGCATCGCTATGATGAAAGCAATTCAAATTACCGAATTCGGTGGCCCAGAGAAGATGGCCCTTGTTGATCTTGATATTCCAACCCCGGGTGCCGATGAAGTGTTATTGGATGTCTTAAGCATTGGAATTAATTACGCAGATACACATCAAGTGGAGAATAGTTATCTTGTTCCTCAGAACCTGCCTCTTGTTCCTGGTATTGAAGTAGTGGGACGTACACCAGCTGGAAGACGAGTAGTGGCTCTAGTCTCCTCAGGTGGATATGCGCAGAAGGTAACTGCAAATAAAGCCGGCATGATTAATGTTCCAGAGGGCATTAGCGATGAAGATGCACTCTGTATGTTGATCCAAGGATCTACCGCATGGCATATTTTAAAAACGATGGGGCACCTAAAGCCAGGGGAGAGCGTTGTCGTTCACGCTGCAGCAGGTGGTGTTGGTGTGATGTCGATTCAATTAGCAAAGTTGTGGGGAGCCAAAGTTATTGCTGTGGCATCAACGCCAGAAAAGCGTGAGCTTGCACTTTCACTCGGTGCTGACGTCGCAATTGATTCCAATGTCACAGATCTCAAGGGTGCGATTATCGAAGCAAATGGTGGCAAGAAAGTTGATCTAGTTCTAGAAATGGTTGGCGGAACTACTTTTGATCAGAGCCTTGCAGCACTCGCCCCATTCGGTCGACTTGTTACATTTGGAATGGCTTCACGCGTATCACCGACTCCAGTTGTGCCAGTGACGTTAAAGACCGGTACAAAGACTTTGAGTGGATTCTGGTTGGGACATTGCTTCGGAAGCAAAGAGTTATTCCATGATGTGATCGATGAACTCTTCACATTGATTCAGGCTGGATCTCTTAAGACAATAGTTGGATCCCGATATGGATTGAGCCAGGCAACAGAGGCTCATCAGCATATGAGATCGCGCGGCTCGACCGGGAAAATCACGCTCGATCCCAGTCGCTAACCTCACGCGATTTTTTACTTTCGATCTCCTCGCGTACACTCACGTCTCTACCTTCTGCCCCCCTAGCTCAGTCGGTAGAGCGTTTCCATGGTAAGGAAAAGGTCACCGGTTCGATTCCGGTGGGGGGCTCGCAAGAACACAACTTCATATCTAGATTTGGCGGGGTAGCTCAGCTTGGTAGAGCAAGCGGCTCATAATCGCTGTGTCGTGGGTTCAAATCCCGCCTCCGCTACCAATTCTTTACGCACCAATTTCACCCAAACGGGGTGCTGTGGGTAACCTATGCACCTCTAGCCCAAGTTAAGAACCAACAAGGACCGATGTAGAAGGAGTAACACCATGGCAAGTAAGAGCGCGGACGTACGTCCAAAGATCACCATGGCATGCGTTGATTGCAAAGAGCGTAACTACATCACCAAGAAGAACCGACGCAACGATCCAGATCGTATGGAACTCAAGAAGTTCTGCCCTCGTTGCAAGGCATCAACACTTCACCGCGAAACCCGCTAATGCTCAATCCCGATTCAGTCGGGCGCACCTTTGAAGGTGCGGATAGCGTGAGTGTCACACAATCAGAGATCGATGCATTTGCTGCCGTTATTGGCGAAATTGATACCAGTGTCGCACCGCCTACATTTTCAATTCGCATCAGCCTAGAACAATCTCAATCAATTTTATCTGACCCTGCGATCGGTCTTGATTGGACCAGGGTTGTTCATGGCGATCAGAAGTTTGAAATCTTTATGCCGATTAAGGCCGGTGACACATTTACATGTTCATCGACGATCGAGAGTTATCGCGTAGCTGCCGGCAATGAAATCGTCACAGTTAGATCTGACCTTAAAGCTGGCTCAACCATCGCCCTATCGTCATGGTCAACCTTGGTGGTGCGCGCATGATTGAAATAGGTACAGCAATTCCTGAGCGCATCTTCACCATCAACCGTGCCACCCTCAAGGCATATGCCGATGCCAGCGGTGATCAGAACCCAATACATCAGAATGAAGAGTTTGCACTCTCTGTTGGATTACCAAACGTCATTGCACACGGAATGTTAACGATGGCGCTAGTCGGAAAGTTTGTAACAGATTGGGCTGGCGGATCTGCCAAGGTGAAACATTTCGGCGCTCGCTTCACCAAGCCAGTTATTGTGCCCGCAGATACCGATGTGGATCTCACTGTCACCGCAACGGTTGCAGCAGTTGATGAGAATTCAATTACTTTAGAGCTCACCGCAACATCTGCTGGCATCAAGGTATTAGGAATGGCTAAGGCTGTTGTCTTCACATGAGCGCACCTGATAACATCATTGCTTTAGCGCAAGAACGCACCGCAGCACGTGCGGCCAAAGATTGGGCCCGCTCTGATCTCTTACGCGATGAAATTGCGGCTGCTGGTTTTGAGGTAGTTGATGTCGCAGGTGGCTTTGAATTAAAAGAGCGCGAGAGGTTTCCAATCTATTCATCACCGCGTGATATTCGCCCAATAGCTGTTGGTAAGAGTGAGATAGCTGTAACCATGATTGTTGACGGATTCACCGATGATTGCGCTGAGACGGTTGCATCTATCAAAAAGTATTCTCAGGTACCTATTGTCTTGCTTGTGATCGGTGAGCCTGGTGCACTTGTTGATCAACTTGATGCCCAGACAAAGATTATTGTCCTTAGTGAAAAATGTGGCTGGGGCGAGTGCGCCAATGCACTTCTCAAAAATGTGATGGCCACATTTGTTGTTCTCATGGATCCATCAACACGGTTAACGGGAGACGCGCTTGCTCCCGTGCTCGGAGTTCTTTCTCAAGGAAAATATATCGCCGCTGGTTGGAAGGGCGGCCTGATTAACCTGGAAGATCAATGGCGCAGCGTCGATGATAAAGGTGATGGCGATGTTGATGTTCTCTTTAGTTACTTCATCGCAGTTGATCGACAAGCGGCAATCAGTGCAGAAGGATTTAGTAATCGCGCTGTCTATTATCGCAATGCAGATATTGAATTCTCATTACGGCTAAAGCATGCCGGTGGCCACTTGTTGCAGATGGATCTTCCATTAGAGCAAGGCCGCCATCATGGCTATCACGATGTTGATGCTGAGTACCGAGATGTGCAGTCTAAGAAGAATTACGATCGAATTCTCGAACGATTCCGTGACAAAGAAGCAATTCTCTCGCCGCGCAGGTAGCCTTTACCTAT
>JBIPNL010000083.1:0-5450 GCA_044373255.1 Candidatus Planktophila sp. | reverse complement strand
GCTTAAATCTCTCTGCCGCGGCTTCGATCGTAATGTTCACGCTTTCTCAGTCCTCTCGCGGTTAGAATAAGGGCCATGAATCAGGGCGAGGTTGCACAGTGGGTCGATCAGGCGCGTAGCGCCTTCGCGGCAGCCCAGGATTTAGATTCACTCAAAGATGCGCGGCTAGCTCACGCCGGAGACAAGTCACCAATAGCCCTGGCCAGTCGATCGCTGGGATCACTTCCCGCCGACCAAAAAGCATCAGTAGGAAAAATAATCGGTGAAGCAAAGGCAGCAATTGCAACTGCTCTAGACGAAGCGACAGCTAAGTTAGAGCGCGAACAAGATGAAAGAGTTCTTCGCGATGAGGTCGTCGATATCACCTTGCCTGCATCGCGGTCACATAAGGGTGGTTTACACCCCATTACAATTATCAAGAATGAGATTTCCGATTTCTTTATTGAGCAAGGATTCTCTGTCGCAGAAGGACCGGAGCTAGAATCAGGTTGGCTCAACTTCGATGCGCTCAATATTCCAGCCGACCATCCAGCTCGCACTATGCAGGACACTTTCTTTATCGAACCAGTGGAATCTGGAATCGTCCTGCGAACTCACACATCACCAGTTCAGATTCGCACCATGTTGGAAAACGAGCCTCCCATCTACGTCATTTGTCCGGGGCGAACTTTTAGAGCAGATGAACTCGATGCGACTCATTCTCCAGTCTTTCACCAAGTAGAGGGCTTGGTCATCGATAAGGGCATCACCATGGCTCACCTCAAAGGAACTCTCGATAATTTTGCACGTCATATGTTTGGTGCCGATGTAACAACGCGCCTGCGCCCATCGTTCTTTCCCTTCACCGAACCAAGCGCAGAAGTAGATATCTTCTTCAACGGTCGTTGGATCGAGTGGGGTGGATGTGGAATGGTGAATCCGCGAGTTCTTGCAACCTGTGGAATTGATACAGATCTCTATTCAGGTTTTGCATTTGGAATGGGACTTGAACGAACACTCATGGTCCGCCATGGAATAACTGATATGCATGACATTGTGGAAGGCGATCTTCGATTCACTCGTCAGTTTGGAGTAGGACTCTAAATGCGCGCACCTTTATCGTGGATCAAGGAATTTGTTGAGATTCCAGCAACAATTACTCCAGAGCAGATTTCAGATGGCCTTATTCGGGTCGGATTTGAAGTTGAAGAGATTATCAAGCAAGGAGCTGATCTGACCGGGCCACTTGTCTTTGCGAAGGTCCTCAGCATTGAAGAACTCACTGAATTTAAGAAGCCAGTTCGATATGTCGGTCTTGATTGTGGCGAAGGATCAACGCGTTACGTCATCTGTGGAGCAACCAATTTCGTTGTTGGAGATCTCATCGTTGCAGCCCTACCTGGCGCTGTACTTCCTGGTGATTTCGCAATCGGAGCGCGTGAAACATATGGTAAAACTTCCAACGGCATGATCTGTTCTGCACGCGAACTAGGCCTCGGCGATGATCATTCGGGAATTATGACCTTTGCTGAAGGGTCGGTGACAATCGGAGAAGATGCGATCGCCGGATTGATGATTAACGATGTCATCTTTGATGTCGCAGTGAATCCGGATCGTGGCTATGCCTTGAGTATCCGCGGATTGGCACGTGAGGTGGCGGGTTCGTTGAACTTGAAATTTACCGATCCCGTGGATGCACTACGCGATCTCACCTTCGCCGAAACTGGAAAAGGAGTGACGGCCAAGATTGCCGATCCAGCAACGGCGTCAGTCTTCTATCTGCGCACGCTAACGAATTTTGACCCACGAGCGACAACTCCACTGTGGATGCGTCGACGTATTGAAAAAATGGGAATGCGTTCCATTTCACTCGTTGTAGATATCACCAATTATGTGATGCTCGAACTTGGACAACCACTTCATGCCTTCGATAAGTCGAAGATCAAGGGTGGATTAACGATTAAACGCGCCGGAAAAGCGCAACCATTTACCACTTTAGATGGACAGGTTCGCCAGCTCCATCCTGATGACTTGATGGTCTGTGATGACGAGCAACCTCTTGCACTAGCCGGAACTATGGGCGGAGCTTCATCTGAGATTTCTGAGAGTACAACTGAAATTGCGCTCGAGGCTGTTCGCTTTGATCCCGTATGCATTGCAAAGAATTCCCGACGCCACAAATTATCGTCGGAGGCATCACGCCGCCTTGAACGCAGTGTGGATCCATCACTAGCAGAATTTGCCTCCGCTCGTTTTGTTCAACTCCTCACTCAACATAGTTCGGCGCAACACGTTGCTACCGTCGTCGATGGAAAGCCGAAGTACGCGCCTCTTCTCATGTTAGATCCTGCCTATATTTCGCGCATATTGGGGCTAGAGATCACACCCACCAAGATCGCTGAACTCCTACGAGTAATTGGCTGCGATGTTGATGAGAAAATTTTCGAAGTCGACCCACCATCGTGGCGCTGGGATCTTCTGACTCCTGCAGATCTTGCTGAAGAGGTAGCGCGGATGATTGGTTACGATGCCATTCCATCAGTCCTTCCGCCGCGTCCAGTTCACGCATCACTGACAACCACACAGAAACGGCGTCGTGCGGTTGCGACAATGCTGGCTTCTCGTGGTTTGGCAGAGGTTCAAACTTTCCCATTTACCAATCAAGAGACTATTGATTTCATGGGATTTGTGGGGGAGCGAGCTTCAACCTACGCGATAGCCAATCCAATGTCAGAAGAATTTCCATTGATGCGCGTCCATCTTGTTCCAGGACTCATTGAAGTAGCTGCGCGCAATATTTCGCGCGGTGCGAAGGACTTTGCGATATTTGAGATGGGTTCTATTTTCAGAAGTTCTCAAAAACTCATTGATGGAATCTTCCCAGAGATAGGCTCTCGGCCTTCCGCCCAAACAATTAAAGAAATTTATGCAAGCGTTCCGCCGCAAGGTTTCCATGTGGCCGGAGTGCTTGTAGGAAAAGTGGAGAATGAAGATTGGCAGGGCTCTGCTCGTTCATATGGATGGCAAGATGCGATCGCTGCCGCCACAGATATTCTCGACCTCTGTCACTTGCCATGGAGTATTGCCCGCAGTGAGTTCGCACCATGGCATCCTGGTCGTTGTGCCGAGTTGATTGTTGATGGCAAGGCCGTTGCGCACGCTGGAGAACTACATCCACGAATTATTGCCAAGTATGGGCTTCCGGCACGAAGTGCCGCATTCGCAGTTGCCCTGAGTGCTCTCCCAGAATCACCGCGAGTACGCCCAACATCAGTAGGAACAATGCCGGCTGCTCTGCAAGATGTCGCACTTATTGTTGACGAGAAAGTAGCCGCGGGAGATGTTGAAGTAGCGTTGCGCGCTGGTGCTGGCCCACTCCTTGAATCAATCACCCTCTTTGATCGTTACGACAAGCTGGGAGATGGAAAAGTTTCTCTCGCTTTCGCTCTTGTTTTCCGCGCCGAGGATCGCACGCTCACCGGGGCGGAAATCACAGCCCTGCGTGAATCAGCGGTGGCCGAGGCAGCTCGTGCAACAGGAGCGACACTACGAACTGCATAATTATGCATAAGATTGCATAATTATAGATCGCGCTGTATCCTAGTTTCATGAAAATTGGAATCGTCGGTGGTAGCGGCTATGCAGGGGGCGAACTCCTGCGCATCCTGGCTGATCACCCAGTCTTTTCTGTTGAAGCAGTCAGTGCGCACTCCAACGCAGGCGAACCCATCACATCAGTGCACCCACAATTGGCCTCCTATGCAGGAAAGAGTTTTTCCGCTTTCTCTCCAGAGCTTTTCACCTCATGTGAACTCATCTTCTTGGCTCTTCCTCATGGGGAATCGGCCTCTGCTGTCGCAATGATTGCGTCACTGAAGCCTTCGATGAAATTTATTGATATTGGAGCAGATTTCCGCTTGGAAGACCCGAATGCCTGGGAGAAATACTATGGCGGCGCTCATGCAGGCTCTTGGGTTTACGGATTACCGGAGATTGCAGGAAATATAGAGAAGATTAAGGGTGCTCAGAAGGTAGCCAATCCTGGATGCTATGCCACAGCCGTTGCATTGGCATTAACGCCTCTTGCTCCCTTTGCACACCTCAATGATGTTGTCGTCGTTGCGGCATCTGGAACCTCAGGTGCTGGTCGAAGCGCGAAAACACACCTTCTGGCAAGCGCGATTATGGGGTCGATGACATCCTATAAATTCGGGGGAGCGCATCAACACACACCAGAAATTGAGCAGTGCGTATCTGCAGCAAGTGGAAAAGAAGTGCGTATCTCCTTTACGCCCATGCTTGCACCGATGGTCAGAGGGATCTTAGCCACGGTCACTGTTAAGTTGGATCAGTTTGTATCTACAGATGAATTGCGCAATCACTTTCTTTCTTACTATGAGGATCAGAAGTTTGTATCGATTCTAGAAGAAGGCCAGATGCCCGCAACGTCGTCAGTCTTTGGTAGTAACTCTGCACACATTCAAGTTGCCGTTGACAGCCATACGAAGCGAGCAATCGTGAGTATTGCAATTGATAACTTAGGTAAGGGAGCTGCTGGACAAGCGGTTCAGAACGCGAACATCATCTGCGGACTTGACGATTCTTTAGGACTATCCCTGCAAGGAATCGGTATATGAGTAGTACTTTGGTCGTTAAATTTGGTGGCCACGCAATGACAGATGATTCAGGGCTCTTTGCCGCGGCGATACGTGATGCACGTGCCTCCGGCCTGCGCGTCATCGTCGTACACGGAGGTGGTCCACAAATAAATGCAGAGATCTCTTCCCGCGGAATTACTCCACGCTTCATCGGGGGTTTTCGATATACGGATCAAGCGACCCTTGCAGCGGTGGAAGAAGTTCTGATTAGGCAGGTAGGGCCGATGATCGCCCAGGCGTTGAATTCGCATTCAATTCCAGCAATCGCTATTTCCGGACGTACTGTGTTACGCGCAAAAAAACTGACCCATCTTGGAGATGGCACTCTGGTAGATCTCGGTTTTGTCGGTGAAGTGGTCTCAATCGATCTGTCGCCGGTTGAGGCAGCGCTAGCGAATTCACAGGTCCCCGTCATTTCACCGGTGGCATCGAATATAGAAAGAGATGGCGCTCTCAACATCAACGCTGACTTAGCAGCAGCTGCCGTTGCGGGCGCACTCGATGCCCAGGCCTTGATAGTGATGACAGATGTTGCGGGAATTTATCGCAATTGGCCAGATAAAGATTCACTGATTACATCGATCACACGCGATGATTTATATTCCATCAAAGATAGTTTTACAGAAGGCATGGCACCCAAAGTCGCAGCGTGCCTAGAGGCAATTGATAATGGAGCACGAGCGGTGCGCATTATTGACGGTAAAGATCCACTCGCCTTTGCAATGGCTTTGGAAAATTCTGGTGGAACTTTGGTGAGCGCATGAGCAAGAAGGCACCGATCCTTTCATGGACCAATCTCCTGATGGCAAACTA
>JBIPNL010000027.1:0-11630 GCA_044373255.1 Candidatus Planktophila sp. | reverse complement strand
CATTCTGAGAGGAAGTTACCGTGGGTCAGGCTCACACCCTTTGGCCGTCCTGTAGTTCCAGATGTGTAGATGAGCGTGGCTAGAGTCTCGGGAGTTAAGGAGTTGCGGCGACGATCAATCTCGTCATCGCTAATCTGTGCACCTGCCTTTGCAAGGACAGAGAGAACATCATCTGTCATTGTCCACACATGTTTTGTATGTGCGGGAAGTACTGTCTGTACTAGCTCGCGATGAGTAGGCGCTTCGACAATCACACCGACAGAACCGGAATCGCTCAAGATCCAATCAACCTGCTCGGCAGATGATGTTTCATAAATTGGGACAACGCATCCACCGGCATACCAAATTGCGAAATCAAGAATCGTCCACTCATAACGAGTACGAGCCATAATTGCGACTCGATCTCCGACATTGATACCAGCTGCAACTAAGCCCTTAGCGGTTGCGCGCACTTCGGCTTCAACCTCACGCGCAGTTACTGGCTGCCACCCCTCACCCAAAGGTCGGGACATCATCACTCGCTCTGGCTCAAACCATGCTCGGTGAGCGATCAGTTCGGTGAGGTTTCCCTCAGTGGCAGCAGGGACTAGTGGATCTACTGAGTAAGTTGTCATGGGCAAACGCTAGCGCTGGATTGGCAAAAATGGGAGATCCCAGAAAGAGATTTCTCAAGGTAGCCTTGCGCCCATGAGCGATATGAGTAGATCAACAATAGTAATTGAAGCGGATATGAGTCAGGTGACGGAAGTACTTTTCGATCTCGAGAAGTACCCCGAATGGTCGGATTCTATAACAAAAGTCAAAATTACCGAGCGAGACGAATCAGGGCGCCCCACTGGTGTCACCATGACAATCAGCGCAGGAGCAGTAAAGGATGAAGTCTCCCTTACCTACAATTGGGATGGCGCGCCTGCCCGAGTGGAGTTCGAACTCGAAGATGCAAATAAGTTAACGAAGATGGATGGCGCATATATTGTTAAGAATCTTGGCGATGAAACTGAAGTCACCTATGAACTTTCAGTGGGACTTTCAATGCCAATTCCACAAATGATGATTACTAAGCAAGAGAAATCTACGATCGATCAGACGCTTTCTCAATTAAAAGAGCACTGCGAAGCATAAATAGCAGATGACCTACACAATCGGCATTGATGTCGGAGGAACGAAAGTACTTGGTGGTGTAGTCGATGCCTCTGGGAATATTCTCCTTGAGGCTCGTCGTGAAACTCCACATGAAGGTGGCACAGCGCTCACTTCGGCGATAGCCGATGTTGCACGCGAGCTGATGGATGCTTATTCGGTTGAATCGATTGGAATTTCTGCAGCCGGATTTGTTTCATCCGATAGAAAGACGATGCTGGCAGCGCCAAATATTGCAGGGTGGAATGGCGTTGATCTTGATGCTGAACTTACCGCTCTCATTGACTTGCCAGTAGTAATTGAAAACGATGCCAACGCCGCAGCCTGGGGCGAGGCAGCCTTTGGCGCAGGTCGTGGACACGATCATCTTCTTATCGTCACCGTGGGTACTGGAATCGGTGGCGGAATGGTTGTTAATGGGAATCTCTATCGCGGTGGATTTGGAACAGCGGCTGAGATAGGACATATGCGCGTGGTTCCCGAGGGACACCTGTGCGGATGCGGTGCACGCGGTTGCTTTGAGCAATATGCAAGCGGTAGCGCGCTTATGCGACATGCGCGCGAAGCAATTAGCGCGACTCCAGAGTTGGCACGCAATCTTCTCGCACTTGGTGATGGGACGGTCTATGGCCTCACCGGAAAACATGTGACCGAGGCAGCTCATGCCGGAGATGCGGTCGCGCTAGCCGCATTTAATACCACTGCACACTATCTCGGCGCTGGAATCGCAGCATTGAGTGTGATTCTAGATCCCACCCGAATTGTTATTGGCGGGGGAGTCGTTGATGCCGGAGAGATACTGCTGGAGCCAACGCGTCAGTCATTAATCCGACATATGCCCTTTGCCGGCAAACATCCGTATCCCGATATCGTTCCGGCACAACTTGGAAATAAGGCAGGCCTTGTCGGAGTTGCCAATCTCGCGCGATTGTAAAACTTTGAGCGGTGCTACTTATCTTTCGCTGGGATAGATAAGGCCAATTTGTTTGCGGACCTCATCGAGTGATTCCATAATCACAACTGATTCGGCTGGGGTCAAAATTGGCGAGCTCTTTGCACCACTTCGTACGACTCTCTCAAATTCAAGTGCTTGATCGCGCAGGCCATGGCCTTTGTAATCTTTAGGATATTCCGTAGTGGTTCCATCATGCATAATTACGCGCATTGATGTTGGGTTGTAGAAGGTGCGATCAATTTCAATTTTTCCAAGAGTTCCGCAGATCGTTGCACGGCACGGCGTCGAGACCATCATATTTGACGTCAGGATCGCCTGAGCTCCATTCTTGTAATCAAAGATCACAGTAGAGCTGGCGTCGACGCCCTTATCTGTAAAAGTTGCTGACGCCGTAATTTTCATTGGCGCACCAAGAACCATATGTGCAAATGAAATGGGATAGATACCGAGATCTAGGAGTGCGCCACCCCCGAGTGATGGTTCCCAATGTCGAGGGTTAGCATGATCTGAAAGTCGCTGTCCGTGATCTGCTTCAACTGCCCAGATATCTCCAAGAATTCCGGAGGCAAGAATTTCGCGCACCTTATGCATATGTGGCAAGAAGCGTGCCCACATTGCCTCCATCAGTGCTACATCGTTAGCCTCTGCCGCCGCCTTCATCTGGCGCGCCTCTGCCGCATTGATCGTTAAAGGTTTTTCGCATAAGACTGGCTTGCCTGCATTGAGTGCAAGAAGTGTGTTGCTGACATGATAAGGATGAGGCGATGCCACATAGATAGCATCGAGTGTGGAATCTGCGACGAGCTCTTCATAACTTGCATACGCGGTACAGCCAGGAAATTCAGCAGCAAAGGAATCTGCGCTCTCTTGCGAACGTGAACCGACCGCTGCGACGATGTGATGATTGAAGTAGGAAAGGTCGCGTGCAAATGCTTGTGCGATGCCACCACTTGCAAGGATTCCCCATCTAAATTCTTTACTCATATCTGCGCTCCATCATCATCGAGGTCGGTGTTATCTTTTCTAGGGTTATCTTTCCACTTCTTAAAAGCTTTGATGCCTTCTTTGATAGAAGTGAAGAATTGAATTTTCTCTGGCTCTGGGGGAGTAAAGCGCTCAACTTCTTCACTACGTGCAAGGGTGTCGAGATAATCGGTTGGAGCACTTTGATCAAGTGAAAGCCCAGATACGAGAGCGTGAAACTTCTCATCCATGAGATCTTGGTCATCTTCGCCCGGATTTTGCTCCGGTTTTGGATCATCTGAGGTTGGTGCCATGCTTTATATTCGCATAAACTGACCCGATTGAGTAGAAAGGGGATAAATTATGAGTATGAACAATCTGCCCTACGGCACGTTGCGCGCATTCCTCACACCCTTTCTCATGATTCTCTTTCGCCCCAAGGTGAAGGGTCTGCGAAATGTTCCCGGCTCAGGTCCATTGATTATCGCCTCAAATCATCTCTCCTTTAGCGACTCAATCTTTATGCCACTTGTCGTTCCACGTAAGGTGACATTTCTAGCCAAGAGCGAGTACTTCACATCCCCAGGCCCTAAGGGGTTTATCAAGAAGCTCACCTTTATCGCACTGGGACAAGTTCCAGTTGATCGCTCAGGTGGACGGCGCAGTGAAGCGGCGCTGATTACCGGACTACAAGTCTTATCTGAAGGAAAGTGTCTTGGAATTTATCCAGAAGGAACTCGATCTCCAGATGGACGCCTCTACAAGGGGCGAACAGGTATTGCCCGACTTGCAATCGAATCTGGTGCGCCCATTATTCCGGTTGCGATGTTTAACACCGAGAAAATTCAACCATCAGGTCAAGTGATTCCCAATGTAAAACGAGTGGGAATGACATTTGGTGAAGCGATGTACTTTGATGGTGATGCAACCGACCTTGCTTATCTGCGAGAGGTTACCGACAAGATCATGGCTCGCATTCAAGAGCTATCCGGGCAAGAGTATGTTGATGAGTATGCAGTCAAAGCGAAGAAGCCAGGGGCTACGCCAAGCAAGGATGGCTCAGAAGAATCAGAGTGATTGGATCCCTGCCCTCTGCACGAGGTAATTACATGTGGGACATTCAGGGCCGGCATCTGGGAAATCTCCTTCGATCACATCAATGAGCTCTTCCAGGAGTGCGTTAAATTTTTGGCTATCCCTTTCGACCGGCAGATAGTGCTGGGTGACGCCAAATCCAAATGAGCCATCAGCAGTCGGTGTCACTCCGTTGAGTCGCCACACGAGCAGTCCCATGGAAGAGACGGGGAAGGGTTTACCACGATCAGGATTTTCCAGGGCGTGCGCGTAGGCCTCCAATTGCGGGGCATAGAAGGCGCCGTTATCCCGATCTGAATCTGAGACC
The DNA here is from genome assembly GCA_044373255.1 of Candidatus Planktophila sp. Lineage (GTDB taxonomy): Bacteria > Actinomycetota > Actinomycetes > Nanopelagicales > Nanopelagicaceae > Planktophila. The sequence continues at coordinate 7,170 of JBIPNL010000027.1, read as the reverse complement.
TTGCAATCAATGATGCCGACAGAGCCATCTTCGTAATGGGCCAATAGGTCATAGATGCCAAGAATTTTCCACGCGGTCTCACGCCCGGCAATTACCAGCGGAGCGGACTTGACCCACTGTCCCCATTGCTTGACAACGCCTGGCGCTAAATTTGGATCGAGATTTTGCATGGAAGCACGGCGGAAATGTTCTTCCTGCGCATCAGCTAAGGGCTTCACCAAAGGGAATTGCCCAGGCATGGTCACCTTGAACCAGTATTTAATCCAGATGCAGCGCTTACAGGTAGAGAGCCCGAAGGTGAGGTCAGAGGGAGCGATCGTCTCTCGCGCTGGCTTCTCGGGGCGCTTGATGGCAGATGGACTCATCTGACGATTAAATCACGGGGGCCGGGCTGAATGCGCGAACTCTGTTAATCACAGCGAAAATTTAAAAAAATAAGGCCCCGGATGAATTCCGGGGCCTTATTTACTTCAGTGAGGGTTACTTCCCTCGAGCCTTAGCAATGGCGTGAAGCACGTGATATCCAATTATGGCAACAAGAGTTCCATTGACTATGCCTGTGAAGGTGTAGTCACCCTTAGTCCACGAGTAATCGGCGATGCCGATGATGATCGCAGATGCAACTACAAGTAGATTGATTGGATTCGAGAAGTCTGAGCGGCTATCAACCCAGATTCGAGCACCAAGGATGCCAATCATTCCAAAGAGAGCTGTTCCTGCTCCACCGAGTGCTCCCATTGGAGTAGCTGCAAGGACTGCACCAAATTTTGGCGATAGTGAAAGAAGAATTGCTCCGATACCAGCAACCCAGTATGCAGCGGTTGAATAAACACGACTTGATGCCATGACGCCAATATTTTCTGCATACGTCGTCGTTCCAGAACCTCCACCCGCGCCTGCAAGAGTGGTTGCGACCCCATCTGCCATCAAGGCATTACCCATCTGGTCATCAAGACTCTTACCAGTCATTGCAGCAACAGACTTCACGTGTCCGACGTTCTCAGCGATGAGAACTAGAACGACAGGAAGGAAGAGAATCATGATGCTAAATTTAAAAGTCGGAGTTTCAAAAGTTGGTAACGCTACCCACTTCGCAGCCTTGATGCCATAAGTGTTGATTTGGCCGAGTGCAAGTGAGGTGAGATAACCAATTGCAAGGCCAAGGAAAATACTCATTCGACCAATCATTCCGCGCGAGAAGGCGGTAAGAACACCAATGGATATGAGAGTGATAATTCCGATCATCGTCGCATTTGGATCAACAATCTTTCCATTGACTAGACCTTGGAAATTATTCTTGGCAGCAGGAGCAAGGTTGAGTCCGATTAACATGACGATTGCACCAGTAACAATTGGTGGCATCAAGGTATTGATCCAGCCGATACCCGCAACACGAACGACAAGGCCTACAAGAATAAGTAGTACACCCGTGAAGACAATTCCACCGAGTGCGCCAGCCATTCCGCCACCTTCTGCGCCCATTGCAGCAGAGATTGGCCCTAGGAAGGCAAAAGAAGAACCGAGGTAGCTCGGAACTTTGTTTTGAGTGATGATCAGGAAGAGGAGTGTTCCTACGCCGGAGAAGAAGAGCGTCGTTGTTGCGGGAAAGCCGGTAAGGATAGGGACAAGGAATGTTGCTCCAAACATCGCAGCGATATGTTGGAAGCCAAGGCCGATAGTAAAGGGCCAGCTCAGACGCTCGTCCGGTGCTACAACTTCTCCAGATTTAACAGATGAACCATCACCATGAAGTTTCCAGGTAAAAAGTGACATGCAGATTTCCTTCCTCGATTGCCGCCCTAGGTGGCAGAGCAGGCCAGGATGGCCCTGTGAGAGCGTAGAACTTATGTCGGTCTAACTCATGAGTACTCCTACGGCGAGTCGCCGGGGGTGTGAGTTGCGATTAGGGGCTATCTCATGTTCAATAGCGCCAGATATATCGAATCGATATATAGCGGCCACGATATATAGATCGTTCGGTCTTCAATGGAGAAGGGGGTTCAGATGCGCTCTCGCGCCGACTCCCTCGAACTCGCCCTTCTCGGGCTCCTCTCTCAAGGACCGTTGCACGGCTACGAGCTCCGTAAGCGCATGAGCACAATCTTTGGACCCTTTCGTGCTCTCTCTTTCTCGGTCCTCTACCCACAACTGCGTCGGATGTTAGAGGCAGGACTCATTCAAGAGTGCGACCTCGATCAAAGTTCTCGCCGCTCACGGATCGTCTACTCAATTACGAAGTCCGGAACGAAGAGATTTTTGGATTTGGCAGAGAGCGTGAATGCACAGGCATGGGAAGACGATGCCTTCGAAATTCGCTTTGCTTTCTTTAGTCCAACATCTAGTAAGAACAGAATCAGAATTCTCGAGGGGCGCCACCGACGCCTGCAAGAGAAGGCCGAGATGCTCCGAGGTGAACTCGAGCGCTCGCCAGCTGGAATCGATAAATATCTGGAGGAGTGGCGTCGCCACTCACTGGAATCGGCTCTGCGGGAAATCGCTTGGCTAGAAGACATGATCAAAACCGAGAGGAAATAGAGTGAAAATCACAACTGGAAAAGGTGACATTCGTGTTGCCATCGTTGGAGTAGGAAACTGCGCCAATTCATTAGTTCAAGGTGTCACGTACTACAAAGACGCTGCTGCAGATCAAGAGATCCCAGGTCTCATGCATGCAACCGTAGGCGCGTATCACATCAGCAACGTCAAGTTTGTTGCCGCCTTTGATGTAGATGCAAAGAAAGTTGGACTAGATCTAGCAGATGCAATCTGGGCTAGTGAAAATAACACCATTAAATTTAGCGATGTAGCAAAAACTGGCGTTGAGGTACTCCGTGGAGTTACTCATGATGGTCTTGGTCGCTACTATCGCGAAACAATTACAGAATCCACAGCCGCCGCTGTAGATGTTGTTGCTGTCCTTAAGGAAGAGCAGGTGGATGTTCTTATCTGTTACCTACCTGTTGGATCAGAGGTAGCAGCAAAGTTCTACGCACAGTGCGCACTCGATGCTGGTTGCGCATTTGTTAACGCGCTACCAGTCTTTATCGCATCAGATCCAGCTTGGGCAAAGAAATTTGAAGATGCAGGTCTTCCTATTGTGGGAGATGACATTAAGAGCCAGGTCGGTGCGACAATCACACACCGCATCATGGCTAAGTTGTTCCAGGATCGCGGCGTCTTCTTAGAGCGCACCTATCAACTTAACGTCGGTGGAAATATGGACTTCAAGAACATGCTTGAGCGCGATCGCTTAGAGTCTAAGAAGATTTCAAAGACAAACTCTGTGACATCTCAACTTGATCACGATATGGGAGCCAAGAATGTTCATATTGGACCTTCTGATTACATCCCATGGTTAGATGATCGCAAGTGGGCATATGTTCGCCTCGAAGGTCGCGCTTTCGGTGATGTTCCGCTTAATCTTGAGTACAAGCTCGAAGTGTGGGATTCACCCAACTCTGCTGGTGTGATTATCGATGCGCTTCGCTGTGCCAAGATTGGTCTTGATCGCAAGATCGGCGGAGCACTTCTCTCTCCTTCGTCATACTTCATGAAGACTCCACCAGTTCAGTACACAGATGAGCAGGCTCATGACAAGACTGAAGCCTTCATTGCAGGAACTCTCGATCGCTAATACAACACTCTCTCGGTAATAAGAACGCCCGGCCTGCTTACGCAGACCGGGCGTTTTTAACCCCTCACGGAGAGTTGAGGGTTAAATCGTCACATCCCGAGAAGTGTGCACTTCTTTTACCCTCTGAGAGGTAGTAACCTCTACTCATGAGTAACATCACCAAGTCCTCTGCCGGAAGCGTCCTGACGCTCTCTTTTGACCGACCAGAGAAGATGAACGCACTTACTCGTGAAATGTATGCCGACCTCGCAAGCTCACTGAACGAGGCTGCCGGGGACTTCTCGGTCAGGGCGGTAATCCTGACCAGCACAGGCGCGCACTTCACAGCAGGAAATGACATTAAAGATTTCATGGAGAATCCACCAACAACGCAAGATTCAACTGTTGCTGCATTTTTAGGTGCGCTACTCGACTTTCCTAAACCGCTTCTTGCAGCGGTAAACGGCAATGCAGTGGGTGTGGGAACGACAATGTTGCTTCATTGCGATGTTGTTGTGGCCGACCCACAAGCATCTTTTTCAATGCCATTTGTCTCCCTTGGGCTCGTTCCAGAGGCAGGCTCAAGTCTCCTCTTTCCAGAACTTGTTGGCTATCAACGTGCTGCAAAGATTTTTATGACAGGTGAATCATTCTCGGCAGAGAGCGCGAAAGAGATGGGGCTAGTTGCTGAGATTTCAAGCGATGCCTATGCCACAGCGCTGACAATTGCAACGCAGATTGCAGAGCAACCACCGACGGCAGTTATTAACACTAAGGCGCTGATTAAGGCGAGTAAGCATGATGCTGTGGCCGCTGTAATGAAGGCCGAGTTCGAGTTGTTCTCACTTGCCCTCACATCCGACGAAGCGATGGAAGCGTTTATGAAATTTATGGCTAAAAAAGCTGCAGCAAAAGATAAGGGAGCACAGTAATGTCAATCTCAGGAAATCTGAAAGGAAAGCGAATCTTCGTCACGGGAGGATCTCGTGGTATCGGTTTAGCTATCGCCCTTCGCGCCGCAGCAGATGGAGCATCTGTTGCTATTGCCGCCAAGACGGCAGATCCGAATCCAAAGTTACCGGGAACAATTTTTACTGCAGCGAAAGAGATCGAAGCAGCTGGGGGAGTTGCCCTGCCGATTCAATGTGATATTCGTGATGAAGATCAGATTGCGGCAGCAATTGCTAAGACCGCTGCTGAGTTTGGTGGTATTGATATCCTGATCAATAATGCGTCCGCCATCAACTTAACACCCACATTAGCTACTCCCGCAAAACGGTTTGATCTGATGTTTGATGTAAATGTACGAGGTACATTTCTCACATCACAGGCAGCGCTGCCACACCTGAAAGAGAGCGCCGCGCAAGGTCGCAACCCGCATATTCTTACCCTGTCGCCTCCGTTATCGATGAAGGCGAAATGGTTTAAAAATCACGTCGCATACACCATGGCAAAATATGGAATGTCTATGTGCGTTCTTGGTATGGCTGAAGAGTTCAAGCGTGATGGAATCGCAGTAAACGCGCTCTGGCCTCGTACAGCAATTGATACCGCTGCCTTACAGATGATTCCTGGGATTGACACCGCTTCCTGTCGCACCCCCGAGATCCTCTCCGATGCCGCCTATGTCATTCTCAATCGCGATGCGAAGGAGAACAGCGGTAACTTTTATGTTGATGATGAGGTGCTCGCATCCGTTGGAATCACAGATCTCGAGAAATACTCGGTAGTCCCAGGCACGACCGACTTCCTCCTTGATTTCTTCTTAGATTAAGATCTGCCCATGATTACATCTGGAGGACTCTTTGGTTCTGTTGCGGGGCTTCCTCTGCACCCTCTGGTAATCCATGCAGCTATTGTCCTTATTCCACTCGCTGCGATTAGCGCACTCGTCATGTCATACCTTCCGAGCTTTTCGCGGCGTTATGGCAAGGTAACTCTGGTCATTGCACTAGTTGCTCAAGCTTCTCTCTTTCTTGCAAAGATGACAGGCGAGGCTTTTGAAGAGATTCTTGATAAAGATGCTGGAAACCACGCAGAGCTCGGTGAGATCGCGCCGTTTGTAACGCTCCCAATGGTTGCGTTGATTTACTTGCGCTGGCGCTTAGATCGATCAGGGGCAACTGTTGGATCGGCGCTAGTTCGAAGACTTACATCGCTTGCTCTGATTGTGGCATCGCTGGCAAGCATCGTGATCGTGGTACTCGTTGGTCATTCGGGAGCTGAATCTGTCTGGGGTTGGATCGACAAGCTCTAAGCTGCAGATTACTTTCGTGAAAATTTAAAGAACGCTGTACTCATCAACGCACTGACAACAGAGGCAACAATGACTGCCACCACTGCAATATTTTGAAGTGCAGCATCATCAAATGCGAGATCTGCAATGAAGAGCGCAACGGTAAAGCCAATTCCAGCAGCCGAACCAGTTGCAACAATCTTGTTGAAGGCTGCCCCCTCAGGTAGATCTGCGACTTTTGCCTTAGATGCCGCATAGGAGGCCGCGACGATTCCAAGTGGTTTACCGATCACCAAACCGATGAAGATTCCCCATGCGATAGCCGAAGTGGCGGCATCACGAATTGATTCAGATGTAATAACAACTCCAGTATTTGCACAGGCAAAAAGCGGAACAATTGCCAAGCTTGATACAGGATGGAGCTTTGCCTGAAGATATTCAACGTAAGAAACCGAGCCATCATCGCTGTCCTCAAAATCGGCATGAGGCATCTCTCGATGAGGAGCTAGTAAGCCTAGAATCACCCCGGCCAGCGTTGGATGAACTCCAGTGCGGTAGAGGCTGTACCACAACAGTAAACCGAGAAAAATATAAATGTAGAACGAGGTCACACTCGTTCTGCCTAGCAGCACAATCACAATAATTGTGATGGCCGCCGAGACCAACCAAGAGAAGGTGATTCCGGTTGAATAGACGAGGGCGATGATGAGAATTGCACCGATGTCATCGATTACCGCAAGGGCTAATAGAAATGAACGAAGCGATAACGTAACTGAAGGTCCCATCATTGCCAGCAACCCAACGGCAAGTGCGATATCTGTAGCCACCGGAACTGCCCAGCCTTGCGGTGCTTGGCCGCCGGCGATAAGGAGATAGATGCCGGCAGGTACTGCCATTCCGCCTATTGCGGCAAGAAATGGCATCGCTGCTTTTTTCACCGAGGATAGGTGGCCCGCTACTAATTCTCGCTTGATCTCTAGTCCAACGACAAAGAAGAAGATAGTCATCAATCCGTAATTGATGATCTTGAGAACTGAGAGCGAGAGATAAAAAAAGCCGAGTTCGACCTTCAACGTCATAGCGAGTAGATCAAAATACTGAGTCGATAGCGGTGAATTTGCAACGGCCAATCCAAGGCATGCAGCCAGTATCAGGAATAACCCGGAAGAGGACTCTCTGTGCAGAAACTCTCTCAATGGAGATATCTGGCGCTTCATGTGGTGGAGTCTAACTGAGAACGCCCCGCCACTTCCGTGACGGGGCGTTCTCAGTAAATGATTCTAGAGATCGTAGTAAAGCTCGAACTCTGCTGGGTGCGGAC
>JBIPNL010000031.1:0-10783 GCA_044373255.1 Candidatus Planktophila sp. | reverse complement strand
TAGGCGTACATAATCAACTTCTTGCTTACGCTTCCATTCAATCCAGGTAGAGATGAGATCTTCGCTAAAGACTCCACCCTGAGTAAGGAATGCATGATCTGATTCCAAACTATCGAGTACCGCATCTAGCGAACCAGGAACTTGTGGAATTGCACGAGCTTCTTCGCCTTCAAGTTCGTAGAGATCCTTATCAACTGGTGCTGGTGGCTCGATCTTGTTCAGGATTCCATCGATACCAGCCATAAGCATTGCAGCAAATGCGAGGTATGGATTAGATGATGGATCTGGGCAACGGAATTCAATGCGCTTTGCTTTAGGACTTGATCCAGTAATTGGAATTCGGATACAAGCAGAGCGGTTACGCGCTGAGTAGACAAGGTTGACCGGTGCTTCATACCCTGGAACCAAGCGACGGTAAGAGTTCACCGTTGGATTGGTAAATGCAAGAAGTGACGGTGCATGCTTGAGAAGGCCACCGATATACCAGCGAGCCATATCGGAAAGATCGCCATATGTTCCTGCTTCGAAGAAGAGTGGCTTTCCATCTTTCCAGAGTGATTGGTGCACGTGCATTCCAGAACCGTTATCACCAAAGAGTGGCTTTGGCATAAAGGTGGCAGTCTTGCCGCCTTCCCATGCAACGTTACGGATAATGTACTTAAACTTCATCAATTCATCGCCCGCGGTGAGAATATCGGTGAAGCGGTAGTTGATCTCCATCTGACCTGCAGTACCAACTTCGTGGTGTGAGCGCTCTACGAGCAAACCTGCGCGGCCAAGTTCCATCACCATTTCATCGCGAAGGTCAGCGAATTGATCTGTTGGTGATACAGGGAAATATCCACCCTTAATACGAGTGCGATACCCGCGGTTCGGCGTTCCATCTGGATCTGCGACGATACCTGTGTTCCATGCGCCTTCATATGAATCGATGTGGTGGTATGCCTCGTTAATTCCAGTCTTGAAGCGAACGGCATCAAAGACATAGAACTCAGCTTCTGGAGCGAAGAAAGCCTGTTCCGCAATTCCAGTCGACTTCAAATAATCAACAGCTTTCTTTACAACTCCACGAGGATCGCGTGAGTAAGGTGTGTTATCTGTTGGGTTATGAACAGAGAAGATAATGATCAGAGTTTTCTCGAGACGGAACGGATCTACATATGCTGACTCTGGAACTGGCAGGAGCTTCATATCTGATTCATGGATAGATTGAAAACCTCGGATAGATGATCCGTCGAACATGAGGCCGTCTGTGAAGACCGCTTCATCAAATGATTCAACAGGAACGTTGAAGTGATGCTGAATACCTGGAAGATCAGTGAAGCGAACATCAACAAATTTAATATCTTCTTTTTTGATGTAAGCAAAAATTTCTTGCGCATTCTTAAACATGAAGTACTCCGATTGTCTGTGATCGATGTGAGGAGCTCGGCTCTGAGTCTCTCTGCGATGGCATAACCCTAGAACCCACAGGTAAAAATGGCATCATCGCTGTGTTACAGGCTTGTTACATCCTTAGCTGACTCGGCCAAAGAACTTCCCCTCGGATAGGCTCACCCCATGGAGTCCACAGAGATAGACCCGCGCTTTCCGAGAGTGGGGCAGGGGCGGCGCATGCTGGGCCTCCTCATAGATTGGGCCCTCTGCTATTTCATCACGTGGGGATTTTTCGCCGAACCGGGAACTGGAGCATTTACCCCGATCGTCTACTTCCTCTACCTTGGTCAGTATCTCTTCTTCACCATCCTGGGAGGAGCTACGCCAGGACATCGTTTTGTCGGATTGCGAATCGTGAGGTTTTCAGACGGTCAGTTGCCAACGCCTAAGCAAGCGCTTATCCGCACCGCATTACTTGCCATCGTGGTCACTGCAATTACATTTGATCAGAATGGGCGCGGCATCAATGAGCGTTTCAGTGGAACAGTGTTAACTCGGAAGAGAAACAATTAACGCTTAGGAACTCGTACATTCTTTGGCATCGGTCCCTTAGGAATCGGCAAAGACATTCCACCTACAGCCTTTAAGCGCGCGCGTACTTCACGCATCTGGTGGGCGGATAAACTCTTCTTATACTTGCCAACTTGCTTTTGAAGTTTTCGCAAAGGAACTTGCCCTTCGCCATCGCCTACCCAGATTTCGTAGATCGGTACACCTGGTGCGAATCGTTCAGCATCTTTTCGAGCAGATTGAACTAATTGACGTGTTGCGATCGAGCCTTCGGCAGTAAGAACAATTCCCGCACGGCCAACACTTCTATGGACCATATCTTGATTCTTGTTGACGGCAACTGCTGGAGTTGTTGTCCAACCTTTACGTATAGCCATAAGAACACTTGCACCTGCGCCGATCTGTCCTTCAACACTTGCAAAACTTGCGGCGAGAGCGATACGCGAAAAGACAAAAAGTGATGCGAGAAGCGCTAGGGGAAGAGCGATGAATCCGACGTAGATAGGATGGCCGATGATAAAACCGATACCGATACCGATTCCAAGTACGGCTACAAAAATAGCCACAAGCAGGCTACCGATCCAAGGCTTAACACTCTTGGTGATCGCGTAGGCATCTCTGATCGCCTTAAATCGTGGCTCTCGGATCTTTCGTTCTTTCTTCTTTCGCTTAAACATGGCGCTAGTTTAGGGGAGCGGGGGCGCTTCCACCAAGACGGACAGGGGCCCAGCGTGCTCCTTCATGGCTGTCGGGATAACGGGCTTGAAGATCAAATAAAAGTTCTTGCATTGCCTGTCGAAGTTCTTTCTCACCCTCTTCAACACTTGAATCCTTTCTGAAATAGAGCGGCTTGCCGAAGGCGACAAAGATTGGAACCTTCTTACGTGATAGGTCACGCTTGACCTTCTTAGTCCAAATTCGCTGAGAACCCCAGACTGCGACGGGGATGATGGGAACATTTCCACCGATCGCAAGACGTACCGCCCCAGATTTAAATTCCTTTAACTCAAAACTGACAGATATCGTTCCTTCCGGAAAAATTCCGACAATCTCGCCAGAGCGCAAGGCGCGCAAGGCCGCCACAAAAGATGCAGAACCACTGGAACGATCGACGCTGATGTGGTGCATTCCCCGTAACAATGGGCCAGCAATTTTGTGGTCAAAGAGTTCACGTTTTGCCATAAAGCGTACATACCTTTTTACCGGAAGTGCGCAGGTTCCTATTAATGCGAAATCGAGATAACCAATATGGTTCATCGCAAGAATGGCACCACCTTCACGAGGAATATTTTCAACACCCTTTGAATCAAATCGAAGACCGAGATACTTCCAGAAAGTCTTCAGCGTGACGATTACAGGTGGATAGACAAGATCAGCCATTTACTTCAATCCACTGCTGGCGCGAGAATCCATCGCCTGACGATAGAGGCGTCCAGCGCGATAGCTACTGCGAACAAGCGGCCCACTCATGACACCTAGAAAACCTACCTCGGTCGCTTCTTGGGCAAGCTCAACAAACTCTTCTGGTTTTACCCAGCGCTCTACCGGATGGTGCTTCATCGTTGGTCGTAGGTATTGCGTAATTGTGATGAGATCACATCCAGCAGCGTGAAGATCAACTAGAGCTTGTGAAATCTCTTCTCGAGTTTCACCTAAACCTAAAATTAAATTCGATTTTGTGATGAGTCCGTAATTACGAGCCTGAGTTATTACATTAAGTGATCGCTCATAAGTGAAGGCTGGTCGGATTGTTTTGAAGATACGAGGAACAGTCTCAAGATTATGTGCAAATACCTCTGGTGCTGCATCGAAAACTTGGTTGAGAAGGTCGGGGTTCCCACTGAAATCCGGCGCTAACATCTCAACGCCACATCCTGGATTCAACTCGTGAACTTTGCGAATTGTCTCGGCATATAACCAGACGCCTTCATCCTCGAGATCATCTCGGGTGACGCCGGTAATAGTTGCGTACTTAAGGCCCATGCTCTGCACAGATTCTGCAACTTTTCTAGGCTCTTCGCGATCTATAGGAAGTGGCTTACCCGTATCGATATTGCAAAAATCGCAGCGACGAGTGCATCGATCACCGCCGATAAGAAAAGTTGCTTCCTTATCTTCCCAACATTCGAAAATGTTCGGACACGCCGCCTCTTGGCAGACAGTGTGAAGGCCTTCAGTTTTTACCAATGAAAGTAAACGTGTGTACTCAGGGCCCATGTTGGCGCGAGTCTTAATCCACTCGGGCTTGCGCTCTATCGGTGTCTGTGAATTACGAGCTTCGATGCGTAACAATTTACGGTCATCAGGGTGTGTGGTCATCTGCTCACCTTCGCTAGTGATTCGTACATATGCTTTTCAACGATTGGAAGCACTTCGTCAGTGCTGATACTACGGCCGAGTTCCTTTGAAAGAGATGTGACGCTGGCATCATCGATTCCACACGGAATAATCGAATTATATGCGCTGAGATCAGGCTCAATATTGAGAGCAAAACCATGCATGCTGACACCCGATGCGACTCTGATGCCGATAGCGGCGATCTTTCGTGCACCTTGGTTATCAACTACCCACACTCCAGAGCGACCCTCAACTCGTACGGTCTTGAGGCCAAGTTCTTGGCAGATTGAAATCAATGCGCTTTCAATCTCACGCACGAAGCCAACAAGTTCTGTTGGTTTAGCAAGACGAACAATTGGATAACCGACGAGTTGGCCGGGACCGTGCCAGGTGATTTTGCCGCCGCGATCAACATCGATGACCACTGACCCATCGGTTGGGCGTTCATGTATTTGTGTGCGTTTGCCGGCAGTAAAAACGGATGGATGCTCTAGAAGAATAAGTGTGTTTTCACGGACGCCATCTGCAATCTCGCGATGGAAGGACCTCTGAAGTTCCAGCGCGTCGAGGTAGTCGATCATCCCGGCTCGCTGCATTGCAATTGGTGAATGTGAGACGGCTGAGTCGGCAACTGGCACACCCCCAGCCTAAAGGTAGGCTTGCCTTCTTGCTAATCCAGCAGAAGAAACCGTCAGAAAGGCCGACAGAGCGTGTCAACACCTGCGACTAAGAACCGAAAACCGTTTGCGCTAGCGATGCTCGTTGTTATCGCTTGGATAGTGATCTCTGGAATTTTCGGGCCACTGTTCGGCAAGCTCACATCGGTCCAGGAGAATAACAATTCATCGTTTCTTCCTAAAGGGGCGGAGGCCACGCAGGCGTCTGAAGTTATTGCGACATTTTCGGATCAAGATTCCTTTACATTCCCCACGCTCATTCTCTTAGAAGGTAAGGCAGATCCAGCTACCTTTGCAGCGATTAATTCGCACTTCGCTACTGTCGGTGAATTAACTCTTGCCGGTACGACAGCAACAATTTCTGATTACATCGCACCTGACCAGCAGATCACAGCTTTCCCATCACAAGATGGCGGAGCGATTTTGGTCAATGTTCCACTAGATGGAAGTTCACTCGGAAAAGTTTTGCCAAATGATGAACCGGTCTTACCTGCGCTCATCGAAGCGCTACGAGAAGATATCGCGCCAATTGCCGAAGCAAATGGTTTGGATCCTTATGTCACGGGTCCGGGTGGACTCTTTGGTGATCTCTTTGCCGCATTTGGAACCATCGACTCGACGCTCTTGTTGACAACCCTCAGCGTCGTTGCGGTGATTCTCATAGTTGTATATCGCTCGCCAATTTTGTGGATCATCCCACTGATCTCAGCCTTGATTGCTCTTGCACTAGCGGGTGGAATTGTTTATCTCCTTGCTAAAAATGACATCATTGATGTGGATGGTCAATCGCAAGGAATCCTGTCGATTCTTGTTATCGGTGCGGCGACAGATTATGCACTCTTGCTAATCGCTCGCTATCGAGAAGAGCTTCATCTGCACAGCAGCAGATTCACTGCTATGCGAGCTGCCTATAAAGGTGTCTGGGAACCGATTCTTGCTTCCGGATCAACGGTTGCAATCTCTCTCTTGATTTTGCTCTTCAGTCAGCTCTCAAATACAGCTGGCCTTGGCCCAGTTGGAGCTATTGGAATTGCCTCCGCCATGTTTACAATCTTGACGCTCTTGCCCGCACTCTTACTTGTCTTTGGGCGTTGGATTTTCTGGCCGCGCAAACCACTGTATGACGGTAGCGATCACGTCATGACCGGGGTCTGGTCAAAGGTTGGGGCGAGCGTTGAACGCAACCCTCGCAAGGCATGGGTTGTTACAGGCTCAGTGCTTCTTCTCTTTGCCTTTGCATCTACAACTCTCAAAACTGATGGACTCGGAACAATCGACACATTTACAGGCAATCCAGAATCGGTTGTGGGTCAGAAGAAACTTGAGACTCACTTTCCTGGGGGAGAGGGAGATCCAACGCAAGTTGTCTTCTCGGCTGCTCGACTTGATCAGATGAGCGCTGCCCTTAAGAACGCACCAGGAGTTTCGCAGATCACGCCGCAACTAGCTGGACTGGCGCTACCAGGACAGCCAGCTCCTCAGATTGCCGAAGTGAACGGTAAAGTCATTCTGAACCTCACATTGAATAAATCACCCGATAGCGTTGAAGCCGGCAACGATGTTCCCGAAATTAGACGCATTGCGAAATCTGTCGACGCATCTGCCCTTGTCGGCGGAACAAGTGCGGTTTACTTTGATGTAAGAACTGCTAATGCCCAAGATAATCGCACGATTATTCCAATCGTATTACTTGTGATCACGCTTATTCTTGGTTTACTTTTGAGAAGTATCTTGAGCGCGGTACTTCTGCTCGGAACTGTAGTTCTCTCATACTTTGCCACTCTCGGAGTCTGTGCGCTTGTCTTCAATCACATCTTCGGTTTTCCAGGTGGCGATAACTCGTTCCCACTCTTTGCATTCGTATTCCTTGTTGCGCTAGGTATTGATTACAACATCTTCCTTATGACACGAGTTCGCGAAGAGTCGCTTAAAATCGGCACACGCGCAGGAGTGATTAAAGGACTAACTGTCACAGGGGCTGTTATTACCTCAGCTGGAATTGTTCTCGCAGCGACCTTTGCAGTACTTGGCCTGTTGCCACTGGTTCCACTTGCCCAACTTGGATTTGCTGTTGCCTTCGGAGTCTTGCTCGATACCATTATTGTTCGCTCGATCTTGGTACCGGCGCTAGTGCATGACATCGGTCCAAAAGTGTGGTGGCCATCCAAACTTGCCAAGGGTAATTGATGCTCCTTGCGGTAATCGTGAAAGTAATTGTGCATTAAGTGTTAGATCAAGAGCTACCAGTCATTGTCGTAGGTGCCGGACTTGCCGGTCTTTCTGCAGCCCTAACATTGCAAGAGGCTGGGATCCCAGTAAAGGTATTGGAATCTGGCGGAAAGGTTGGCGGCCGAGTACAGACCGATGAAGTGAACGGATTTCACCTGGACCGCGGATTTCAATTAATTAATGCGTCATATCCAGAGTTAAAGCGGTTGAGAGTCGTTGACGAATTAGATTTCGTTTACGCGCCCCGGGCAGTTGATGTGATTATTGATCAACGAATTGTTCGACTGGGAGATCCCCGAAGATACGTTCTCTCGATTTTTACTCGTGGGGCGGGTTCATTCGGAGAAAAGATTTCCTTTCTCAAATACCTTTTATCTCGTTCTGCGCACGGTCAAAGTGTTACAAGTGAGTTACGTGCAGCGGGTTGTGGAAGTCTCTATGAGAGAGTGCTCAGACCTTTTCTTACCGGAGTTTTCCTGGCAGATCCGTCACTGGTGGACGCCGAAACTGGTCGCTCAATTATTAAGAGCTTTATTTCAGGAAAACCTGGATTACCAGCCTCTGGAGCAGGCCGCCTCACTCAGATTCTGGCCACAAGAGTCGAAGATATTGAGTGCGGCGTACAAGTGAATTCAATTGATGGGCTTTCACTGCTAACAAGTAGCGGCGTAGTGAGCGCCCGAGCGATCGTTATCGCAACAGATCAGACTACTGCGGCCCAGATACTCGATATTGATGAAGTTGGTCAGAGCGCTTCTTGCACAACGTGGTATCACTCAACAAGCGATCCCAATAATTTTGACGCCGTATTACGTGTTGACGGATTGAGTCGCGGCCCAGTTGTTAATTCCATCGCAATGTCACGTTTAATCCCGGCCGCTTCTTCCGTAGGTACTACTCTCTTTTCTTCGACAACTGTTGCTCACGCGTCAGAGTCAGAAGTACGAAGGCACCTTGCGATCATCTGGGGAGCAGATACAGCAGGCTGGGAATTTGTTGCAAAGTATGAAATTAAGAATGCTCTACCGCTGACCTCTCCCGGAGAATCTTCGATCCCGTCGCTTCAACTCGCACCTGGAATTTGGAGAGCGGGGGACTATCTCAGCGCACCTTCACAAAATGGCGCACTGGCGTGTGGGCGTTTAGCCGCCCTTGAAGTAATTAATTCTCTATAAGAGCAACGAGGGCTGATGTCACGTGCGGGTAATCCCACGTGAATCCTTCATCAATAAGTTTCTGTGGAATCACTTTCTTTGATCCTAAAATTTCTGATGAGAATCCACCCAGTGCAACCTTAAGTGCAATGGCAGGAGCTGGAAAGACTGCAGGTCTATGCATAGCGCGAGCTAGCGCAGATGTAAATTCTTGATTTGTCACAGGATTAGGTGAGACCACATTGATCGGACCCGAAATGGGCTTCTCGAGTGCAAAGGAGATGGCGCGAATAACATCGTGGAGAGTGATCCAAGACCACCACTGTTTTCCAGAACCGAGTTTTCCACCTAAACCAAATTTAAAGAGCGGCAACATTCTTCCGAGTGCGCCACCGGTTGGATCTAGAACAAGACCGGTACGAAGCTTTACGGTACGAACGCCAGTTGCTAAATCTGCTGCAGCTTCCCATTCACGACACACTGCGGCAAGAAAGTCATCTCCAGCGCGATCCGCTTCTGTTACGCCGCGATTTCCAGATTCTCCGTACCACCCGATCGCACTTGCTGAGATAAAGACTTGAGGTTTCACTTCAGCAACTGCCTTTGCAATCGCTTCGGTTCCTAGTAAACGCGAATTAAGAATCTCTGCCTTGTATTTTTTACTCCACCGTTTATCGCCAACACCCACTCCTGCGAGATGGATTACAGCATCCACGCCAGCTAGGGCATCGGTATCGACATATCCAGTGGTTGGATCCCATTGGATTTCATCGGGGGAGACAGGTAAACGACGTACTAAACGCTGGACTGTATGGCCCTCACTTTTAAGATGGCCAACAAGAGCGCTACCGATCAAACCGGATGCACCGGTGACCGCTATGCGCTGAGGGAGAACTGACATTAGAGACCTAGATCAGATTCGAATGCGCCGCCCTCAAGTCGCTCTTTGAGAGTGACAAGGAAGCGAGCAGCATCTGCTCCGTCTACAACGCGGTGATCATAAGAAAGCCCGAGATAGACCATGGAACGAATTGCAATTGTCTCTCCGCCATCTTCACCGCGGACAACCATTGGGCGCTTCACAACTGCGCCAAGACCGAGAATCGCAACCTGTGGTTGATTGATAATCGGTGTATCAAAGAGAGCTCCACGTGAACCTGTATTCGTGAGGGTAAATGTTCCACCACTGAGTTCATCTGGATTTACCTTGTTATCACGCGTGCGTGCTGCAAGATCTGCAATCTTGCGAGCGACGCCACCCATATTGAGATCTCCGGCATTTTGAATAACTGGAACAAGCAACCCGCGTTCGGTATCCACTGCAACGCCAAGGTGCTCTGCACCATGATAAATAATCTGATCGCCCTCAACTGATGAGTTCAGCACTGGGTGTTGCTTAAGGGCCTCACATACAGCAACAGCGAAGAATGGAAGGAAGGAGAGCTTGACGCCTTCGCGTGCTTCAAATGAAGCCTTGGCACGATCACGTAGTCGCGCAACCTTTGTCACATCAACTTCAATCACTGTTGTTAACTGCGCAGATACCGCAAGAGATTCGACCATGCGCGCAGCAATTACCTTACGAAGACGAGACATTGTCACAGTAGTACCGCGCAAAGGCGATGTACTCATGACTGGTGTTGATCGTGCTGGTGATGATGCTGCTGCAGGTGATGCCGATGCTACTGGCGCAGCCACTGCTGCAGGTTTTGCTGCAGCCTCAACATCTTCACGACGAACTCGGCCACCGATTCCTGATCCCTTGATCGAAGAAAGATTAACGCCTAGTTCTGAAGCAAGTTTTCTGACAATTGGAGTGACATAGGAATCTGTTGGTTGTGCTACTGGTGCGGCAACAACTGGTGCTTGCGATACTGGTGCGGCAACAACTGGTGCGGCAACAACTGGTGCAACAGGTGCGGCAACAACTGGTGCAACAGGTGCGGCAACAACTGGTGTAACAGGTGCCGGAGCAGCTGCGGGTGCACTTTGTCCTGCCCCGCCGATAACGGCGAGTCGGGCACCAACTGGAACAGTGGAATCTACTGCGACATCGATCGAGATGAGAGTTCCCGCAACTGGTGAAGGAATCTCTGTATCGACCTTATCGGTGGATACCTCAAGGAGTGCTTCATCGACTGCAACACTGTCGCCCACATTCTTTAACCATCGCGTGACAGTTCCTTCGGTAACGCTCTCACCAAGAGCTGGCATTGAAATAATTGTTCCGCTTGCTGGAGCTGCAGGTGCTTGCGCAACTGGAGCAGCAACAACTGGAGCAGCAACAACTGGAGCGGCGGGTGTTTGCACAACTGGAGCGGCAGCAGCTGGAGCGGCGGCAGCAGGCGCGGCGCCATCTTCGATGAGTGCAAGATCTGCACCGACAGCAACAGTTGAATCGATGGGAACAAGTATCTTGGAAAGGGTTCCTGCAACTGG
>JBIPNL010000082.1:0-5572 GCA_044373255.1 Candidatus Planktophila sp. | reverse complement strand
TGCTAATTGAAGGAGAAATAACCATGGCACTACGGCCACTAGAAGATCGCATCGTCGTTAAGGCGAATGAGGCAGAGACAACTACAGCTTCAGGTCTTGTTATCCCTGATACAGCTAAAGAGAAGCCGCAGGAAGGCACAGTCGTTGCCGTAGGTCCTGGACGCTTCGATGATGGCGTCCGCGTTCCTATGGATGTCAAAGTTGGCGATGTAGTTCTTTACAGCAAGTATGGAGGAACAGAAGTTAAGTCAGGTAACGAAGACTTCCTAGTTCTTTCAGCTCGCGACATTCTCGCAATCGTCGAGAAGTAAGGGCCAAGACTCTCATGGGAAAGATGCTCGAATTCGACGAAAAAGCTCGTCGCTCGATGGAACGCGGTGTCAACATTCTTGCTGACACGGTCAAGGTAACGCTCGGTCCTAAGGGACGCAACGTCGTTATCGCAAAATCATTTGGTGCACCGCTCATTACAAATGACGGCGTCACTATTGCAAAAGAAATTGAACTCTCTGATCCTGTAGAAAATATGGGCGCACAGCTTGTTAAGGAAGTTGCTACAAAGACCAACGATGTTGCCGGTGACGGAACAACAACAGCGACAGTCCTTGCGCAAGCAATGGTCAAAGAAGGCCTTCGCAACCTTGCAGCTGGCGCACAGCCAATGGATCTCAAGCTTGGCATTGAAGCAGCGGTTGCTGCCGTGTCAGCACGTCTTCGCGAGAATGCATCAGTAGTTGCAGATAAGGCAGAAATCGCCGATGTTGCAACTATCTCTGCTCAAGATCGCGCAATCGGAGATCTCATTGCAGAGGCGATGGATAAGGTCGGTAAAGATGGCGTTATCACAGTAGAAGAAGCGTCAACTACTGCTCTTGAACTCGAATTCGCAGAAGGTATGCAATTCGATAAGGGCTACATCTCTCCATACTTCGTCACAGATCAAGATCGTATGGAGGCCATCCTGGATGACCCATACATTCTCATCTCTGCCAATAAGATTTCAGCGCTCCCTGATTTGTTGCCAATCCTTGAAAAGGTTGCGCAATCAGGTAAGCCTTTGATGATTATCGCTGAAGATGTAGAAGGCGAAGCGCTTTCAACTTTGGTTGTAAACCGTATGCGTGGAGTCTTTACATCAGCTGCTGTTAAGGCACCTGGCTTTGGAGATCGTCGCAAGGCGATGTTGCAAGATATTGCAATCCTGACCGGTGGAACAGTTGTCTCATCTGATATCGGCATGAAGCTTGATGCAGTAACAATCGAAGATCTCGGTCGCGCCCGTCGCGTCGTTATTTCAAAGGATGCAACAACAATCGTTGATGGTGCAGGAGATGCCAAGGTTGTCGCAGGCCGCGTACAAGAACTTCGCAACGAGATTGCTGCTTCAGATTCCGATTGGGATCGTGAGAAGTTGCAAGAGCGCGTCGCAAAGCTTGCTGGTGGAGTCTGTGTAATCAAGGTTGGCGCACACACTGAAGTTGAACTCAAGGAGAAGAAGCACCGCCTTGAGGATGCAATCTCAGCTACTCGCGCAGCAGTTGAAGAAGGAATCGTTATTGGTGGAGGCGCAGCCCTTGTGCATGCAGCTGATGCTCTCAACGATAACCTCGGCTTCACTGGCGATAAGGCAGTCGGCGTCGCACTTGTCCGCAAGGCATGCGACGAGCCACTTCGTTGGATTGCAGAGAACGCCGGACTTGAAGGCTACGTAGTAGTTGCAAAGGTTCGCGCACTTGCCGCCAATGAAGGTTTCAATGCCGCAACTGATGTCTATGGCGACCTCCGCAAGGATGGCGTTATCGATCCAGTAAAGGTCACTCGTTCAGCACTTGCAAATGCAGCTTCAATCGCAGCGATGTTTATTACAACTGAAGCAGTTGTCTTTGAACGTCCTGCTGATCAAGAGCCAGCAGCAGGTGGCAATGGACATTCCCATGGACCTGGTGGTCATAGCCACTAAGTTCACGAGTGGCCATTAGATAGGCACTAGTTAATTAGTAAAGCAAAAAGCCCCGCCTCAGAATGAGGCGGGGCTTTTTTGTTAATTCTTATGAAGCTTGTGTCACTGGATTAATCAGTGCAACACCGCGACGATTCAAAATCGCTTCGCGATCATCTTCTGATAATCCGCCCCAGATGCCGTATGGCTCTTGTAGGGCGAGCGCCTGGTCGCGACAGATTTTCATTACCGGACATGATGCACAGACCGCTTTGGCAGCGTTCTCGCGATTACGTCGACGGGGTCCGCGCTCTCCATCAGGGTGGAAGAACATCTCAGGATCCATCGAACGGCATGCGCCTTCATACTGCCATTCCCATTCATCCGCGACGGGACGTGGGGCTAATGCTCGTGTTGCAACCGGACGGGTTAATAGCTCGTTCATGATTTCTCCTTACTTTCTCTCGGGTGTAGGCAGAGGTTACAACCGTTTCATAGGTTGTTCAAGTAGCTACCGCTTCAAATCTGCTTCATTTTGCGATTCTGACCAAAATGTCCGAATTTCAACTGGTGAGCTTCACCACTATCGGCCACTATGAGCGCATGGTACGTAAGGCTGCAACGATGCAGGAGGAGCTTCTCACTGTCTCTGCCGTCGCAAGGCGGCTAGGGGTAGCACCAGCAACCCTGCGGACCTGGGATCGTCGCTATGGCCTAGGGCCCTCTATTCACGAAGCCGGCGAACACCGTCGTTACTGCACTAAAGACCTCGCGAAGTTGATGTTGATGCGCAGATTGATTAGCGCCGGGGTATCGCCAAGTGATGCCGCAGAACAAGCAAAGACTCATAAAGGCGAGATTAAGCTGACCGCCATTGTTCGCGAATTTGAAGTCCGTGAAGATGTAGTCGCCGGTATCGATAAAGCACTGCTGGCATTTGATATTGCCTTTGTCGAAGAGACCTTGCGCCACGAACTAGATCTTCATGGAGTAGAGATAACCTGGCACGAAATTATTGTGCCGACACTTATTGCAATTGGTGAAGCGTGGCAGAGCTCAGGAAAAGGTATTGAAATCGAACATGCTTTTACTGAAGTACTCAAGAAGATACTTCGCGAACGCGCCCTTAATGCAAAAACTTCTGTTAATACTAATCCGGTAATCCTTGCCTCGATTGGCGAGGAACAACATTCATTGCCATTGCATGCACTCGAGGCAGCGCTGGCAGAGATGGGAATTCGCACTCACTTTCTAGGAGCTCGCACCCCCTTCGAAGCGATTGCCGCTACCTTGCCGCGCATCGCGCCTCCTGCGATATTTCTCTGGGCAACATTTCCACAGAATGCCCGCCCTGAATATTTCCAAGATCTCCCATCAATCCGCCCAGCCCCGCGCATTTTGCTAGGTGGGCCAGGCTGGGAAGAGGGTCAATGCCAGGGCGCAACAGTGGTTTTAGGTATCGGCAACGCCTGCGATGAGATTGCTAGTGCCGTAGGGGTAGCTCCGAGCCGTTAGACTGGGCACTCGCAGATAGATTTGCGGTGACATCTAGGGGAGATGCATGACGATTGATTCCGACAAGGTCGCACTCCTTGGTCTCACCTATGACGACGTCCTTCTTCTGCCTGATGCCTCTGAGGTAGTCCCATCTGAAGTCGATACTTCAACGTGGTTGACTCGCAATATTTCTCTCGCTGTTCCACTTGTCTCATCTGCCATGGATACCGTCACAGAATCAGCGATGGCAATTGCCATGGCTAAGTGCGGCGGAATCGGAATCATCCACCGCAACCTGCCGATAGAAGAACAGGTTGCCCACGTCAAACTTGTTAAGAATGTCGGGTTGGCAGGAGCGGCGGTTGGAGTCGGCGATGATGGCTTTGCTCGCGCCCAAGCGTTGATCGATGCGGGTGTAGATGTTGTCGTTGTTGATACAGCGCATGGCCACCACCGCGCGGTTCTCGATTCAATTGCGCGCATTAAAAAGTTTGCTCCCCATATCGAAATCATCGGCGGAAATATTGCAACCCGCGCCGGTGCGCAGGCCCTGATCAATGCTGGAGCTGATGCAGTCAAAGTCGGTGTTGGTCCAGGTTCTATCTGCACTACTCGCGTTGTTGCAGGTGTTGGCGTCCCACAGATCACCGCAATCATGGAAGCCTCAAAGGCGTGCAACAAAGCCGGCATTCCATTGATTGCCGATGGTGGATTGCAATATTCAGGCGATATCGTCAAAGCAATTGTTGCCGGAGCGCACACTGTGATGCTCGGTTCTCTTTTAGCTGGCTGTGAAGAATCGCCCGGAGAACTCTTTGAAATCGACGGCCGTAAGTACAAGGGCTACCGCGGAATGGGCTCACTCGGCGCCATGCAATCTCGCGGAGAGAAGAAGTCATATTCGAAAGATCGCTATATGCAAGATGATGTTCTCTCTGAAGATAAGTTGGTCCCAGAAGGCATCGAAGGAAAAGTTTCTTATAAAGGTACGGTCGCAACCGTTGTTCACCAACTCATCGGTGGATTGCGTAGCGGACTGGGTTATGCCGGTGCTCCCGACATTCAAACCCTGCGTCGCGAAGGTCGCTTAATTCAAATTACCGCTGCTGGCCTTAAAGAGAGCCACCCACATGATGTATTTGATGTAGCTGAAGCACCGAACTATGGAAAGAAGGCGTAAATGGAGATTGAAATAGCCCCAGGCAAGCGCGCTCGCCAGGCATACTCATTCGACGATATCGCTATCGTCCCTAGTCGTCGTACTCGTACCCCTGAAGAAGTAAGTACTTCATGGCAGATCGATGCTTACAAATTTGATTTACCTTTGATGGCAGCGCCGATGGATTCAGTTGTTTCACCAGATACTGCGATCGCAATCGGAAAACTCGGCGGCCTTGGAGTCCTTAATTTAGAAGGACTCTGGACGCGTTATGACGATCCACGAATTCCGCTCGGTGAGATTGCATCTATGCCAGAGAAGCATGCAACAAAGCGCATGCAAGAGATTTATACAGCTCCGATTCGCCCTGAACTCATTAAAGAGCGTATCCAGCAGATTCGCGACGCTGGTGTGACCGTTGCTGCATCTCTTTCACCACAACGCACTGTCGAACTTCACGATGCCGTGATTAAGGCAGGTGTTGATATCTTCGTTATTCGCGGAACAACAGTTTCTGCCGAACACGTTGGAGCTGAAGGTGAAGCCCTTAACTTGAAGAAATTTATCTATGAACTCGATGTCCCAGTAATTGTCGGAGGAGTTGCAACAACAACGGGTGCACTTCACTTAATGCGCGCTGGTGCTGCTGGCGTTCTCGTAGGTTTTGGTGGGGGAGCAGCTCACACAACTCGCACGGTTACAGGTATTGAAGTTCCAATGGCAACTGCAGTTGCCGATGTTGCAGCTGCTCGCCGTGAATATCTCGATGAATCCGGTGGCCGCTATGTTCATGTCATCGCTGATGGCGCAGTCGGTCGTTCTGGTGATATCGCGAAGGCAATTGCCTGTGGCGCCGATGCAGTCATGATGGGATCAGCACTTGCCAAAGCAGTTGAATCGCCAGGACTTGGTTGGCATTGGGGTTCTGAGGCATACCATCCTGAACTTCCACGTGGTCGCCGCTTTAATGTGGGAAC
>JBIPNL010000081.1:0-5575 GCA_044373255.1 Candidatus Planktophila sp. | reverse complement strand
ATGGTTTGTAAAAGTTGCACCTCTTGCACAAGCATCAGGAGATGCCGTCCGCAACGGAAGCGTCAAGATTGAACCTGTATCTCTTGAACCGCGATACTTTGAATGGGTCGATAAAATGCACGATTGGTGCATCTCTCGACAGTTGTGGTGGGGGCATCGCATTCCTGTTTGGTATGGCCCACAAGGTGAAGTTGTAGTTGTTGGACCGGGAGAGAAGGCACCCGATGGCTGGGTGCAAGATCCAGATGTACTAGATACATGGTTCTCATCTGGCTTATGGGCATTTTCTACATTGGGATGGCCGGAAAAAACCGCCGACTTAGCGAAGTTTTATCCAACAAGCGTCCTTGTCACGGGTTATGACATTCTTTTCTTCTGGGTTGTTCGCATGATGATGATGTCTACATTCGCAATGGATGGAGTTCCGCCATTTAAGACAATCATGTTGCACGGACTGGTGCGCGATCAATTTGGTAAGAAGATGTCTAAATCCCGCGGCAATTCCATTGATCCAATCGAATTCCTAGATAAGTACGGCGCCGATGCGCTGCGATTTACCTTAGCTCGCGGAGCTAACCCTGGCGCCGATCAAGCGCTGGCAGAAGATTGGATCGGCGGATCGCGAAATTTTGCTACCAAACTTTGGAACGCCTCACGTTTTGCGATGCTCAACGGTGCGCACGTTAATGGAGACTTGCCACCTTTTGACTCTCTGACAGCGATCGATCGCTGGATCCTGACCCGTCTCAATGAAACAATTAATGAGGCAGATCAACTGTTTGAACGTTATGAATTCTCTCGTGCCTGCGAATTGATCTACCACTTCGCTTGGGATGATCTATGCGATTGGTATCTTGAACTTTCTAAAGAAGTATTCGCATCCGATCAAAAGGAAGCCTCTCAGCGCGTATTGGGCCATGTACTAGATCAGCTCATGCGACTTCTACATCCGGTTATGCCGTTTATCACCGAGGAACTCTGGTGCACACTCACCGGCGGTGAAAGTCTTGTGATTTCTAGTTGGCCGACATCGCGCCCAGATCAGATTGATGTTGAGGCTAAGAGAATTGTTACAAGCCTACAAGAAGTGGTGACAGAGGTTCGTAGATTTAGAAATGATCAAGGAATCAAGCCATCTCAAAAAATACCGGGTCGTTTCTCTGGAAATCCAGATGTACTCTCATCGGCTAGCGCTCTGAGATTCTTACTTAAATTAGAGGATAAGGATTTCACGCCATCGGCAACGCTAGATATTGCTGGAGCTAAGATCGAACTCGATCTCACCGGTTCAATCGATCTTGTAGCCGAGCGCGCACGACTGGAAAAGGATTTAGCGACAGCGCTAAAAGATCAAAAAACAGCTGAAGTGAAATTAGGCAATGAAGGTTTTATGGCCAAGGCCCCAGCGGATGTAGTTGTAGAGATCCGTGAGCGATTGGCTAAGACAACTTCTGAGATTGAACGGATTAAGGCAGCTCTTGCTGCCTTGGCGTAATGAAGAACATATCTATTGAGGATCAAGAGCGAGTTGATGCGATTGAGGCGGCACTCCTTGCGCGTTGGCCAGAAAATCGAATCGCACCAACCTTAGAACGAATTCAAGCCCTGGTAGATGCGTTGGGCTCGCCTCAGCTTTCTTATCCAACGATTCACATCGGTGGTACAAATGGAAAGACAACAACATCTCGCATGATTGATTCTCTCCTCTTCTCGATGGGACTACGTACTGGCAGATTTACAAGTCCTCATCTCGAGACGTACCGTGAGCGAATCGCAATTAATGGAGAACCCATTGATCCTAAAGAGTTGATTTTCGCCTATAACGATATTGCAGCGTATTTTGATTTTATTGACTCGAAATTTGAAAAACCGGTCAGTTTCTTTGAGGCAGTGACAGCTCTGGCTTTTGCAGCCTTTGCAGAACACCCGATTGATATTGGAGTTATTGAAGTGGGGATGGGCGGAGAATGGGATGCCACCAATGTCGTGAATGCAGATGTGAGTGTTATTACCCCGATTGGTTTAGACCATATGGAGTACTTAGGTAACACCCTGGTTGAAATAGCTTCGACAAAAGCAGGAATTATTAAAGAAGGTGGCTTTGCCGTTCTTTCACAGCAGGAACCAGAAGTCGCGGTCGAGTTATTGCGAAAGGCTGCCGAAGTTGGAGCAGATGTAGCACGTGAAGGTCTTGAATACTCTGTGCTTTCGCGCGCGGTTGCTGTTGGCGGGCAGCTTGTCACGATTCAAGGACTTAAGGGAGTCTATGACGAGATTTTCATTCCACTGCATGGAAAGCATCAAGCATCAAATGCTGCAGCAGCACTAGTCGCTGTCGAAGTTTTCTTCGGAGAGAATGAATTAGACATTGATGCGGTACGCGAGGGTTTCGCCCAAGTGAAATCACCTGGACGATGTGAAGTAATCCATCGAGACCCAACAATCATTTTGGATGCAGCACACAATCCACACGGGAGCATCGCACTCGTTGAAACAATCGAATCTGAGTTCACCTTTGACGAAATCATCGGGATTGTCGGTGTCATGGGCGATAAAGATGCTCGTGGGATTCTAGTTAACTTCGAAAAGTTTATGGACTCAATTATTGTCACACAGAACTCATCTCATCGAGCTATGGAAGTTTCAGATTTAGAGAATCTAGCAATTGAGATTTTCGGAGCAGATCGAGTTTTCTCAGCGCTCACCCTGGATTCGGCTATCGAAAAAGCAATCAAGGATTTAGTACGACCTTTAAGCGATGAAACGCTGGGCATCGTAATTACCGGTTCGGTGGTTACAGTTGGAGAGGCGCGTACCTTTATAAAAAATAAATTTGCAGAAAAAGATGCGGGGGAGCGATGAAGGTATTAGGAAGCGCAGTTTTGTCGATGGAGATTTTTATTATGGGTTTCGCAATGTTGCTAGCGAAAGACATGCACGAGCCAGCCACCCTTGTTTATGGCTTTGGCTTCATGGTGATGACTGTTCTGGCCATTCGGCTACTACGAAAAAAGGCCGGGTGGATCCTTGGCTCACTTCTGCAATTCGCACTCATGGCCTATAGCGTCGTGGTTCCAGCGATGTGGATCGTCAATTTAATCTTTATGGGGCTATGGGTGGCAGCCATCATCGTGGGGCGAAAGGGTGAGGCGGCACGTGCGGCCTTACTGTCGCAGGGGCCTCCAAATCCCCAATAGACTGACGTGGTGAAAATCGAGCAGACCCTGATCCTTGTCAAGCCTGATGGCGTTTCCCGTAATCTCATCGGTGAAATCATTCGGCGCATTGAAGCTAAGGGTTACGTGATCGCCGATCTAAAAATGATGCAAGCAGATCGCGCTCTACTAGAACGCCATTATGCAGAGCATCAAGGCAAGCCATTCTTCGAACCACTCGTAGAGTTCATGCTCTCCGGTCCAATCGTTGCAATTATTGCCGAAGGCCAACGCGTGATTGAAGGTTTCAGATCACTCGCAGGGGCAACAGATCCCACAGTTGCTGCCCCTGGAACTATTCGCGGCGATCTTGCACGCGATCAAGGAACCAAAGTTCAACAGAATCTTGTTCACGGCTCTGATTCACCGGAATCAGCAGCACGCGAGATAGCTATTTTCTTCGAAGGGAAATAAATGAGCGGCAAATCAACATTCATCGGTCGCGATATGGCGATCGATCTTGGTACAGCAAACACACTTGTCTACGTTCGTGGACGCGGCATCGTCCTTAACGAGCCATCTGTAGTTGCTGTCAATCAGGATACTGGTGCGGTTCTTGCAATTGGTACAGAAGCAAAACTCATGATTGGCCGTACTCCCGGAAACATCGTGGCTATCCGTCCACTTAAAGATGGTGTGATCGCAGACTTTGATACAACAGCCCGCATGCTCAAGCACTTCATTCGTAAAGTCCATGGTCGTCGCGTACTTGCTAAGCCACGTCTTGTTATCTGCGTTCCTTCTGGAATTACTGGTGTTGAACAGCGTGCCGTAACCGAGGCGGGCTACGACGCTGGAGCTCGTAAGGTTTATATTATTGAAGAGCCAATGGCTGCTGCAATCGGCGCCGGACTACCAATTCATGAGCCAACCGGAAACATGGTTGTTGATATCGGTGGCGGAACGACTGAAGTTGCTGTGATTTCACTTGGTGGCATTGTTACAGCTCTCTCTATTCGAGTAGGTGGAGATAAGCTCGATCAAGCAATTATCGATTGGGTAAAGCGCGAATACTCACTCCTTTTGGGCGAGCGAACCGCAGAAGAGATCAAGATGGCTATTGGTTCTGCCTATGTTTTGGCTGATGAGAAGGATGCTGAGATCCGTGGGCGCGATCTTGCCACCGGACTTCCAAAGACAATTATTGTTACCGCTGCAGAGATTCGTAAGGCGCTCGATGAGCCGGTAAAGGCGATTGTCAACGCAGTAAAGAGCACCCTTGATAAGTGCCCACCAGAACTTTCGTCAGATTTAATTAATCGCGGAATCATGCTCACAGGTGGCGGTGCACTTCTTAAAGGTTTAGATGAGCGACTTCGTCGTGAGACTGGAATGCCTATCCACATTGCAGAACATGCACTCGATGCAGTTGTTGAAGGTTCAGGAAAATGTATTGAAGAGTTTGAGGCACTTGAAAAGGTCTTGATCTCAGAACCACGTCGATAGGTAGAACGGTCGTTTGATGATGGCGCGCGGCGGCGAGAACCGCGGGCGTTTACTGCTCATCATCCTGGTTATCACTTCACTCTTTCTGATCACTCTTGATCTACGGGGCGTCTCCCTTATTAGCGGGTTGCGCACTGGAACACAGAGCGCGCTGAGCCCAGTTCAAAGTGTCGGTGCAACCATTCTTTCACCCGTGCGTAATTTTTTTGTCGATGTGATTTATCTCGGTCGAACACGTTCTGAGATGGAGAAGCTTCGTACTGAAAATGGTGAGCTGTTGAGTCAGCTACGAGAGCGCAGAGCCATTGATTCGCAACTAGAACAGTTACAGGGTGCACTCGATTTAGCAGGTAAGGCAGAGTTTAAAGTTCTTAGCGCTCGAGTGATAGCTCAAGGAGCGACCACTTCATTTACACAGACCATCACAATTGATGCTGGCTCTCGAAACGGCATCAAGCCAAATATGACAGTCATCAATTCATATGGTCTTATTGGTGTCGTCAAAACTGTTTACACCGAGAGTGCACTCATTTCACTGGCCTCTGACCCATCGTTTCGAATTGGCGTCAGAGTTGCAGGTTCGCAACAAATTGGAATTCTCTCCGGACAGGGAACTCGTAAAGGGGTTCTGCAATTACTTGATAATCAATCGACAATTAAGGTCGGCGATATCTTGCTGGCTCGCGGAAGCGTCAACAATCAACCCTTTGTACCAGGCGTTCCAGTCGGTGAAGTGACCTCCGTTGATAATGCAGCGGGAGAGGTCACCCAAACTGCAGATGTGCGTTTCTTTGCCAGCTTCTCATCACTGGGTGTAGTCAGCGTTGTTTTGGCAGCGCCAGATGTTGATCCACGTGACTCGCTAGTTCCGCCAAAACCACTTCCAACACCGATCCCGACAGTGACCGTTTTTG
>JBIPNL010000080.1:0-5602 GCA_044373255.1 Candidatus Planktophila sp. | reverse complement strand
CAGACCTCGACATCTCCCCCAGCAGATTGCTCTCTGATGCTGCTATCTCAGCTATTGCTCTTTCGATAGGCGATGATACGAAGATTGAGTCGAAGAAAGCGCTGGAGAAAATCCTTCGCCCAATAGGTTTGCGCCCGCGCTGGTTAGAACACCATGCGCGGTGGATTGCTTGTATCGCGGCCGCCCAAAACCTAGGTGAGGAAGAATTGCCACCTGTGCGTGGTGAGAGTGATGCACTTCCACCTGTGAAGGTCTGGCGTGAAAAATACCCACTTCGTTATGCGGCGCTCACTCATGCAAAACAAAATTTATTGGTGCGATCTCAAGAGCTTGAACTCCCCCTAGAAAATCTCATCTCACCTGAATATGTTCGCCGTATCTGTTGGAACAATCCCAGCGGCGCAGTAAATGTTGCGCTCTCTGAATTAGGCGCACGTGGGTGGCAGATTGAGATTGTTTCTCCGATTTTGGAGGCAGCCCTTCTAGAAAAAGAACCACTGGTTATTGAAGAACCAGTATCAACAGAAGATTTGGATAAAGGCGAAGAAGGCTAGAGCTTTTACTCTTTAAAGAATCGAATTGGGCCTTCATGGGCAAGGGAGAGGGTTTGTCCAACTAAGTATCCCGAGTGGCCAGCAACTCTGACCTTAATCAACTCTGATGTGTCAGAGAGCGAAAATGTGAGCATTGCATCGTGGCCAAAATAATCGAGTGAGATGAGTTTTGCCTGTATACCAGCCGAATTTTGCTGGGAAACAATCACTTCTTCTGGGCGAATCACCACATAGCCCTTGGTTCCCGCACTTTTTGCACTTCCCATTGCATTGAGTGGATAGCTAACTTTTCCATCCATGCTCTGTTGCGCAGGAAGAATCATGGCGTCCCCAGTGCTCACCGCAATCTCAGGTGAGGTTGGATTCTCGTACACATCTTCTGGCGATCCGTACTGAGCAATAGCTCCATCGCGCATCAAGATCACTTTATCGGAAGCAACCAATGCTTCCTCACGATCATGGGTAACCAAAATCGCGGTAGCACCTAAGCCACGAAGAAGCGTGATGACATCTGAACGTAATTCATTTCTTAAATGTGCATCAAGGGCTGAAAATGGCTCATCAAGCAAGACCATCTTGGGCTTAATCGCTAGCGCTCTAGCGAGTGCAACTCGTGTTTGTTGTCCACCAGATAACTCAGATGGCATCATCCGCTCATAACCAGACATTCCGATAAGTTCGAGCATCTCCGATGTTAGGTTACCTATCTCAGATTGGGTGAATTTCTTCTTATCGATACCAAAAGCAATATTGCGGGCAACGTTAAGGTGCGGAAAGAGAGCTCCCTGTTGCGGAACATATCCCGTAGATCTCTTATGGGGAGCTAAAGAGAGTGAAGAAAGTCCAACTAATTGCGTACCCAAGCGAATGGTGCCACCGCTTGGTGTAAGTAAGCCGGCAATTGCTCGCAAAAGAGTGGTCTTACCGCAACCTGAAGGACCTAAGAGGGATGCTATTTCACCTGAATTAAGTGAGAAAGAAAGGTCAGAGATTACCCTTCGATTTCCAAACTTTACATCTAGGTGGGAGACCTCGAGTGATGTCATCGAGATTCTCCTAACTGTAGATCACGAACACTGTTCTTTGGTCTATCGAGTGCTTCTCGAGGAAGACTGAGCAAAAACGTTGGTACTGCAGCAATGATAATTAAGAGTAACGCATAGGGTGCCGCCTCGTTAAATTTACTCACGGCAGCATAACTCCACACCTGCGTAGCAAGTGTTTCCATTCCGATCGGCCGAAGCATCAGAGTTGCGGGTAACTCTTTCATAGCGGTGAGAAAGACTAGAAGTGAACCGAGTGCAATACTGGGAAAGGCGATGGGAAAAGTAATTGTTCGCGCAATCTGAGCTTTACTTTTGCCTAAAGTGGCAGCTGCCTCTTTTACTGATGGAGAAATAAGTTGCAGAGAGTAATTCATCGCTGCAACAGACTTTGCTAAGAACAAAATTGCGTATGCAAAGGCAAGAAGTGCCACCGATTGATAAAGGGGGCCGAGTTTTGAACCAAGAGATACAAGTGCAAGTCCGATCACTACACCTGGTAGCGCATGAGAAATTAGTACAGCTTTCTCGGATAGCAGAGCAAATCTGCTTGCACCTTGAGCGACAAGCATGCCGAGGGGTATGGAGAAGAGAAGAGCTAGACCGGCACCAGCTGCTGCAATGCTCACTGTAGATAGCCCGGCAGAAAATAGTTCGGCCCATTGGATGGGGGCGCTATTGGAGAAAAACCTTGAGAGTAAAACTGAAATTGGTGCGATTACTCCTGCACATGTATATGCGCTCACCAGAACCAAGAGAGAAATTCTTGCCGATGGATTGCTAATTCGCAGATGCTTGGTCCCGGTTTTTCTGGTTGCACTTTCAGTTTCCTGCCTGCGCTTGAGTCCAGATTCTAAAGCGATAAAAACAGTGGAGGCTGCAACTAGAACCAGCGCCATAATCGCTGCACCGCTTCGATCATAGGTTGATTTAAAGAGATTTTGGATTGAGACGGTAAGAGTTGTCACGTTAAGGAGTGAGACAGCTCCGAAGTCACTAAGAACATAGAGTCCTGATAAGAGTGAACCTGCACTGATCGCTCCCCTAATCTGTGGGATAACAACGCGAAAGAGAATCGCTGTCTTTGAAAGACCTAGGGTTCGCGCGACTTCAATAAGTCCAGAATCTAAACGTCGCAGCGCGATAACAATGGAGAGCATCATGTATGGCAACGTGGTCAAGACCAATATAAAAATGGTTGCGACGACTCCGGATAAATCTGGCACTAGTGCAATCCAGGTATATGTAAAGACATATGAAGGAATGGCAAGTGGCAAGATCATGGGAATAATGAGCAAATGAGCATATGGGAGTCGTACGAAGTGGATTCCTGCTGCAATTAAAGTACCCAGGAGGACGTTAATGAGAACTACTGCAACCAGAATGATCGCCGTTGTGGCAATGATTTCCACCGTTCGTGGCCGGAGCAACAAATCTGCAATATCTCCTGCCGGCTTCTCTGCAGCACGGATGACGAGATAAAAAAGGGGAATGAAAGTCACGACAAGAACTGTTGATGCAAGAGCAACTAGGCGAGGGCTAGTTTTCCCTGATCTAGTTAATGTATCCGTCATGAACTCTAGAGAAGTCCAACCTTGATTAAGAGCTCTTGCGTCTTTTGAATATCGGCAAGACTTTCTAGGTCAACGGAAGGAGCGCCGATCTGACTCAGGGAAGGCAGGCCAGCAGGCGAGATCTGATCAGCGATGAGTGAGTATTCATGAGTCTCAGCTACGAATTTAGATTGCACAACCTGTGATGTCAGATAGTTAATGAGATCTTCTGCGGCGGCATATTTTTTGCTGGTTTTTAGAATTGCGGCGCCAGAGACATTGACCATGTTTCCTAAGTCTCCGCTAGAAAAAAATCCGTTCTCTGCATTGATTGCTCGACCCAGTCCTTGGGCGACTTCCCATGTGTAATAGTGATTGACCAGCCCGATTGAGATTTTGCCAGAGTCGATTGCTTCCACAATTGCGCTGTTCTTCGCAAATATCTGGACATCGTTCTTGACTAAGGATTCCAACCATCGTTGTGTAAAGTCCTCACCTTTTGCATTGATGAGTGCGGTAACAAATGCTTGAAACGAGGCGTTGGTTGGAGCAATTCCCAACTTAGATTTGTATATAGGGTTTGCAAGATCGGTAATTGATCGAGGTAGGTCGGTCAGTAACTGTGGGTTGTAGGCAAAAACGCGAGCGCGGCCTGTGACTCCAACCCAGCTTCGGTCAGCTGCAATGTATTGCGGTTGAATTTCAGTGCCAACGTCATAACCTAATGTCGTAAAGAGACCGGCGAGCGATACGGCTCCAAGGGAGCCAGCATCTTGAGCTAGAAAAACATCGGCTGGAGAGTTAGGACCTTCTTCGCGTATCTGCGCGGCTAATTCGGCCGAATCCGCATAACGAATCTTCAGGGCGATTCCGCTCTTCTTCTCCCATTCAGCAAAGAATGGGGCGATGAACTCTTCCGAACGACCTGAGTAGATCGTCAGCTCTGTTGGGCTGCCCTCCTGCTCGGTGGAGCTTGAACATCCAGAGAGCAGTAGAGCGGTGGCCAATACGAGCGAGGAAGCAATTCTTAGGCGCATACTCTGACCTTAATCCAGCCCACTGAATTACGCAACATTAGTGTTGCGTAATTCCAATCACACGCGTGGAGTTGATGGCACATTTGCCTACTGACGGGTAGCCTTGAAACCTCACCACTGAAAGAGGGCTTATCCCATGACTACACACTCACGCGACCGTCTCACCTCCGTTGTTCTCGTCGATGCTGTCAGAACCCCCTTTGGAAAAGCTGGCTCACTCTATGCCGGTACCCGCGCCGATGACTTAATGGTGCGAGCTATGCGCGGCTTACTAGAGCGCAACCCACAATTACCTCTTGATCAGATCGATGATGTGGCAATTGCTGCTGCGACCCAAACTGGTGATCAGGGAATGAACTTGGGGCGAAGCGCATCACTACTTGCTGGTCTTCCCAACACAGTTCCTGGTTACTCAGTTGATCGTTGGTGTGCGGGTGCGATGACATCAGTGACCACTCTTGCCGCATCCATTGCAATGGGTGCAAATGACATTGCTATTGCAGGTGGTGTTGAGCATATGGGTAACCATCCCATCGGTGATGGACTTGATCCGAACCCTCGTTTTCTAGCAGAACGCATTGTTGAACAAGATGCGTTAGCTATGGGTGCAACAGCAGAGCGTTTACACGATCGCTTTCCACATTTAACAAAAGAAAGATCAGATGCATTTGCCTTGGCATCACAAATGAAGACAGCAAAGGCGTATCAGGAGGGAAAGATCCAACGTGATCTGATTCCTACAGCTGCACGCAGTGCTGATCTTGGTTGGGGCATTGCAACGGTGGATGAGCCACCTCGTCCAACAACAACGCTCGAAGGTCTGGCCACGCTGAAGACACCTTTCCGTCCGGCGGGTCGCGTTACCGCTGGAAATTCATCCGGTCTCAACGATGGCGCAACCGCAGCGATTATTGCTAGTGAAGAGAAAGCGCTAGCTCTTGGTTTACCAGTGAAGGCTCGTCTAGTTACATTCGCCTTTGCCGGAGTTGAACCTGAAGTGATGGGATACGGCCCAGTGCCAGCAACAATTAAGGCCCTTGCTAAGGCAGGTCTATCGATTGAAGATATCGGAGCCTTTGAAGTCAACGAAGCATTTGCCATTCAGGTGCTTGCCTTCTTAGATCACTTTGGAATTGCAGATGATGATCCGCGCGTAAACCCTTACGGTGGCGCAATCGCTGTTGGTCATCCTCTCGCTTCTTCAGGAATTCGCCTCATGCTCAACCTTGCTCGCACCTTTGAAGAAAAGCCCGATGTTCGCTATGGAATTACCACTATGTGTATTGGACTTGGCATGGGCGGAACCGTTATCTGGGAAAACCCACACTTTGGAAAGAAGGCATAACTCATGACAACAATTACTCTTCCTGAAGGTGCACCAGAAGAAGTTGTGACCAACGCTCTCGTCAGAGATG
>JBIPNL010000079.1:0-5610 GCA_044373255.1 Candidatus Planktophila sp. | reverse complement strand
GCCAAGGAGAATCACTCACAGTGAATATCGAGATCATTAAATCCAATAGTGCCTTAGCTGCCGATATTGCAGTTGCGCTAACGAAGTAGCCACCTCATGGGCATCAAGGTTTTCTGTATCGGTGATGTGATGCTTGATATTGTGGCTCAGATTCCTACTTCACCGCATGAGCTTCATTTAGGAAACGATACTCGTACTGCTATTTCAACACACGGGGGTGGTGCGGGCGCAAATGTTGCATCCTGGCTAGCCGTTCTTGGAAACGATGTCACGATGGTGGGTCGCATCGGTGATGATGCTGCAGGATCTGCCATTACCTCTGAATTTGATGCACTTGGAATTTCATATGGCGACATTGTTAAAGAAGGTCTTCACACTGGTGTTGTGATCTGCCTAGTAGATCCAACAGGAGAGCGCACTATGCTGGCCGATAATGGCGCTAACGCAGGGCTTGCGCTGAGCGATCTCCCGTCACTTGATGGTATCGATGCAATATATGTCACCGGTTATGCACTTCTTGCACCAGCTTCACGTCCTGGTGTGCTTGCGATGATCCACGCAATCAATGCTCGCAATATTCCAATCTTTTTTGACCCAGCAACGGTGGGTGGAATGAAAGATGTACCCGTCGAAGAGATTCTCTCGTGGTGCACCCTGATGGATACTGTGATTATGAATGAAGAAGAAGCGATCTATTTAAGCGGATCAAGTGATATCGAAGCCGCTTTGGATTTCTTCTTGGAGCATGCTCCTCGTGCAATTATTAAGCGTGGATCACAAGGCGCGATTGGTCGAGAGCGCAGAGGAGAGCTTGTCACTGTGATCGCACAAGCAACACAGGTGGTGGATACGACAGGCGCTGGGGATTCATTTGCTGCCGGCTTTATCGATGCATTCAGATCTGGGAGCAACTTTGCCCCGGCAATCGAGCGAGCAAGTGCGGTTGCAGCCCACTGTGTTGCAATCGTCGGTGCAAGAGGGCGTGTAGGTACACAGATTTAGCCCAACCTCTTGGCACAATTCACGCCATGGCTACAGCGAAGAAGACAACAGCGACCAAGGGTAAGAAGGTTGCAGATAGTCCAAAGCCTGGGGAATATGCCGGCAAGATAGTTGATATTGATGTCTCTTCAGAGATGTCTGAATCCTTCCTCGAGTACGCATACTCCGTTATTTATTCGCGCGCACTTCCTGATGCGCGCGATGGACTCAAGCCCGTGCATCGCCGCATTCTGCACCAGATGGCAGATATGGGTTTACGTCCTGACCGCGGACATGTAAAGAGTGCACGTGTAGTTGGTGAAGTAATGGGTAAATTGCACCCTCACGGTGATGGGGCAATCTATGACGCACTAGTGCGTATGGCGCAATCATTTTCTATGCAGCTACCACTCATTGATGGACACGGAAACTTTGGTTCACTCGATTCAGGGCCGGCTGCGATGCGCTACACGGAAGCTCGTTTGGCATCTGCCGCTCTTGCGATGGTTTCAGAATCTGATGAGAACACCGTTGACTTTGGTCCAAATTACGATGGACAACTTGCTGAACCACTTGTACTTCCTGCGGCCTATCCCAATCTTCTAGTCAATGGCGGCTCGGGTATTGCCGTAGGTATGGCGACAAATATGGCTCCGCACAACTTGGGTGAAGTCATCGCTGCAACCAAACATCTCATTGATAATCCAAAGGCGACGCTGAATCAATTGATGAAGCATGTACAAGCACCTGATTTTCCTACCGGTGGCGAAATTGTCGGTATGGAAGGTGTGCGAGAGGCTTACGCCACAGGTAAGGGATCATTCAAGGTCCGTGCAACTGTTGAGATCGCTAAAGTATCTTCACGCAAAATGGGAATTATTATCAAAGAACTTCCCTTCAATATTGGCCCAGAGAAAGTCGTCGAGCGTATTGCCGATCTAGCCAAGGCAAAGAAGATTCAAGGTATTTCAGATATTGTCGATCTCACCGATGGGCAGACTGGCACCAACGTTGTCATCGAACTCAAGAATGGCTTTGAGCCAGAAGATGTCCTTGAAAAGCTCTACAAACTCACCCCGATGGAAGATGCCTTCTCTATCAACGCAGTCGCACTGGTCAAGGGACGCCCGCAAACATTGGGACTCAAAGAGTTACTCCAAGTCTTTATTGATCACCGGATCGATGTAGTTACTCGCCGCTCAGAATTTAGAAAGGCCAAAACCAGCGCCCGTCTTCTGATGGTTGATGGTCTGCTCAAGGCAATTATTGATATCGATAAGGTCATAAAAATTATTCGCGGAAGTGATGATGCAGCTGCTGCGAAGACATCTCTGATCAAAGATTTCAAACTCAATGACGAGCAGGCGACCTATATTCTCGATATGCCTTTGCGTCGCCTCACAAAGATGAGCAAGCTAGAACTTGAGAGTGAACAGAAAGAGCTCAAGGCAATTATTAGTGAATTGACCACCCTTTTGAAATCAGAAGAGAACATCAGGGCGCTCATTTCGACAGAACTCACCGCCGTGGCAAAGTCATATGCGACTCCGCGTCGCACTCGAATTGGCGCATAGATACTCAATTTCCTTCCTACTCATACTGTGTGGGATAGTTCGTCAAATGATCGCAACCACCGCCCTTGAGCTTCGCGCTGGGGCCAGACTCCTTGTTTCTGGGGTCAATGTTCGAATCAATCACGGCGATCGCATCGGCTTTGTTGGACGCAATGGTGCTGGCAAATCAACTCTCGCCAAAGTTCTAGCGGGTGAAACCCTTCCTGCAGGTGGTGCCGTACAACGCACCGGCAAGATCGGATATCTCCCCCAGGATCCACGCACCGGTGAAGATCAAGGCACTGTGATTGAACGAATTTTATCTGCGCGAGATTTGGATCAAATCGCTCACCGTATGAAAATGGTCGAAGAAGAGATGGCAACGGCTGAAGGTGAAGCTCTTGAAAAGGCTTTAGATCGATACACCCGCGTAGATGCCGAATTCACAGTAGCTGGAGGCTATGCCGCAACTGCTGAAGCCGAAGCGATTGCAACATCGTTAGGCGTTTCAGAGGCTGTCTTTGGTAATCAACTGGACACACTTTCAGGCGGTCAACGCCGTCGCATTGAGTTAGCGCGCATCCTTTTCTCAGGGGCTGAAACGCTCCTTCTTGATGAGCCAACAAACCACCTTGATGCTGATTCGATCATCTGGCTAAGAAATTACCTCACAAACTATTCAGGTGGTCTTGTCATCATCTCCCACGATGTCAATCTCATCGAAACAGTTGTGAATAAGGTCTTCTATATCGATGGAAATCGAAATGTGATCGATGTCTACAACCTGGGCTGGAAGCAGTACCTATTGCAGCGCGAACAAGATGAACATCGCCGTAAGAAAGAGCGTGCCAACGCCGAGAAGAAGGCAGAGATCTTGCAGAAGCAGGGCGAGAAGATGCGCGCCAAAGCTTCGAAGGCAACGGCTGCGCAGGGAATGCTTCGTCGTGCTGAAAAGCTACGGAGCAGTCTGGAAGATGTACGCGTCAAAGATAAGGTCGCCAAACTACGCTTTCCTACCCCAGCGCCTTGTGGAAAAACCCCACTATCGGGTGAAGAGCTTTCCAAGAACTACGGTTCGCTAGAAATCTTTACCGATGTTTCCTGCGTGATTGATAAAGGCTCTCGCGTTGTGATCTTGGGACTCAACGGTGCCGGTAAGACCACTCTTCTTAAAATTCTGGCTAACCAACTTGAATCAGATACCGGCAGAGTCGAACATGGCCACGGGCTAAAACTTGGTTACTACGCCCAGGAACATGAAATGCTCGATTTCGATCGCACTATTCTTGAAAATATGATGTCCTCCAAAGATGATCTGCGCGAGCCCGAAGCCCGTAACGTCCTTGGTTCATTCTTGTTTATTGGCGATGACGTACATAAGCCAGTCAAAGTTCTCTCAGGTGGCGAGCGAACACGTCTTGCTCTTGCCACTTTGGTTGTTTCAGCTGCAAATGTGCTCTTACTCGATGAGCCAACAAATAACTTAGATCCAGCATCTCGTGAGGAAATTCTTGGCGCACTGGGTGAATATCAAGGCGCGGTCATTATGGTTTCTCACGATGAAGGCGCAGTACAAGCGCTCAAGCCAGAACGTGTGATCTTGTTGCCTGATGGCGATGAAGACATTTGGAAAGAAGAGTACTTCGATCTAGTCGCTATCGATTAACTACGCGTCGATTCGATCGCGGTCAATCTCAGCCGTTGAAATAAACTCTTTACGCGGTGCCACATCATTGCCCATCAAGAGTTCAAACATCTTCTCAGCAGCTGATGCGTCACTTACGGTGATTCGACGCAACGTTCTGGCATCTGGCTCCATAGTGGTTTCACGAAGCTGGTCAGCATCCATTTCACCAAGGCCTTTATAGCGCTGAATTGGCTCTTTCCACTTCTTGCCAGCCTTTGTCAGTTCGGCGGTGACCTTCTTCATCTCATCATCGGAATAGGTATAGATGTATTCGCCTTTTTTGCCTCCGCCACCCATGGTTTCAATGCGGTGAAGTGGTGGAATTGCAGCAAATACACGACCGGCATCAATCATTGGTCGCATATAGCGATAGAGCAAGGTCAATAGAAGACAGCGGATATGTGCACCGTCGACATCAGCATCTGACATCAAGATTACGCGGCCATAGCGGGCGTCATCGAGTTCAAATGATTTGCCTGAACCAGCGCCAAGAACCTGAATAATCGATGCGCACTCAGAGTTATCAAGCATCTGTGAAAGCGATGCCTTTTGAACATTGAGAATCTTTCCGCGGATCGGCAAGATCGCTTGGAATTCAGAGTTACGGGCAGCTTTCGTTGTACCAAGTGCTGAATCGCCCTCGACGATGAAGAGTTCAGTACGTGTGACATCTTCAGAACGGCAGTCAGCTAATTTGGTTGGAAGGGATGATGATTCAAGAGCGTTCTTGCGACGCTGCAAATCCTTATGGGCGCGCGCTGAGATTCGTGTGCGTGATGCGCCAACAACCTTCTCCATGATGAGCTTGCCGTTTGCTTTTTCAATGCGCTTGGACGTTGCAAAGAATTCTTTCAGTTTTTCTGCAACTACGGCAGAGACGATACGAGTTGCCGCCGCTGTTCCGAGAACCTCTTTGGTCTGGCCTTCAAATTGAGGCTCTGACATTCGTACGGTGACAACGGCGGTCATGCCTTCCATGACATCGTCTTTGATGACATCTGCTTCATTCTTCTTTAAGAATCCGGCAGAGCGCATCGCCTCATTAAATGCTTTCGTGATCGCTCGCTCAAAACCAAGAACGTGAGTTCCACCCTTCGGGGTTGCGATGATATTTACAAATGAACGCAACGTTGTATCAAAGCCCATCCCCCACTTCATAGCGATATCAACTTCCATATCGCGCTCGACCTCCGTGGAGACCATATGCCCCTTGTCATCGAGAACTGGAACAGTCTCTTGGTAATGTCCTGTGCCATAGATACGAATGACACTTCCGACTGGTTCATCTGGCTGTAAGAAATCACAGTACTCAGAAATTCCACCTTTATGGAAGAAGCTCTGCGTTGTTGGAACTTTGCTGCGATTGTCGTTAACAATCAGCGTAAGGCC
>JBIPNL010000077.1:0-5707 GCA_044373255.1 Candidatus Planktophila sp. | reverse complement strand
ATTTGTTGATTTTGATGACTTGGTAGCAGATAAGAAGGCGGTAGACACTTGGAAGAATATCCAAATACCAGTGGCCGAAAAAGGATTTTCTAGTTTAAGTTACGGAAAATATAGAATTTCATTTGATGTAAACGAAAAGATTTATAGACTTCCAGGAAGCTATAAGGCTTTCACTAGAAACGAATATGTAAATGTCGCAGGATCAACCCCTGCGCTTGGCCTTGAATACAGTAGGTTTGTTCAGTCAGCAGTAACAATTGCTGATAATGATATTGATTTCAGTAAGTATGACTTTGTAAATGTTGTTACCCCAACCTTTTCTCCAAAGGCTGAGGGCGGAGCCACTGGTGGCTCAGGCTTTAATGTAGATGGCAAAACTTCGTTCTTAACAACTGTTGGCCCAATAGATGAATACCTTGATGACCCACTAAAGAATAATTGGTTGCTTCATGAAGTCGGACATTTGTTGGGACTAACGCACATCTATGACTATTCTCAAAGGAGCATAGGTGCCTGGGATCTAATGGGAAATGTTTTTGGACTTGATCAGTTGCATGGATGGCAAAGATGGTATTTGGATTGGATTGAGGATAGCCAAGTTTCCTGCTTAGACGAATCAGCACCAAAAGAAACGATTCACTTAATCTCCCCACTTGCAACTTCGACTAAAGGAACTAAGTCAGTGATCTTGAAATTGTCACCAAGCTCTGCCCTTGCGATTGAAGTGATGAGAAGTTCACCCGAGAACACATTTCCATCTGCATATGAGGGAGTTGTTGTATACAAAATTGATACTAGATTGCCTGGTGGAAAAGGTTCAATTTCAATTGTTTCTAATCCAGGTGAATCGCAACCTACTAAAGGTGGGCGTACTGGATTGATTGGAACACTGAGTGTCGGCGAATCAGTGAAGTATGAGGACTACACCATCAAAGTTTTAAAGAATGCAACCATTGGGGACTACGTTTCTGTCAGTAAGGCAAATGGATAAATCTTTGGTTGTAAGTACTGTTTATTAGAAAAGAAAGAGATAATATCCACTATGCCACTCTCGTTTTACATTCATATCCCATACTGCGTTAAGCGCTGTGGCTACTGTGATTTCAATACCTATACTCCTTCAGAGCTCCAAGATGGGGCAACACTTGAAATCGTTTCGGGCGATTACATCGATGCTGTACTCAAGGAACTTGAATTTGCCCCGACTGACCAGGTTCCCACCATCTTCTTTGGTGGTGGAACACCGTCACTGATTCCACCGCATGATCTCGGTCGCGTGATTTCAGCAATCAAAGACCGCAATGGCCTCACTGAAGATTGTGAGATCACTCTTGAAGCTAACCCAGATTCGGTCAGTCAAGAAAAACTTGACGGCTACTTCGCAGCAGGCTTTAATCGCATTTCATTCGGTATGCAGTCAACCTCGACCCATGTTCTTAAAGTTCTTGACCGCACACATGATCCAGAAAATGTGAAGCGCGCTATTGATATGGCACGTGCGGCAGGATTTACATCAGTCAGCGTTGATCTTATTTATGGAACACCGGGGGAGAGCCTTAAGGATTGGCAATCAACTGTCACGCAAGCACTCAATCTAGGTGTTGATCACATCAGTGCCTACGCACTCATTATTGAAGAAGGAACAAAGTTAGCGGCGCAGATTAAACGTGGTGATGTCGCATCCCCCGATGATGATTTGATGGCTGATATGTATCTCTATATTGACCAAGCATGTGGTTTTAAGGGTTTGAAATGGTATGAACTTTCTAACTGGGCAAAGCCGGGCTTTGAATCACGACACAATATTGCATATTGGAAATCTGCAAACTGGTGGGGTTTAGGACCTGGTGCGCATTCACATATTGATCGAAAGAGATTCTGGAATGTAAAGCATCCCACTGCATATAAGCAGAGATTATTCGATGGTTTATCACCGATTGCAGACTCAGAAGAACTTACAGATGAGATGCGAAGAAGTGAATACATCATGCTCTCAAGTCGCCTGCGCACAGGGATTGCAAAGCGAGCGTTGACAATTGCCCAGTACGAGCGCATGGCTGAACATATTAAGGCTGATCGGATTATCGATACCTCCGATGCGCTAGTGCTGACCGCGACTGGTCGCTTAATGGCCGATCGCATCGTGGCCGACCTGCTTGCCTAGCGTGGCTGTAGTACCTTTAGCCTTATGAGTACAGCACTTACCATTATCGTTGCATTTCTAGCCGTCGTCTTTGTTATCTCGGGGCTTTCAAAGGCCAGTGGTAATGAGAAAGGCCTTTCAGGCACACGCGATGTCAATGTTCCAGATAAATTGGCACGCATTGTTGGTTTCATCGAGACAGCGCTAGCTCTTGGTCTGATCATCAGCATGAAGTGGAATTGGATGCTCTTCTTCCCACTAGTAGGTCTATGGATTGTCATGGCCGGTGCGGTTTATACCCACTTTAAGGCGAACAAGTTGCGCACAGCGATCCCGGCTTTCTTCTTGCTGACATTGATCTCAATCGCACTTGTACTAAATAAGTAAGCATCACCCCTCTAGAGATATGAGTACCTCAACACGACGCCTAGAGATTCTTCGGGCAATTGTTGATGAGTACGTAGCAACACAGGAGCCGGTAGGCTCTAAAGCGATTGCAGATCGACACGAACTTGGTGTTTCCCCAGCCACTATTCGAAATGAGATGGCCTTACTTGAAGAAGAAGGTCTAATCACCGCACCGCACACCAGCGCTGGCCGTATACCGACAGATCGTGGTTATCGAGTATTCGTCGATAAGTTAGCTGAAGTTAAACCGTTGTCAGCGCCAGAGCGCCGCGCAATTGAATCTTTTCTTGAAGGTGCACTCGATCTTGACGATGTAGTGATGCGTACAGTTCGTTTGTTAGCTGATGTGACTAAACAAGTAGCGGTTGTGCAGTACCCATCAATTATGAAATCTCGTGTGCGCCATGTTGAGGTTGTCCCATTGACCCCATCTCGCATGATGATGATTTTGATTACCGATGCAGGGCGAGTAGAACAGCGAGTAATCGAACTGACTCGTGATGTGCAGGATGCATTTATCGCGAGCATTCGCAGCCAACTCAATAATGCGATGGCTGGACAATCTTTACCTGAGGTCGCAGATCGAATCTCAGGAATTATTGAGGGATATGGTGCTGCCGATCGCCGCGATGTCTCATTGATCATCTCGGCAGTAATCGAAATGGCGATTGAACGCGCAGAAGAGAAAGTAGTTTTGGCCGGCACGGCCAACCTTGCTCGCTTTAGTGATGATTTCCAGATGACCATGCATCCAGTTCTTGAAGCACTGGAAGAGCAAGTCGTATTGCTGCGCCTCTTGGGAGATGCTGCCGATACCGTCAAGGTGCGAATTGGTTCTGAACAGAGCGAGAAGAATTTGAAATCAACATCTCTAGTCACCGTTGGCTATGGTGACGCATTCGGTGAAGGCGGAGCATCTCTTGGCGCACTCGGGATTCTTGGGCCCACTCGAATGGATTACGCTGGGTCAATGGCAGCTGTCGGCGCAGTTGCGCGCTATGTCGGTCGATTTATTTCAGAGGGAAGCTATAAGTAATGTCAGATATGTACGGACTCCTGGGTGTCGCGCGCGATGCCTCTGCCGATGAGATTAAAAAGGCGTATCGAAAGATCGCTCGCGAACTTCATCCGGATGTGAATCCTGATCCAGCTGTCCAGGATAAATTTAAAGAAGTTACTGCAGCCTATGAAGTATTAAGTGATCCACAAAAGCGTCAGCAATACGACATGGGTGGTCAAGGATTTAACGGCGGTTTCGGTGGTGGATTCGGTGGCGGTGGCTTTAGCGACATCATGGATGCTTTCTTTGGCGGTGGCGGAAATCGCGGCCCACGTCCACGTATGCGCCAAGGTCAAGATGCGCTGATTCGCGTACAGGTCACTTTGGCTGAGGCATGCTTTGGAACGGATCGAGAGCTTGCTATTGAGAGCGCTGTTGTCTGTACAACTTGTAATGGAAATGGATGCGCAAACGGCAGTGCGCCATCTATGTGCCAAGTGTGTAAAGGGCGTGGTGAAACTCAACAGATTCAAAAGTCTTTCTTAGGCCAAGTAATGACATCACGGGCGTGCGCACCGTGTTCAGGATTTGGAACAATTATTCAAGACCCATGTCGTGAATGCGCTGGCGAAGGACGAGTACGTGCGCGCCAGAGTATTCCCGTAAAGATTCCAG
Source organism: Candidatus Planktophila sp. (assembly GCA_044373255.1). Taxonomy (GTDB): domain Bacteria; phylum Actinomycetota; class Actinomycetes; order Nanopelagicales; family Nanopelagicaceae; genus Planktophila. The sequence goes on along the minus strand of JBIPNL010000077.1, from coordinate 1,481 downwards.
CAGGTGTTGAAACCGGTAACCGTATGCAACTTGCCGGACGCGGTGAAGTAGGAGCTGGTGGCGGCCCAGCGGGAGATCTCTATGTTGAAATCATTGTCGAGGAACACGAATTCTTGATTCGCGATGGTGACACTCTGCATATGGAAGTTGAGATTTCTTTTGCAGCAGCAGCGCTAGGAACAAAAATCACTGTGAATACCCTTGATGGCCAATCAGAACTTGTAGTTAAACCGGGTACGCAGAACGATGCCACCGTTTCGCTCAAGGGCCACGGCATGACCCGCCTGCGCAGTGGAAGCCGTGGTGATCTTATTGTTCATATAGTTGTAATGACACCAACCAAGCTTTCGCGCGAGCAGGAGAAACTCCTCAAAGAGTTTGCTAAATCTCGTGGTGAGGTAGTCGGTGAATCACATACAAAAGATAAGAACCAGAGCTTTCTAGGTAAATTTAGAGATACATTCGGCCGCTAATGCGCACCCTCTTTTTCGTCCCAGAACTTCCAACTGTAGTTGGTTCGAGATACACATTTAATAATGAAGATGCCCTGCATGCGATACGTGTTCTTCGCACCGGTCCAGGAGAAATTTTCTGGCTTAGCGATGGTAAAGGGACTTATTCAACAGTAAAGGCAATTGAGGTAAGTAAGCGCTCGATGGAGTGCGAAGTTATTGAATCAGATTTTCAAGAGCCACTCGCTATCGAGTACACGGTTATTCAGGCGCTACCTAAAGGTGATCGCCTCAAAGAGTGTGCCGCGCTGTTGACCGAGGCTGGCGCTGATCGAATCGTATTTTGGAATTCGGCCCGCAGTATTGGAAAGGCAGATAAAACTCTAGAGAAATTAGATGTGACCATACGCGAGGCTAGTAAGCAGGCACGACGCTTTCGCATTCCGGAAATTATCGGACCTTTAAGTACAACGGAGGTGATCGATGAGATTGCAAGAACAGATCTAGCTGTTTTATTCCATGAAAGTGCAACCAGCAAACTATCTTTAATCTCAGCATCGTCGCCAAAGAAAGCGCTGATTATCATCGGTCCAGAAGGTGGAATTACAGATGAAGAGCTCTCCGCCTTTACTTCAAGCGGAGCAAAAATTGCGCTCATGGGTCGTCCTATATTTCGTAGCGCTCACGCAGGTATTGCAGGACTTGCCGCCCTTCAAACACTTCTTAAGAGTTGGTAAAGCGTTACCCTTTTCTCATGACGCTCGATCCTGCTTGCATCTTCTGTAAAATCATTGAGGGCGATATTCCGGCAGAGATTGTGTATCGAAATGAAAATGTTCTCGCCTTTAACGACCTCAATCCGCAAGCACCTACCCACGTCTTGATTATTCCGACGTTGCATGCCAAAAATGCTGCCGAGATCTCGACGATCTCTCCGACGATTATCGCCGCCATGCACCGTGCAGCAGATGAGATCGCGACTGAAAAGGGTCTGACGGGCTATCGCTCGGTCTTTAACACTGGGGCAGA
>JBIPNL010000076.1:0-5803 GCA_044373255.1 Candidatus Planktophila sp. | reverse complement strand
GGAACCTTCACCAACACCAACGCCGGAACCTTCACCAACGCCAACGCCGGAACCTTCACCAACACCAACGCCGGAACCTTCACCAACACCAACGCCGGAACCTTCACCAACACCAACGCCGGAACCTTCACCAACACCAACGCCGGAACCTTCACCAACGCCAACACCAACGCCGGAACCTGATGTGCGAGTTCCGGATCCGGAGCCAACACCTACGCCAACTCCTACGCCAACTCCAACGCCAACACCGGATCCAGTTCCAATTGTTATTACGCCACCCGCCCCTCCTGCACCAGTGATCATCTTTGTGCCGGCGCCTGTGTTTGCACCGGCGCCAGTATTTGCTCCAGCACCTGTATTTGCACCCGCACCAGTGATTGAAGTGAAGAAGCCACAGATAGAAACCGTGACAGCGATTGTTGTCATTCCACCCGTGCTAACACCTGACCCTGTTCCGGTTCCAGATGAGTTAACAACACAGAAGCAGGAAAAAATAGTTGCTGCACCTGTTGTTGAGAGCGCTCCCGAAAAAGTGTTAACGAAGATTAGTGTTCCAAAAATTGCGTCCTTCAAAGGTGAGGGGCCCTTTAAATTTGCTTTAGCGTTGATGGATCAGGAAGATTCAACGGCAATTAAGGATCCAGAGCTTGCGATGGGTCTCAAGATTTTCTCGCAGACACCTTCGGTCTGTCGAGTCTCTGCAATCTTTAATAAGGCAACAGGAAAGTATGCGATTAGCGTGACCGGAATCTCCAATGGTCAATGCAAGATCACGGCAGTTGATCGAGGCAATGATGAGAAGTTCCCAACAGCAACAGAGATTAAGCAGACGATTACTGGGATAACTCCGAAGAGGAGTGTTTCTATAAAGTCGGTCAAACCAACTCCTGCTCCAAAGACTGGAATTAAAAAGGCTTCCTTTAAGCCTTCAAAAGCTTAGATCAGACCTCTATAGTGTTTCTGTGGCACGAATTCTTATTGCACCTGACTCCTTTAAGGGTAGCGCCACAAGTCGCCAAGTGTGCGAAGCCTTAGCTCGTGGTTGGCTAGAAGTTCGCAGTGGTGATGAGATTGAATCCGCACCCTTTGCAGACGGTGGCGAAGGAACTTTGGATTGTATTGAGAGCGTAAGCGCATTCGCAGTGCGAGTACCAATTCATGTGCAAGGTGCGACAGGGATAGAACACTCATCGTCCTGGTTGCTGGTCAATGGTGATACTGCGGTGATTGAGATGGCCGCGCTCTGCGGAATCACAACCGTTGAGAGATTAGATCCACTCGGGTCACATTCATTTGGTGTGGGTCAAGCAATTAAAGCAGCCCTTAATGATGATCGGGTGAGAGAAATTCTTGTTGCAGTTGGTGGGTCTGCATCTACCGATGGAGGAACCGGTGCACTAGTTGCACTTGGCTTTACCTTTCTAGATGCTGATGGTTCAGCTGTTGGCCTAGGCGGTGGTCAGCTTCATGAAATTGAGACCATAGTGTCACCAGTTCACATAGCATCGGTAGAACGTGGCATTAAAGTATTGGTAGATGTGCAATCTCCACTTGTTGGAATTACCGGCGCAGCACATGTCTTTGCACCACAGAAGGGTGCAGATGCCGGGCAGGTAGATTTCCTGGATACCGGTTTAACTCATCTCCTTAACCTTGTTGGTGTTGACGACAAGCCCGGATACGGCGCCGCCGGGGGAGTCTCATTTGGATTATCAGCTCTCCTCGGAGCCACGATTGTTAGCGGTGTTCATACGATTGCCTCACTGATTGACCTTGAAGAGAAGATAACGCAGACAGATTGCGTCATCACGGGTGAGGGCTCATTTGATAGTCAGAGCTTTAGCGGAAAAGTAGTTGGATATATTGCAGATGTAGCGCAACGGAATAACGTTCCAATGATGATTGCATGTGGCATCAACAAAAATGGTGATGCCCCTTCAATAATCTCGTTGGTCGATCTTGCCCCATCGGTGGAATCTGCAAAGAGTGAATCAGAGAAGTGGCTCATTGAGGCTGGAAAGAAGTTAGCAATCACGTTTCACCATTGATTGTAAGCATTTGATCCTATACGATTTCGAAATGTCTTCTGAAAATCATCCACGCATATCAATTACGACACCATCAGCTCCAGCAGAGTGGGCTCGACTTGAACGAGAAATCATCGACAAGCTCAATGCAGCCGCACCTGAATTTGTAGCCCGATATACACGAAGTGATGGCTCACTGATTTGGCGCGATGAATGGCCAAGTATGGATGGATCTGATGATCCGTATGAAGCATTTATGAACCTGGCTCTCTTTTATAGCATCGGTGGAAGCGAAGAGGTTTATCAGTTAGCGCGAAAGATGTGGGATTCAATCACTCTGCAATGGACTGAGTATGGTCAGATCTATCGTGAATTTGATGGGTATTACGACTGGATGCACCACGGTGAGGGATACCTCTTCCACTATTTCTTTGGTCTGACAAAACCTGATTCACTTATTGATCGCCAACGCGCTGCTCGCTTTGCAGGTTTTTATACCGGTGAAGATAAAGAGGCGAAGAACTATGACCCGGTAAAGAAGCAGATGCTCTCACCGCTGACCGGTAGCAAAGGTCCTCGTCACGTTGTGACTCACGAAGATTGGGAGACTCACCGCACAGTTCTTGATGATTATTTAGCGCCGTATGAAGATGTAGTTAAGAATGATTTCTCCACCATGCTCTGTCACTGGTCTGACCCAGAGATCTATGACGATCTCATCAAGAAAATGAATGAGCGCATGAATCGTGGTGATGTTCCACTTAACCTCAACGTGATATCCCTGCTTGCTCACGAGTATATGTACTCACATAATGAGAAAACTAAGCAGACTGCTCTTGAATACATTAAAGCTTGGGTTGATCGCCGCGATAAGAACAATGGCATCGTGCCCGATAACATCGGATTATCTGGTGAAATCGGTGAGTACAACGATGGCAAATGGTGGGGCGGATATTACGGATGGCGCTGGCCACATGGCTTTATGACCATCATGGAGCCAATTACAAATGCGGCAATGAATGCAGTGTTGATGACCGGCGATTACAGCTATCTCGATCTGCCTCGTTCGCAATTTGATCTGATCTGGTCACTTCGTAAAGAAGATAACGGTGTTGTGAAGGTACCTCATCGCCATTTTGATGCAGGATGGGGCGACTATCGCCTTCCATCTGCTCGTCACATGATCTATATCTGGACAACATCAATGGCAGAAGAAGATCTCGCTCGCATTATGGCGCTACCTCGAGATAACAATTGGAGTGCGATCGCAATCCCTGGTGTATCAGGTAAAGATTCTCTGACCGGGCGCGATACAAAGCATTACATAGCAAATACTTTGCCATGGTTTGAATTTATCCAAGGTAAATTGCCAAATTATCCAATCGATATTCTCAAGGCGAATCTAGAACTCATCGCAATGCAACTACATAAGATGCGATCGAATACAGGAAATCCACGTAACTGGGATACCTACGATCCAACTACTGCAGATGTTGTGGTCAGCCTTGATCTTCGTGTTCCTGGCTACAACATTCACGCATGGCAAGAGTTCAATCCTGTCTACTTCGAAGGTCTAGCTCAGCTTCTCTTTGGCGCTCCGATGCACATTTCACACGGTGGATTGCAGCATGGAAAGGTGCGTTACTTCGATAGCGAGAATTCACGCCCCGGTTTACCAGAGGATGTTGCTGCGATGGTAGATCAGCTCAGCGCAGAGACGATGCGCGTTCTTCTCTCTAATCTCAATACAAGCAAATCTCGCGTTGTTACTTTGCAGGCGGGGACTTTTGGAGAAAATCGCTTTGATACTGTCACAATCGTGGGCGAAGATGGCAGCTCAGCAACCCACGATGTGAAGTCAAAATGGCTAACAATTGATCTGGCAGCAGGTTCGGGTGCAGCGCTGCACTTCACTTATTCGCGATATGTTAATCAACCAACATATGAAACACCGTACTCATCGCGCGGCGACTGGGACCCAATTATTAAAGGACGTGATCTATGAGAAAAGTATGGACACAGTGGAATGACCTAAATCTTCCAGCAGGTATCACCCACGCGCCAACAGATGGAATAGCCCCAGCTGCCGCCGATCTTGAATCGATTGAATTTTATGTTCCTCGTTATATGGGAGGGCCGCAGGCTATTGCAATGGTTCCTCAGATGAAGAGCTTAAAGGTCATTCAATCCCCAAATGCAGGCGTCGATGACGTATTGAAGATTCGTCCAGAGGGCGTGACGCTATGTAATGCAGCAGGTGTGCACGACGCGTCCACTGCAGAGCTTGCTGTGGGATTAGCAATTGCATCACGACGTGGATTTGCTCCCTTTGCTATTCAGCAACAGGCACAGCATTGGCAACATGAGCGAATGCCATCACTGTCCGACTCAAAAATTGCAATTATTGGTTTTGGAAATATTGGAAAGACCATCATGAAGATGCTTTCGGGATTTGAAGTGACGGTTACACCGTTTTCAAAGTCAGGTCGCGATGGATCACTCACATTTGATCATTTCGATCGCTTACTTCCTACATTTGATGTAATTATCTTGATAGTTCCGCTTACCGATCAGACGCGTCACCTGATGAATGCAGAGCGACTAGCTGCAATGAAAGATGGCGCCGCTCTTATCAATGTCGCTCGTGGGGCAGTTGTTGACACTGAAGCGCTGATTCGCGAACTTAACTCGGGTCGTATTACTGCTGGGTTGGATGTCACAGATCCGGAACCACTTCCAGATGGACATCCATTGTGGAGTGCACGGAATGTGATTATCACCCCTCACGTGGGTGGCGATAGCGAGGCATTTACTCCTCGCGGTCGAAAGTTAGTGGAAGAGCAGCTCGCAAGATTTGCAGCGGGTGAACCACTCCTTCACATCGTTGCGCAGTAATTGCGCATTTACTGCGCAGTAAGTGATCAGTAATTGCAAATACTAGCCCTATGGTAGTCTCTGAATTTATTCATACTAAATTTACTACGTGTAGCACGAGGGGTTAGTAATGGAATTTGATCTCCAAGAGTATAAATCAGCTTGGAATTTGGATCAGGATGTTCGCCATTGCAACCACGGATCTTTCGGTGCCGTACCTATCGTTGTACAAGAGGCGCAAAAGAAGATTCAGGATCGAGTGCAATCTAATCCCGTGAAGTTCTTCGCGCGCCAAGCTATGAGTGAAGTTCAGGATGCACGAAGCAAGGTGGCGGCATTTCTAGGCCAAAAACCAGAGCAAATTGTCTTGGTCCGAAATACAACAGAGGCTGCAAGTACAACAATGCGCGGATTCCCATTTAAGGCAGGGGATGAGGCGATTGTTCTTGATCATGAATACGGAGCAGTTATCTATGCGGTTCAGCGAGCAGTCGAAGCTGCCGGTGGCACACTCGTTGTGGTCCCCGTCCCGCGTCTTGCAACAGATGACGAAGTAGTTGAATTAGTAAAGAAATCATTGACCCCGCGGACCCGACTATTTGTCGTTGATCATGTGACTTCAGCTACGGCTCGTACTTTTCCGGTGGATGCACTCAGTGCGCTCTGTCGTGAAAACGGCGTAGCTATTGCAGTTGATGCATCGCACACACCTGGAAACTTTGATTTGGATTTAGATAAACTCGATGCAGATTTCTGGTTTGGTAATCTCCACAAGTGGGCGTCAGCGCCTCTTGGTTGTGGTGTCTACAGAATTGCTCCACGCTGGCAAGAGATTATGCGCCCGCTCATCGTCTCCTGGCAGGACCACGATGCATATCCACTTCCTTGGGACATGCTCGGAA
>JBIPNL010000075.1:0-5879 GCA_044373255.1 Candidatus Planktophila sp. | reverse complement strand
TGGAAGGGTTCGACGCCTACGCGCCCGGCCTCGATCTCTGCGCGAATATCGCGATCACTAAGTAGCACGGCGCGAGCCTATCTCCCACGGCGCAAAAATCACTAGAAGCCACAACTTGCATAAGTTACTGGCGGGTAGCACCATATCGCCATGGGACATTACATAGCCAACCTCCGCGACATCGAATTCTGCCTCTTTGATCTCTTGGGTCGAGAGAAAGTTCTTGGAACTTCTTTATATTCAGATATCGACCGCGAGACTGCTGTGGGCATGCTTGAAGAAGTAAAGCGTATGTGCGAGAACGATCTCGCAGATTCTTTTGTTGAGGGTGATCGCATTGGGGCCGAACTTAATAAAGAGACGGGCAATGTCACTTTGCCAGAGAGTTTTAAAAAATCATACAAATCTTATATTGATGGTGAATGGTGGCGCGTTGATGCGCCGGTAGAACTTGGCGGCCTAAAAATTCCACCATCTGTTCGTTGGGCAATTGCCGAAATGGTTCTTGGATCAAATCCTGCAATTCATATCTACGCATCTGGTTATGCCTTTGCACATGTTGCACATCTTCTTGGCACTGATGAACAGAAGAAAATTGCAAAGCTCATGGTTGACCGTCACTGGGGTGCGACGATGCAGTTAACCGAACCTGATGCAGGCTCTGATGTTGGTGCCGGTCGCAGTAAGGCTGTCGAGCAACCAGATGGAACATGGCACATCACCGGAACAAAGCGTTACATCACATCAGGTGACGCTGATTTCTACGACAACATCGTTCACTTTGTGCTTGCACGCCGTGAAGGTGGCGGACCAGGAACAAAGGGTCTCTCACTCTTCTTGATTCCGAAGTTCATGTTTGATTTTGAAACTGGCGAGCTAGGAAAGCGCAATGGGGTTTATGTAACGGCGCTCGAAGATAAAATGGGCCTTAATGTTTCGGCGACATGTGAAGTTAATTTAGGAGAGAAAGAACCAGCTGTTGGATATCTTTTGGGCGATGTTCACCAAGGTATCGCGCAGATGTTTAAGGTTATTGAATTTGCCCGCATGATGGTGGGAACGAAGGCGATTGCAACCCTCTCTGCCGGATACCAACAAGCTTTGCTCTATGCCAAACAGCGTATTCAAGGTGGAGATATGAAGGTGATGAACGATAAAGCCTCACCTCGCGTCAGCATTATTCACCACCCAGATGTGCGTCGTTCGCTGATGGTGCAGAAGTCTTACTCAGAAGGCATGCGCGCACTTGTTCTCTACACCGCATCAATTCAAGATGAGATCGAGCTTGCACGCCAGGCTGGCGATGAAGATAAGTTAGCCAAGATGGAGGCGCTTAACGATCTCTTGCTTCCTGTGGTTAAAGGTTTTGGTTCTGAGAAATCATGGACGCTACTAGGAACCGAATCGCTACAAACCTTTGGTGGCGCCGGATTTACTCGTGACTGGCCGATTGAGCAATATGTTCGCGATGCCAAGATCGATACCTTGTATGAAGGAACAACGGCAATTCAAGGTTTGGATTTCTTCTTCCGTAAAGTTGTAAAAGATGGCGGAATGGCGTTGGGACTTCTTGGAAAAGAAATTGGCGCTTTTGCTGCAACTGGTGGCGTACATGATGTACAGAAGCAGGCTCTCCTTAAAGCACTTGGTGATCTGCAAGGCATGGTCGGAGTTCTTGTCGGCCATGCGATGGCATCACAAGAAAAGGCCGATGAGATTTACAAGGTGGGTCTTAATACTTCTCGCGTACTGATGGCAGTCGGTGACATCATCACCGCGTGGCTCTTACTGCGCCAAGCTGATATCGCATCTGCAAAAATTGCAGAGGGTGCAGGAAAAGATGCTGCTTTCTATGAAGGAAAGATTGCATCGGCTCACTTCTTTGTCGCCAATTACCTTCCACACATCACAGCAGATCGAAAGATCGTTGAAGCCACAGATAGTGCGATCATGGAGATTTCAGAGAACGCTTTCTAATCAGATACTCTTGCGGAATGCTTAATCGCTTCCGTGGTGAGATTTACCTGATTTTAGGTGCGCTCTTCTTCTCCTTTAACGGAGTGATTTCGACGGTGGTCTTAGACCATTTGTCACCGTTTCGCCTCACCCAAGTTCGCTGCATTGGCGCTTTTACACTTATATTTCTTCTCGTTCTGTTGCGAGATAGAAAATCACTTGGTGCGACTCGACAGGAGATTCCCACCCTCATTCTCTTAGGCATTATTGGTTTTGCTGCGGTACAGGCCGGTTATTTTCTCGGAATTCAGCGCGGTGTCCCTTTAAGCCTTGTCCTGATTATCGAATTCACCGCACCTATCTGGATTGTTCTATGGATTAAGTTTGTGCAGAAGAAAGATGTGCCGCGAGCTATGTGGAGCGGTATCGCACTCTCATTCCTTGGTCTGATCTTTATTGCAAAGGTGTGGGATGGTCTCATCTTTGATCTGCTCGGAATTATTGGAGCACTTCTATCTGCCTTTGCACTCGCTGTTTACTTTCTCGTTGGTTCCAAAGTCGGCCAGACACGATCTGCACAATCAATGACGGTCTGGGGTCTAGGCATGGCCGGTCTTACATGGGTTCTTGTTATGCCGGTCTGGCAATTCCCATTTGAAATCTTTACGATGAAGATGAATCTGCAAGGAGTTTTTGATGGAACGTTTCTTCCTGGGTGGGTATTAATCGCCTGGATTATCGTGATGGGAACAATCGTTCCTTATCTCTTTGTCATTGGTGGCCTGCGGAGAATGGCACCATCGACTGCAAGTGTGATGGGAATGCTGGAGCCGGTTCTTGCCGGAGCCTTTGCTTGGGTATGGCTTGCACAAAGTTGGGCGCCTATTCAATTAAGTGGCGCTGCGATTGTCCTTGTTGGTATTTACATTGCAGATAAAGCAAAGATTGCGGCGACGAGCGCTCAATAACTATTCGTTCCATCCACCATCACCAGGTGATGATGGTTGTTCAAAATCTGATGGTTGTGATGAGGTGAAGTCGCGTCCTGATCCTGGGTTAGATGCCATATCGGTAAAGCGCGCAAAGTGAAGTTGCGCTGTTACGGTAATTGTTCGGGTAGGGCCGTTACGGTGCTTTGCAACAATGAGATCTGCCTCGCCTTGGCGATTCTGTGAGTCATACATATCTTCGCGGTGTAGCAAGATAACGACGTCAGCATCTTGTTCAATCGATCCAGATTCACGTAAGTCAGAGAGCATCGGCACCTTATTTGTACGCTGCTCAGGACCACGATTGAGCTGTGAGATTGCAATCACTGGAACATCGAGCTCTTTCGCCATCAATTTAAGTTGGCGAGAGAATTCAGAGACCTCTTGTTGGCGATTTTCTACTCGCTTACCTGATGTCATCAGCTGCAGGTAATCGATCACAACAAGCTGCAGGTTATGGCGTTGCTTGAGGCGGCGCGCTTTTGCGCGAATCTCCATCATCGAAAGGTTAGGTGAATCATCGATAAAGAGTGGGGCATCGGAGATTTCGCCCATACGGCGAGCTAACTTTGCCCAATCATCATCGCTAAGTTGTCCTGAACGAATGCTGTTCAGTCCTACGCGCGCCTCAGCCGACAACATACGCATCGTGATTTCAGATTTCGACATTTCCAGAGAGAAGATCACAGAAGTTTTATTCTCGTGAATTGATGCATGGCGTGCAATATCAAGACCGAGCGTTGACTTTCCAACCGCAGGACGTGCTGCAAGGACAATCATATTTCCGGGGTGCAAACCGTGTGTGAGTAGATCGAGATCGCGGAAACCAGTCTTTACACCTTCAACGCCGCCGCCCTTTGCGATTGCTTCAATCTCATCTAACGCTTGTGGCAAAATTGTTGAAAGCTGGACGTAATCCTCTGATGAGCGTCGCTCTGTTACGGCATAGACCTCAGCTTGCGCTTGATCAACTGCGTCATCAACTTCGCCTTCGCCGTTATATCCAAGTTGAACAATCTTTGTTCCCGCTTCGATCAAGCGACGCATAATTGCATGTTCCAAAATAATTTTTGCGTAGTAACCACCATTTGCAGCAGTAGGCACTGATGAGATCAGCGTATGTAGATATGGTGCACCGCCGGCACGTGCAATATCTCCGCGCTTTGTTAGTTCGGCAGAGACGGTAATTGCATCAGCTGGTTCGCCGCGTCCATAGAGATCAAGAATTGCATCAAAGATAAGTTCGTGTGCAGGTCGATAGAAATCTCTTTCGCGGATTACTTCAATCACATCTGCAATTGCATCTTTCGATAACATCATTGCGCCAAGTACAGATTGTTCTGCAATGAGATCTTGCGGTGGTGTGCGCTCAAAGTCAGCGCCCACAGTGGAGAAGGAGCGACTTGAGTTATTAGGGAGTTCTGCGATGCTCACAATGCACACCCTCCCATCAGGTACTGACATCTCTTATGAGAGGCCTAGGGGTGAAAGGTAGGTGTAAGAGCTGGGGTAGAGCGAGAAAACAGAGATGCTCGTGTGGAGAAGGTGTGCATAAGGGGGTGGATAACCCACCCTTTACCTGTGGACGGCTGTGTATAAGGTGTGGGTAAGTAGAGCGTTTCGGTGAACAGAGTCTTAAAAGTGCTGTTCAACGCCGGATCCGTCCTCCACAGGGTGAAATAAAAGAAAGTTTTCCTCATCTTGCATAATGAGAAAGACCCCTTGCGATCGCAAGGGGTCTTTCACTTAATGTATTGAGCAGTTACTTCGCGGCGACTACCGATACGTTGACGCTGGCAACTACTGCATGAGCAAGTGAAACCTTCACTGCATGTGTGCCGGTCTTCTTGATATGTCCAGCAGTTTTGATGCTGTGTCGATCAATATCTGTACCAGCTGCAGCCTTAATTGCTGCTGCAATATCTTTATCGGTTACTGATCCAAAGAGACGGCCATTTGCTCCGACCTTTACTGGGATAGAGATAGTTGCCTTTTCAAGGGCTGCCTTGATCTCCTTAGCGTGATCGATATCGCGGACTTCGCGTGCAGCGCGTGCGCGACGAATTCCCTCGATCTGCTTCTCGCCACCAAGTGACCATGCAATTGCTACACCACGTGGAAGTAGGAAGTTGCGGGCATAACCATCTTTAACAGTGACAACATCACCTGCGTTACCGAGCTTTGTTACTTCGCGAGTAAGAATAAGTTTCATTATTGGCTACCCCCTTAGCGCGCTGTCGATGTGTAAGGCAAGAGTGCAACTTCACGGCTGTTCTTTACAGCAGTTGCAATCGAGCGTTGGTGTTGTGTGCATGCGCCAGTAACACGGCGAGCGCGGATCTTGCCGCGATCAGAGATGTACTTGCGAAGGGTTGCGATATCTTTGTAATCGATATAGCTGACCTTGTCACGACAGAAGCTGCAAGGCTTCTTCTTGAACTTCTTATTGAGGGCAGCAGCTTTTGCGCCCTTGTTCTTCGGTTCCTTGAGGTTCCGGTTATTACGTGCTCCCATTGTGGTGCTCCTTTTCGGGCCCTCACTGCGATCGGTTTTCGATCACCATGAGGAATGGTTGGTTGGATTTAAATTTTTAAAATGGAGGTTCGTCGGAGGTGGTGGTTGCCCATCCGCCGCCGGCTGATGAAGGTGATGCTGCAGCCCAAGGATCGTCGTTAAATGAATCAGCGGCAGCAGCTGGTGCTGCGCCAAATCCACCGGTTCCGCCTGCGCGCTGGGTACGTGTGACCTTCGCGGTTGCATTACGGAGTGATGGACCTACTTCATCTACTTCTACCTCAAACACTGTGCGCTTTTCGCCCTCTTTTGTTTCGTATGAACGTTGCTTGAGTCGACCAGAGAGAATGACGCGCATTCCCTTAGTCAGTGACTCTGCAACATTCTCTGCAGCTTGACGCCAGATCTGACATTGAAGGA
>JBIPNL010000074.1:0-5906 GCA_044373255.1 Candidatus Planktophila sp. | reverse complement strand
TGTCCGAATCACAAGAACGTATGTGCGCCATTGTTGAACCAGGAAAGATTGACCGCTTTCTTGAGATCTGCAAGAAATGGGATGTGACGGTCACAGTTATTGGTGAAGTCACCGATGGTGATCACCTTGAAATTACCTGGCATGGAGAACTTATTGTCGATGTTCCGCCGCGCACCGTGGCACATGATGGCCCGGTCTACTCCAGACCACTGGCAGAGCCGGCATATATTGCACGAGTCAACGCCGAAGTTATTTCACCTCCTGTTCCCAAAACTCCAGCAGAAATTAAAGCTGCAATCTTGCAGATGGCAGCAACTCCAAACTTGGCAGATAAGAGCTGGGTCACTAATCAATATGATCGATATGTCCAAGGTAATACTGTGCAATCACAGCCAGATGACTCTGGCATGGTCCGCATCGATGAGAAGACACACCTTGGCGTTGCTGTAGCAACAGATGCCAATGCAAATTGGTCGTATCTCAATCCTTATGAAGGCGCGAAGTTAGCACTTGCAGAAGCATCGCGAAATATTGCAACAGCAGGCGCTAAGCCACTTGCAGTAACAAATTGTCTTAACTTTGGTTCACCAGAGGATCCAGGTGTGATGTGGCAATTTGCTGAAACAGTTCGCGGATTAGCAGATGGATGTCTTGAGATGGGTCTACCTGTGACAGGCGGCAACGTATCCTTCTACAACCAGACTGGTGACGTTGCGATCTTGCCAACTCCTGTCATCGGAGTTCTCGGTGTGATTGATGATGTACGCACTCGTACACCAATGAGTTTTGACCGTGCTGGACTTGATCTCTATTTGATTGGAGCAAGTGATAGCAATATGTCAGGCTCTGAATGGGCATATCTTCACAAGATGCGTGGGGGACAGGCGCCCAAGGCAGATTTACAGCGTGAAATGCGCCTTATTGAGCTGTTGGTCAAGGGGCGTACCGAGAAGATTTTTAGCGCAGCACACGATCTCAGTCAGGGCGGCCTCACGGCAACAATCACCGAGATGGTCTTACGTCATCACACCGGTGCAACAATTACTGTAGATAATCCTGGAGTAACCCTCTTTGTTGAAACCCCTGGTCGCGTTGTCGTTGCAGTAGAACCTGGAAAAGTTGATTCCCTGAAGAAAGCTGCTGGAGATATTCCACTGACATATCTTGGTGTCACAGGTGGAGATGCTCTCGCTGTTAATGAGACATCAATTTCGCTCGAAGAGTTGCGCAGAGCTCATACGGCTACCTTTGAAAAGTTGTTTGGATAGATATGCGCGATCCTGTAATTCTAGAAAACGTGAAGACGTCCTTAGCTGAATTAGTTCGTCGGGCACCGGGTCGCGCAATCGAAGTTCGCATTCCACCATATGCCGCAGTGCAATGCGGTGATGGACCAACACATACTCGCGGCACCCCAGCTAATGTGATTGAGATGAAAGCTGATACCTGGCTAGCACTTGTCAACGGAGAGCTTTCGTGGTCAGCAGCGCTAGGTGATGGATTGATCAACGCATCAGGTGCTCGTGCAGATTTATCCCACCTCCTTCCATTTGAAAAAGGGATGACGCCATGAGTAGACGTGCAGATGGATTGCTCAATCACAATTACCCGGGCGAAGATAAAGGACCACAAGATGCATGTGGTGTCTTTGGCGTATGGGCACCTGATGAAGAGGTCGCAAAGCTCACCTTCTACGGTCTCTATGCATTGCAACATCGCGGGACTGAATCAGCGGGTATCGCAACCTCTGATGGCGAACGCATTGTTATCTTTAAAGATATGGGCCTTGTCTCACAAGTCTTTACCGAATCTGATCTTGCAACACTTCCCGGAAACCTTGCGATCGGCCACTGCCGATACAGCACCACTGGTTCAAGCACTTGGGTTAACGCCCAGCCAACCCTGCGACCAACGCAGTACGGCACGCTGGCTTTAGCTCACAATGGAAATCTCACCAATACCGGTGACCTCGCCGAGATGGTCGCAAAACTAGAGCCGCCTGTTAAAAACGAACGTGGTGCCACGACAGATACCGAAATAATGACAGCGCTCATTGGCCTACAAGATGAGAAGAACGTTGAGGCAAGCGCTCTTGCTGTTCTACCGCTACTTGAAGGTGCATTCTCTTTAGTCTTTATGGATGAGCGCACTCTCTATGCAGCGCGCGATCGCCACGGTGTAAGACCACTTGTGATCGGAAAACTCGAACGCGGTTGGGTAGTTGCATCCGAATCTGCAGCCCTGGATATTGTCGGTGCCGCATTTGTCCGCGAAGTCGAGCCAGGAGAATTTCTCGCAATTGATGAAGATGGAATTCGTTCACAGATGTGGGCGGTGCCAGAACCTAAGGGCTGCATCTTTGAATATGTTTACCTTGCTCGCCCAGATACATCTATAGCTGGCCAGAGCGTGCATGCAACTCGCGTCCGGATCGGAAAGCGACTTGCGATAGAAGCACCTGCGATTGCTGATCTTGTTATACCTGTCCCTGAATCAGGAACACCAGCTGCGATCGGATTCGCTCAAGAATCTGGGATTCCATACGGACTTGGTTTTGTTAAGAATTCATATGTGGGACGAACATTTATCCAACCTTCACAGACAATCCGCCAATTAGGAATTCGCTTAAAGCTCAATCCACTTCGCGAAATCATTGAGGGCAAGCGCATCGTTGTTGTCGATGATTCAATTGTGCGTGGCAACACCCAGCGCGCAATTGTTCGTATGTTGCGTGAGGCCGGCGCACTCGAAATTCACGTGCGCATTTCAAGCCCACCTGTGAAGTGGCCATGTTTCTACGGTATTGATTTTGCAACTCGCGCTGAATTAATTGCTAGCGGTCTAGAGATCGAAGAGATTCGCAGATCAATCGGTGCTGATTCACTCGATTATGTAAGCCCTGAAGGGCTGATCGAAGCCACCCACATTGCTGGCGATAAGCTCTGTACCGCCTGTTTTACAGGGCAATATCCGATTAAAATCCCGACAGATTTATCAGAAGGTAAGTTGCGTCTTGAGATATTGGACCAGAACCCATGAGCACATATAAAGATGCTGGCGTAGATATCGATGCCGGTGATCGCGCCGTTGAATTGATGAAGGCTTCGATTGCTAAGGCATCTCGGAAAGAAGTAATGGGTGGCATCGGCGGATTCGCCGGACTCTTTGATGCAAGTGCGATGAAGTCGATGCAACGACCACTGCTTGCAACATCAACGGATGGCGTTGGCACAAAGACAGAGATTGCTCGCATGCTAGGCAAGTACGACACGATCGGTGAAGATCTAGTTGCCATGGTTGTTGATGACTTAGTTGTCTGTGGCGCAGAGCCACTTTTTATGACCGATTACATTGCAGTAGGAAAAGTTATCCCAGAACGCATTGCTGCAATTGTTGGCGGAATCGCGCGCGGATGTGAAAAAGCGGGAACCGCACTAGTCGGCGGTGAGACGGCAGAGCACCCAGGACTTATGGAAGAAGATGAGTTCGACATTGCCGGTGCTGCCACCGGTGTCGTTGATGCTCACCTGCAACTTGGCGCAGATCGCGTGAAGGCAGGAGATGTTCTGATCGCCATGCCGTCATCGGGAATTCACGCAAATGGATTCTCACTTGTGCGCCACATCATCGCTACGCAGAAAATTGATATCAATAAAAACGTTACTGATTTAGGTCGTAGCTTGGGCGAAGTTCTCATCACTCCGACTGAGATTTACGCGCTCGATTGCTTGGCACTTATCCGCACCCTCAAAGAAAATCTGCGCACTTTTTCTCACATCACAGGTGGAGGACTTGCCGATAACACCGCCCGCGTTATTCCACATGGCCTGGTTGCAACCTATGACCGTGCTACCTGGTCACTTCCACAAGAGATGTCATATTTGGCAGCACTGGCCCAAGTCCCACAGTCCGATCTTGAGCGCACCTGGAACGCCGGCATCGGTATGGTCGCCATCGTCGCCCCTGAAGTTGCCGATCTGACTATCGCATCCCTTGCTGCCCGTGGCATGAAAGCCTGGGTCGCCGGCCAGATTGAGCCGGCATCCCTCTTGACTATGCCCGGATCGAGTGTTTTGGCCGGGAAGTACCAATCGCGCTAAAGTGTGCCCACACAGTGAGCTATTGGTAAGGAGGCCGCCCCATGGGTAGAGGCCGTGCAAAAGCGAAACAAACTAAAGTCGCCCGCGATCTTAAGTACAACTCACAAGAGATGGATCTTGATCGTCTAGCCAAAGAGCTCCATGGCGATGCCCCAAAGAGTGAGAACCGTGAAGACGAGGATCCCTTCGCCGAAGGCAATTACATCCCACGTGCGTAACTAGCGCGTATTCACATGTATCCAACTCCCTACGTTGCATCACTGCGCGTATTTGAACCACTCGAAGCATTTGATCCCGTTGATCGTTTGCGTTGGCAATCATTGCCGGCACAAGATAACTCTCGCGAAGAAGAACAACGTCTTGCACTCGAGCGGATGATTTTTCCGCAACCACCTAATGCGCGCCCAGATGGTGTACACATTATCGATCTCGATGGCGCTCGCTACATCTCGCCTTGGTCAACTGCCACGCGTTGTTGGGCAGCACTTGAAAGTTTCAAAGGACAGTTTCCGCCACCGTTATCGCATTTTTTTATTTCTCCTGCGCTAGAAGAAGTAATCACAAGTGGAATGGATTTCATCGACGAACGCGTTCCGCACACCTTAAGTGAAACGTGGATAATTCCACCGCGGTGGTTTTCAATTTTTACACCAAATGAACGCGAGATCGGCAGTGATCAGCACGGACCATTTTCTCGAGCACGCACAACAATTGCTCAGGCGAAAGCCCGCACTAAGAAAGCGCACGAAACTGTCGAAGGCGCGTTCGGTGTCGGCCCAGTTGAAGAAGAGATTGAAAATCTTCTAGAGTGGCTTGAAATCTTTCACCCAGAATCACTGGTCGAACTCGATTACGGCGGGCTAGCCGGATATCTTTCAGCAGCCCTCACCGCCGATGGCCAAGAAGGTCTCGTTGCAGATACATCGATTGAAGATGTACTTCTCTCACTCGATGGCCTGGCCCAAGGCGATGGTCAGATCGCAGGCGGTGGATATGAACGCTTAGTCAGACGTTGGCGCGCAGTTCAGGCATTCGAGACGAGTATTTAGCGATAGCTACACCTTGCCAAGACCCCCAAATAGCAGGAATACTTCGGTGCATTGCGGGGCAAATCGGACACATCTGCCCCACCGTTAGAATTTTTTATTAGAGGAGAGCGCATGAGCCGTCTGCCAGATGCGGAAGTTCTTCTTACTCCCCGCGAAGTGGCAGATCTCTTTGGAGTTGATCCTAAAACTGTTACACGTTGGGCCAAAGCTGGAAAACTTACATCGATTAGAACACTCGGTGGACATCGCCGCTATCGCAAATCAGAAGTTGATGACTTGCGTGCAAATTACTTTAAGGCTCAATAGGCAACTGATTTCTTATGAGTGACATTTCTTTCGGCAAGTACCTTTTACTAGGCGCGCTCACCTTGGTTTTGGTCGGCATCCTCACACCAATCATGCGAAAGATTGCAATCACTGTCGGCGCAGTTGATGCACCAAATCTAGAACGTAAATTGCAGAAAGAGCCAGTTCCGTATTTGGGCGGAGTCGCAATTGCAATCGGTGTGGTTGGCGCTTCATACGCTGCGCTATTGGCCGAAGATTTCTCGATGGAGAATTTTCGACTAGCCAGCTTTGTGTTAGTTCCAGCAATTGCCATCTCAATCATGGGACTTATTGATGATCTCAAAGGGCTGCAACCGTGGCCACGACTGATTGCACAGACTCTGACAGGTGTGATTGTCGCTGTGATTTTGACCCTCACCGACACTATGGGCATTGCCTTCGGAAATACCTTTTTGAACTATGCAATCTC